>CAVHKA010000170.1:0-4498 GCA_963636325.1 Agathobacter sp. | reverse complement strand
CTCTATGATAGTCGCCCTCCTGAAACTGCACGCCGATACGTTCAAAAAGTGTGCGGCGGCGCTTCTTCGGGTCCTGCCCCAGCAGACGCACCGTCCCCGCGTCGGCCTGTTTTGTGCCCAGCATGCACTCGATGGTAGTGCTTTTTCCCGCGCCGTTGGCGCCCAACAGGCCGAACACCGTACCGCTCTTCACGGAGAGATCCAGATGATCCACCACGGTTTTTCCATGATAGGCTTTGGTCAGACCTTCGACAAAAATGGCTTCGCTCATTCCCCGACCCTCCTGACCGCCCGCAGCTCAATATAGCCGCGCTGACCACGGGGCTCCAGCTGGATACGGGGATTCCCGTCATCCCAGCGGTAGCCTATGACGGAGGGATCATAGCCGTCCATGGCGGCCTGCACGGTGCGGATGGCCTCGCAGTAATCCTCTTCCCGGAAGGGCTGCCCCTGGAACATCAGGTATTCGGCTTCGGGCAGGCGGATGGTGTCGAACCCCTCCGGGATGATACCCATGTAGTCGGTCTCCACCTCCACGCCCTGCACATAGGTGGAGGTATTGGGCTTTTTGTACTTTGGCGGCAGCCACATGGCGACAGGCTCGCCGCAGAGGGACTTCATACTCATGAGGATGCCCCACACGTCGCAGCTGACCTCCTCACAGTAGGGGAAGTAATCCTCCGCCCGCCGGCCGCGCTTGATGATGCACAGGCGTTCCGGCTTGCGGACGGCCTGTATGAAAATGGGTTGAATGTTGGACACGTCGATCGGCTCCTTTCTCAGTTCACGGTATTTCGCGCCGTAAGGAATGAAGAACGTGACCGGAACAGCCGGTAGGCATACCACGGAGAAACCAGCGATGCCCGCGCCAGATCAGACAGACTGATCTCCCCGGTCCGGTTCTTTTCGATGTAGTCCTGCATCCGCTGGACGGCCAGGATCTGTTCTCTCATGCACGCTTCAACTCCTTACGGGGTACATTCTACCGTGCGGGGCCGCATTTCTCTCGACGTTTTTTGCTATGTTCGCGTGCGCGGAAAGGCCGCACAGATGTGCAGCCTTCCGTTTTCATAGTTTGCCGTGATGATGCCGCCCATCTTTTCCACCAGCAGTCGGGCGATGGACAGCCCAAGCCCGGTGGAATCCCGGGCGGTCTCTACCGTATAAAAGCGGTCGAACAGCCGCTCCGCCTGCACCCGGCTCAGGGACGGCGCGCTGTTGGAAAAAGTGACCGTACCCTCCGGCAGCAGGCTGACCGCAAGATCGCCCTCCGCGTATTTGACGGCGTTGCTCAGGATGTTATCGAACACCCGCCGCAGCGCCGCGGCGTCCAGCTGCCGTACCACCGCCTGCTCCGGCATACGGATCTCCGGCGTGATGCCCCGTGCGGACAGGGTGCCGTAAAAAGCGGCAAGACTCTGCTCCAGAACGTCGTTCAGGCAGACAGTGTCCTTTTTCAGGGTCTCCGCCGTGGATGTAATGACGGAATAGCGGAACAATTCCTCCGTCAGGCTCCGCATGGCGTCGGTCCGTTCCCGGATAACGGCAAGATATCGCGCGGTCTTCTCCGACTGCGGCTCCTGCTCCAGCAGATCCAGATAGCCGCAAATAGCCGTCAGCGGCGTGCGCAGATCGTGGGAGATGTTGGTAACGGCGGCGGTCAGCTCGTCGTTCCCCGCTTGCAGCCGCACGCGCTCCCTGCGGAGCGCGTGCAGCTGCCGGTTGATACGGGCGGCCAGTGCCCGCACGGTCCTGTCACCGGTGGAAATGGAGAGCAGGGTATTCGTGTCCGTCCCCAGCTTTTCCTCCAGCTCCTCCGCCACCTCGCGGAGGGAACGGCGCAGCGACAGCAGGCAAAGCAGCAGGAAAAGCACGCCCAGCGCAAGGGCACAGGTCAGAACGATCCACGGAAGCTCCATAGTACACTCCTTATTTCAGATCTTTTCGTTTGAAGATCGCCATGCCGACGGCGCTGGCCAGCAGCGTAATGCCCGCCGAGGCGCAAAGGGAAACGCCCGGATGGGTCAGTTCCTGATTGGCCAGCAGGATCGCCTGCCCGGAGGGCAGCGCGTCCACGGCAAACTGATACACGGTCCGCAGCGTGCCGGAGATGTAGTAGGGGTTGGGCTCCGGCTCACCGATCTCAAAGCCGTTTTCCGTCATGATGGCGGCGGAGGTCGTCTCCGGCTCGCACAGGGCGTTATAGAAGCTGCTGCCCAGGATCAGCAGCGCCAGCGCCAACAGGATGGCGGCCACGCCGGACACGGCGCGGTTGGTGACCAGCAGGCACAGCAGCGTCAGGATGGCGGCCTGCGCCACGGTCAGCAGTAGGATGGCGGCGGCGCACAGCAGCAGCGTTCCCGCCGGGGCGGCAAACCAGCCGAATTTGACCACGCCGATCACCACGCTGGCCGCCCATGCCAGCAAAATGGCGAAGCAGCCGATGACAGCGGTGATCAGATGGGCGCCGTATACCTCACGCCGCGAGTGGCCCACGGCCAGCTTGTTGCGCATGGTGCCGTCCTGATATTCGACCCCCAGAAAGAGTCCGATAAAGGCCGCGTGCAGGATGGACAGGAAGGGCAGCAGCTGCAGAAACGCATCATCCAGCGTACTCATATTTTCGTTGTCCACGCTGAGCCGCAGCAGGAAAATGGCGGAAAAAACAAAGGCGGCCGCCATGCACAGCCACAGCACGCGGCTCCGGCGCAGGCGGAAAAGGTCAGCTCTCAGCAACTTACGCATGGCGCACACCTCCCATCAGGTTCATATAAAAGCTCTCAAGGCTTTCGTCCCGCTCCTTCATGCTGTGGATGGCGCAGTTCTCCTTCCGCGCCTCCCCGGCCAGCGCGGTGACCGGAATATCGGTGAAAACATCCACCCGGCTATCGTCCACAACGCGGTATTCCGCGCCGAAGCCGTCCAGCACCCGGGCCAGTACACGGCTGCTGTCGGCCTCCACACGGGTGCATTTGCGGCAGTGGGCCTCCAGCTCCCCGGCGCTTATCTCCTTCACCATGTACCCGCTGTCAATAAAACCGTAGTGGGTGGCAAGGCGGGAAAGCTCGTCGAGGATGTGACTGGAGATCAGAACGGTGATGCCGTACTCACGGTTGAGCTTCAGGACCAGCTCCCGCATTTCGATGATGCCCTGAGGATCCAGGCCGTTGACCGGCTCATCCAGCACCAGAAAGTCCGGATTTCCCGCCAGGGCCACGGCGATGCCCAGCCGCTGGCGCATGCCCAGCGAAAAGTTTTTCGCTTTCTTTTTCCCCGTGCCGTCCAGTCCCACCAGATGCAGCAGCTCCGGGATGCCGTCCGTCGATGGCATGCCCAGCACCAGATACTGCTGGCGAAGGTTTTCCTCCGCCGTCATATCCATGTAGATGGACGGCGTTTCCACCACCGCGCCCATCCGGCGGCGGCACCGCCCGATGCGCTCGTCGCTATTCTTCGCGCCGTACAGCGTAAAGCTGCCGCCCGTCGGCTCCTGTAAGCCGCAGATGAGCCGGATCAGCGTGGTCTTACCCGCGCCGTTTCTCCCCACAAAGCCGTAGATCGCGCCTTTGGGGATATGCATATCCAGGCCGTTCAGCGCCGCGAAATCACGGTAGCGCTTGCAGAGCCCGTTGGTTTCCAGCACATATTCCATATGATGTACCTCCTTTGCTTGATCGTCCCAATGGTATCAGGCAAAGTTCCAGAAAGCGGTCAAGAAAATCGTCCAGAAATGGTCAAGATCCTGTTTTCAGGCGGAAACCGATGCCCCAGACCGCTTCCACATACTCCCGGCCCGCCGCGGCCCGCAGCTTTCCCCGCAGGTTGCTGATGTGGGTCTTCAGCGAGTTCTCCGTGCAGTCCGGCGTGTCGGCGCTGATGCGGTCCAGCAGCACGGACTTTGCCAGCACCTGGCCGGGATTCTGCATCAGCAGCTTCAAAATGGCGAATTCCGTCCGGGTCAGCTGCACCGGCACGCCGTCGGCCCGGACTTCATGAGAAGCCGTGTCCAGCGTCAGCCCGCCGCAGGTATAGACCGCCGCCAGCGGAGAGCGGGCCGCCTCCCGCAGCCGCACGGCCACACGGGCCAGCAGCTCCTTGGTATCGAAGGGCTTGGTGAGATAGTCCGCCGCGCCGCCCAGCAAGAGGTCCACCTTATCCTGCACGGCGGCCTTGGCGCTGACCACGATGACGGGGATACCCTGTATCTTCGGCAGCACCTCCTCGCCGCTGAGGCCCGGCAGCATCAAGTCCAGCAAAATGAGATCGGGGCGGCTGTTTTTCAGCAGCAGAAGCGCCTCCGTCCCGGAGTAGGCCCGCTGCACGGCGTAGCCCGCCCGCTCCAGTACCTCCTGTTCCAGATTCCCGATGGTGGCGTCATCATCAATGATCAAAATCGTCTGCATTTCGTCCCTCTTTTCCCGGCGCCGGTACCGCCTGTTCGGCGGGCACCGTTTTTCAAAAATAAAGCGCAGCACATGATCGGCTCCGCGACCCGCAC
>CAVHKA010000169.1:0-4533 GCA_963636325.1 Agathobacter sp. | reverse complement strand
CCAGCGAAAGGATGAAATAAATTTTCATACGCTTCAGTGAATAAACATGGCGTCGATGTTTCGGAGTCGGGACGCGCATTTCATTACCGGTCGGTTTCGTCAGCTTTGTTCTCCGGTACAGTCGCATCCTCCGAAGCGCCTGAAATTGCTGACTTTTTGCCATTATCGCCGTTTTCGGACATCCCGACTCCAATGAACATCGCATCACCGAAGGAGAAGAACCGATACTTCTCCTTTACCGCCTCCTGGTACGCCGCCAGAATATGCTCGCGGCCCGCCAGCGCCGACACCAGCATGATCAGGGTGGATTCCGGCAGGTGGAAGTTGGTGATCAGTGCGTCCGTAGCCTTGAACCGGTAGCCGGGATAGATGAAGATATTTGTCCACCCGGCGCTGGCCTGCATGGTGCTGTCCTCCCCCGCCCAGGATTCCACCGTGCGGCAGGAGGTGGTGCCTACGCAGATGACCCGGCCGCCGCTGGCACGGGTGCGGTTGATGAGGTCGGCCGTCTCCTGCGGGATGATGCAGTACTCGCTGTGCATCTCATGCTCGGTGATCTCGTCCTCCTTCACCGGACGGAAGGTGCCGAGGCCCACATGCAGCGTCACATAGCCGATGCCAACGCCCATGGCCTGTACCTTTTCCAGCAGCTCCTTGGTGAAATGCAGGCCCGCCGTAGGCGCGGCGGCGCTGCCTACCACCTTGGAGTACACGGTCTGATAGCGCTCACGGTCCTGCAATTCCTCTTTGATATAAGGCGGCAGGGGCATTTTGCCCAGGCGATCCAGCACCTCCAGAAAGATGCCCTCGTAATCGAAGCGCACCAGGCGATTGCCGCCGGGCAGCTCCTCCGTGACCTCGGCGGTCAGTTGGCCGTCGCCGAAGGAGAGCTTTGCGCCCTTGCGCATCTTCTTGCCGGGCCGCACCAGACATTCCCAGGTCTTGTCGCCGCGGTCGATCAGCAGCAGCACCTCGCACGCGCCGCCGCCCGGCATACGCTGGCCCAGCAGACGGGCCGGCAGCACACGGGAATCGTTGAGGATCAGGCAGTCGCCGGGATAGAGATACTCCGGCAGATCGAAAAAGTGCCGGTGCTCCCATGCGCCGGTGGTCTTATCCAGCACAAGCAGGCGGGAGGCGTCACGCCGCTCGATAGGCGTCTGGGCGATCAGCTCCTGCGGCAGGTCGAAATAAAAGTCATGTGTTTTCATATGGTTACTCGTTTCTATAAGGTATTCCGTAATTTGTTATCATAGCATACTCTCCCATTTTCTTCAACCATTTTCTTCTTACATCGGAGTTTTACAAAATATTTCATTGAATCCTTCGGTTTATCGTTGACGCTGGTGGAATGAGGATGTATAATGTGGAATGTAACCATAATTTTCTGATCACATCACAGGAATTCAGGAGGAAACGTACATGATCAATACGATCAATGGCATCTTAGAGGCCGCCAAGGGCGGTAAGACCGGCGTTATCGCCGTGGCCGCCGCACATGACCAGCCCGTGATCGAGGCGGTGGTGGAGGCCCGCAAGGAAGGCATCGCCACCCCCATTCTGGTGGGCCATATGGACGAGATCAAGGACATGCTGTCCGGTCTGGGCGAGAACCCCGCCGATTACGAGATCGTCGCCGGTGACAGCGATACCGACTGCGCCGCCAAGGCTGTGGCTCTGTGCGCCGAGGGTAAGGCCAATTTCCTGATGAAGGGTATTCTGGGCACTGCCGATCTGATGCGCGCCGTGTTCAACAAGGAGTGCGGTCTGCGCACCAGCCATCTTACCACCCACTGCATGTTCTATGAGATCCCCGCCTACGGCAAGATGGTGATCCTCACCGACGGCGGCGTCAACACCTTCCCTGATCTGGACAAGAAGGCTGAAATTCTGGAAAATGCCGCCATGGTGCTGCACGCCCTGGGCTATGAGAGCATCAACGCTGCCTGCATCTGCGGCGCGGAGGTGGTAAACCCCAAGATCCAGTCCACTGTGGACGCCGACGCACTGGCCCACATGACCGAACGCTGGAGCAAGTACAACATGAACGTGTGCGGCCCCGTGGCCCTCGATCTGGCCGTCAGCAAGGAGGCTTGCCACCATAAGCACTACACAGCCCCCGGCGCAGGCGATGCTGACATCCTGCTGGTGCCCAACTATGAGGTAGGCAACGGCATCGGCAAGGCCGCTTCCCTGTTCGGCAACGCCAAGAACGCCGGTATCATCCTGGGCGCCAAGGTACCTATCGTGCTGGTATCCCGTGCCGACAGCGCCGAATCCAAGCTGGCTTCCATCGCCGCCGGCAGCGTGCTGGCCCAGCGGATGGAGTTGAACTGAGGCTTCCGGTTGTTTCGTTTGCATAAATTTTTCTCTAAAAATCCGTTTTCTTTGATAAATACTTGACAATCAGGAAAAACACTCGTATAGTAATAGTTGGTCATGCATGCGTTTGAGCCGCATGCGTAATATAAAAAGGAAAAAAGAATAGGAGCTGTTATCATGGTCAATCAGGAATACTACACTCTGGGTACCGCCCCCTCTGTTATCCGTCAGCTGTTCGCCTATGGTCTGGAGCAGGCCAAGGTCGTCGGCCCCGATAAGGTGTACGACTACTCTCTGGGCAATCCCAGCATCCCCGCCCCCAAGAAGGTCAACGAGTCCATTAAGAAGATCGTGGACGAGACTGACTCCATCAAGCTGCACGGCTACTCCATGGCCCCCGGCTTTGAAGAGGCCCGCGCCGCCGTCGCCAAGGATCTGGCTGCCCGCTTCGGTCTGGATGTGAAGGCCAGCGAGCTGTTCTTCACCTGCGGTGCCGCTCCCGCCCTGATCTCCATCATCAAGGCGCTGATCGTGGACGCCGACACCGAGATCATGGCCATCGCCCCCTTCTTCCCCGAGTATCGTCCCTTCGTTAACGCCAACGGCGGCAAGCTGGTGGTCGTTCCCGCTGACACCAAGGCGTTCCAGATCCATCTGGACGAGGTGGAGAAGCGCATCACCAAGCACACCCAGGCCATCATCGTCAACTCCCCCAACAACCCCTCCGGCGTTGTGTACACCGAGGAGACCCTGAAGGGTCTGGCCGCCCTGCTGGAGCGCAAGAGCGCCGAGTACGGCCATCCCATCTACATCATCGCTGACGAGCCTTACCGTGAGCTGGTGTACGGCGGCGTGAAGGTCCCCTTCATCCCCTGCATCTACAAGAACACCATCGTGTGCTATTCCTACTCCAAGTCCCTGTCCCTGCCCGGCGAGCGTATCGGCTACGTCTACGTCCCCGGCTTCGCTGACGACAGCCATGACGTGTACGCTGCTATCTCCGGCGCTGCCCGCATCATGGGCCACGTCTGCCCCCCCACGCTGATGCAGAAGGTCATTGAGTGCTGCGCCGAGGAGCGTCCCGACCTGGTGGCTTACAATGAGAACCGCAACCTGCTGTATAACAGCCTGACCGAGATGGGCTACGAGTGCGCCAAGCCCGACGGTGCCTTCTATCTGTTCGTCAAGGCTCCCAACGGCGACGCCAACGCCTTCTCCGAGAAGGCCAAGCTGGATCACAACCTGCTGGTGGTTCCCGCTGACGGCTTCGGCTGCCCCGGCTTCTTCCGCCTGAGCTACTGCGTGTCCAACGACATGATTCGCCGCAGCCTGCCCGCCTTCAAGGCCATGATCGAGTCCTACAAGTAAGCTTTCTTCCCAAAATTGCCGCATCCACAAGGATGCGGCAATTTTTTATGCAAGATTTAGGGAAATTTTCTCTTGCCAACCGGTGTCTCTCTTATTATAATAGAGTGCATATTTTGATTGAAAGAGGTGCTAAGGCATGAGTAAGGTCTTCATTCCCGCCGGTTACAAAACGCCGCTGTCCGTCTATGAGATGCAGCGCGCCATCGAATTCATTAAGAGTAATTTCCAGATCAATCTGGGGCAGGCGCTGAATCTGCGTCGGGTCTCCGCTCCCCTGTTTGTCCGTGAGGATTCCGGTTTGAATGATAACCTGAACGGCGTGGAGCGCCCTGTTTCCTTTGATATCCCCGACGTAGGCGCCAACGGTCAGGTGGTACATTCTCTGGCCAAGTGGAAGCGCCTGGCGCTGAAGCGCTATGAGTTCAATGTGGGCAAGGGCCTGTTCACCGATATGAACGCCATCCGCCGCGACGAGGAGGTGGATAACCTCCACTCCGTCTATGTGGATCAGTGGGACTGGGAAAAGGTCATTTCCCGCGAGGACCGCAATGTCAACTTCCTGAAGCAGACCGTCCGTGCCATCGTGGGCGCCGTGGTGGAGACCAACGATGCTTTGCAGATCGCCTTCCCCAGCCTGCACACCAAGTTGGACCGCGAGGTCTATTTCGTCACCACCCAGGAGCTGGAGGATCGCTGGCCTGATCTGACCCCCAAGGAGCGTGAGCATGCCATCTGCCGTGAGCATCACACCGTGTTCCTGATGCAGATCGGTGATAACCTGAAGCGCTCCGGCAAGCCCCACGACGGCCGCGCCCCCGACTACGACGACTGGTCCCTGAACGG
>CAVHKA010000168.1:0-4538 GCA_963636325.1 Agathobacter sp. | reverse complement strand
TGGTGGTCATGCTGCCGGCAGAGGGCGTACCGCCGTTGCCGTCAAAGGTGACGATGAACTCGGTGGGCGCAGGATGTGCATTTTTCTCGAAGATGGCCTTGACCTCCACGTTGCAGCTCGGCATGGTGAACTTATCGTCCTTGATGGTCACGCCGCCGCTCATGACCTGCCACTCCTTGAAGTGGTAGCCCTTGTCAGGCGTGGCGGTCAGGGTGATTTCCGTGTCGGCAACCGCCTTTACATGAGAGGCGGAAACTGTGCCGTTGCCGCCGCTGGTCACAGTGACGGTGAACTCGACCTTATCCTCCACTGTCAGCGTGCCGTTGATCCGGCTGAGTGCGTATCTCTCCTCCCAGCCGGATTTGAGGGCAGCAGTGGGGACGACGGTGTAGGTTCCGGGGGTATTGCGTGCCGTGGCCGCCGTGACTTCCTCGTTGTTCGCGTTAAGCAGCCGATAGGAAAGGGCGTTGTCCAGCACCGTATCCCGGTCGTCCGTGCGTCCTTCGCTGTCCAGCAGGCCGGTACAGCGCACAAGGTCTGTCGGCAGCGCATCGCCCTTAGTGATGCTTGCGCTGCCGGCCGTTACGGTGAGGGGGCGCGTAAAGACCCATCCACCGGCGACAACAGAACTGCCGCACCATGGCGACCACGCCGCCGTGGTATCGGACACATAGAGAATATCGATAAAGGTCTGGCCCGCCTTGATTGCCCTGACCTTCGTCGTATAGTGGGACACTCCCGGCTCGCTGGTCGTATCAACGGTTTCCTCGTAAACCTCAAAGATTCCCTGCTCTCGCATAACCGCCGACCAGGTGCCGTTTTCGCCGGGATATAGCACCTTCCAGTTGTAAGTGCGGGTATCTCCGTAGACCCAGGGGCGTAGATTCCATTCTGATGTAAAGCCTGCAAAGAGATACTGGCGCACGGTCAGCGGGGCGGTAATGGGCGCGTAGTCATCGCTGGTGATGGTGACGGTGTAGACATCTGTTTTCAGCTGCTCGCCATCCGCCGCATTTTTAGCATAGCTCAGAAGCCCATCATTATCTACGCTGATGCTGTCCAGAATAGATGGAGACGCGGGCGGTGTGATGGCCGTGATTTTTGCACCCTTGGGCGCCTCCCCCGGCTGGAAGAAGTCTGCCGCCGTCCGTGTGCCGCCCTGCGTAGGATAGCCGCCTCTCGTGGACGGAATGATCCGGATCATGGGGTCTACCAGATCTTCCGCGGAAGGCGCGTCCTCCTCGAAGATTGCCTTGACTTCCACATTACCGTTCGGCATGAGGAACTTATCGTTGGTGATGGTCACGTCGCCGCTCATGACCTTCCACTCCTTGAGGTGGTAGCCCTTGTCAGGCGTGGCGGTCAGGATGATTGTCGTACCGGCCGCAGCGGTGGAAGGATCTGCTGTGCCGGTGCCGTTGCCGTCATTGCTGACGGTGACGGTGTGCTCAACTGCGGGGGTGTTCGCTATGGTAATAGACAGCTCCTTCTTATCGTTGCCCACGCTGTTGATGGCCCGAACGGTAAATGTGGCAGTCTCTTCCGTAGTGGGCGTGCCGCTGATCTCGCCGGTGGTCATTTTCAGCGTCAAGCCATCGGGCAGCTCGCCGCTGAAAAGCTCCCACAGAATGAAGCCTCCCCCATTTGCCTGAAGCTGATGGCTGTACGGCGTGCCGACCGTGCCGCCGGGCAGCATCGTGGTAGTGATCGCCGGCGCATCTTCCGGACCGAGGAGCTTCACCCGGATTGCGGCTGTTACCGCAGGCTCCGGCTGCTGATACTTGTGCTCGTCGTTAGCGTCGAATACCAGCGTACCGGGGATAGTCTGCCAAGCCGTGGACTGCGCGTCATAGGACGATTCCTCCCACGAAACCTCCATGCCAACCCTGAGACCGTCGATGGCCTCGACGACCACAATTTGCGGCAGGTTAAGCCCTGCAAAGGTCGTACCGAGTTTCTTCTCCGTAATGGGATTCGGCTCCTCGCAGTTCTTGAAGGTATTTTTGATGACGTTGACCTTGATCGTGGTCTCCGCCTTCCTGTAGCCGTGCTGGTCTGTCGGCGTGAATACCACCGTCACAACGTTCTCGCCCAGCTCGTCAAACCATCCGGGTGTACCCTCCTTGAAGGAGAACGTGCCGGGGACGACGGTATCCGTCCCCTTGACCTTTGCCACGCCGTCCGCAAGATTGGCGGTTTCCCCGCCTGTGGCTCCCATCTCGAAGATCCGATTGACGAACATGGTATTGTCGGGCAGCGTAAAATCGCCTTTTTTCCACCGGAAGACGGGCGGCTGCGTGATCTCCGTCTCCACCGGGTCGGCCTGCAGCGTGACCTTTACCACGCCTCTGAGGTCGGCACCCTCGGGTACGATGTAATACTTCTCAAATTCGGCGCGGTCGACCGTACCGTAGATGGTCTGCTCCTCATACGAATTGGGGTCGTAGTTTGAATCGTCCCACTTGATGATGCCGGGCACATTGCCGTTCAGCCCGCTTCCCTCGTGGTTTGGTTCATCGGCCTCCGCGAAGAAATAGAACGCGTTCGGCAGGCCGAGATCTTCAAAGGCTGTTCCAATCTTTTTATTGTCAATATACGATGTATTGGCTTGCCTGAATTTGCGGGGAATGACGTCCACGTTGACGGTACATTCCGCCGTGCTGAACCTCAGCCGGTCATAGGGGGTGAAGGTGACCTTGAGCGCCAGCAACCCCACCTGAACAAGCCCGCCGCCTCTGTTCCAGTAGCCGTATTTTTCCTGCTCCTCGTTCAGAGTGAACCCGCCGTCAACCGTATCGCCATCTGCCGTGGTGGCTTTTCCGCCGGAAAGATACTCGTCGGAAAAGGCAAGCTGGCAAAAATCGCCGCTGTATATCCGCCTGGAGTAGGTGGGCGGCTCCAGCGTTGGCACAATGCCCCCGTCGCCAATGAGCGTGATTCTGGCGATGGCCTTAATGCTTGTCGGCTCCAGCTCATCCTCGTAGGGGCTTTCTTCAACATGCAGCTCGCCGGTAATGATCTGCTCGCCATATTTGTTCGGGTCATAGGAGGAGCTGTCCCATGTCACGGGGATGGGACCGAAGAGCCTGCCGGTGTTGGCCTTTACATCGACGAAGGGAGGAAGCCACAGATCCTCAAACGCCGTGCCCAACGGCACGTCGGGGAAGTCTTCCTCTATGACGCTTGTGATCGTGTACTTGATCCCCGTCACGATGACGATACATTCCGCCGTGGCGTATGTCTCCGTATCGTCGGGGGTAAAGAGGATTTCCATGCGGTTTTCGCCCGGGCCTACTACGCCCCAATTGTGCTTGAAGCGGAACGAGCCGGGAACAACGGTGTCCGTACCATCGACCTTTGCTTCGCCGCCTTTGAGATCCTCATCAAAGTACCAATCGCCGACATACCCCTTGGAGGGCAGCGTGGGCGGGGTGGTGATGACCGTTTTGGTGAGCGGCAAGAGTTCTCCGTAGGCTGTATGACAGGTTTCGCAAATGGCCTTCTCCGTGCCGGTGGCCTTGCCGCCGGAGCAGTTGTCTGTTTCGGTATGGCTGCTGTCCGTGGTGCAGGTGCGTGTATGCGTTCCATTGCTGTTGGAGGTCCATTCGCCCCAGCTATGATTGTGCACCTCCCATATGGCGTAGATGGTTTCGTTCAAAGACGGATGTACCATCAGGTAATCCCAATAATATCCCTCTTCGCGAAGATACATTGGTTCCCCATTCGGACTTTCTGCCCAACCCTTGAAGGTATATCCGTCACGGGTTGGAATTTTTTCTGATATAGGAACCTGTACATAAAGTTCCGAACTGGTCATGCTCTGACTTGGCGGCGCGCCGCTGCCGCCGTTGGCATGGTAATGCAGCGTATAGGTGTATTGGGTGGCAGCGGGACGGACTGTCCCGAGCAGAGGCATTGGCATCGCAGCGCTGGATGCTCCTGTCGGGCCGGCCGGGTCAGCGCCGCCGTCTCCGGATTCGCGGATTTCGCACACATGGCCGCAGGGCGTCCCCGCGGCATCCTCTGTCTGCGGCGTATAGCCGCAGGCCTCGTCGTGCTCCGGATGGTGTTCGCACAGGCCGCCCGTGTCCGGCGGAAGCGCGTAAGCTTCTTCGTCTGCCGCGAAGGCCGCTGTCGGCAGCAGCGTCAGCACCATGCAGCATAGAAGCAGGATGCTGAGTATTCGTTTCTTCATGTCGTTTTTCCCTCCTGTTCTTGCGGGTCGGGCTTGTCTGCCCCGCCTTTTTTCTGGTTTTCCCTGTTTCTGAGCCGGAAGCACAGCGCGGTGATCGCCGCTGCCGCGGCAAAGGAGACGACGGCCACCAGCACATAGCCGCCCGCGTCCTCCCGCAGCAGCATCGCGCCGAACACGCCCCACGCGGCGGTCTGTCCCCGCCCGATGACCGTGCCCGACGCCTGCGTCAGTACCGCGAACAGCAGCAAACACGCTGCGGAGAGGCTTATTGCCTCGCGCCGCTGCCTCCGGCGGGTGTTTTCCCGCACCCGCTGCTTGACGAGTGCGACCCGTCTTGCGGTAT
>CAVHKA010000167.1:0-4557 GCA_963636325.1 Agathobacter sp. | reverse complement strand
GTTCACCCAGCTGGACAGCGGACTGGATATCTCCAACATTGTGCTGATGGGCATCGGTGAGCCGCTGGACAACAAGGACAACGTTCTGAAGTTTCTGGAGCTGGTCAACAGCCCGGACGGCCTGAATATCGGCATGCGGCACATCAGCCTGTCCACCTGCGGCATCGTGCCGCAGATCGACGCGCTGGCGGAGCTGAACTTGCAGCTGACGCTGTCGGTGTCCCTCCACGCGCCGGACAGCGAGACACGATCGAAGATCATGCCGGTGAATAAGGCCTACGATGTGGAGGCGCTGTTTGCCGCCTGCCACCGGTATTTCCAAAAGACCGGACGCCGCATCAGTTTTGAGTACGCCATGATCGACGGCGTCAACGACCACGATTGGCAGGCGGATCTCATGGCCCAGCACATCAAGGGCATGCCGGGGCATGTGAATCTGATCCCGCTGAATGAGGTGACGGAGAGTCCCTTCAAGCCCAGCCGCCGCACGGCAGCCTTCCAGAAGCGGCTGGAGTCTCACGGTATTACCGCGACAGTCCGCCGCAGTCTGGGCGGCGATATTGACGCATCCTGCGGCCAGCTGCGCCGCAAAGCCATGGAGGAGAGCAGAAAATGAGGATCTGGGGCATTACCGACACAGGACTGGTGCGGCGCGAAAATCAGGATGCCTATGCCACCGCGGTGATTGCGGACTACACCGTGGCGGTGGTATGCGACGGTATGGGCGGCACCAACGGCGGCCATATGGCCAGCATCATCGCGGTAGATACGCTGCTGGAGCAGCTGCGGGAGCTGCTGAAGCCCGATATGGAGCGGACGCAGATCAAAAGCGCGGTGCTCCAGGGCATTGACTGGGCCAACGACGCCATCCGCGCCAAAGCGGCGGAGGATGAAACGCTGGCCAACATGGGCACGACGCTGGTGTGCGCCGTGTGCCGTGACGGCGAGGCGATGGTCTTTAACGTGGGCGACAGCCGCTGCTATCTGATCGGGGAGAACGGCATCCATCAGGTGACCCGTGATCACTCGGTGGTGGAGAACATGGTGGAGCGGGGCGACATCACGCCCGCCCAGGCACGCCGCCATCCCCGGCGGAATCTGATCACCCGTGCCCTCGGCCCGGATGCGCGGGTGGAGGCGGATGTCTTTCCTGTGGCGTGGCAGCAGGGGGACTTCCTGCTGCTGTGTACCGACGGGCTGGTCAATACCGTGACCGATCAGGAAATGCTGTTCGAGGTCATGCATGAGAATGATCTGGATACCTGTATGGATCGCCTGATGGCCGCGGCCAAGGAGCATGGCGCACCGGACAATGTCACGGTGGTCCTGCTGCAAAATCTATGAAAGGAGATGACCACAAATGGATCAGTACATTGGAAAAATGCTGGATAACCGCTATGAGCTGCTGGAATTGATCGGCACAGGCGGTATGGCCAACGTTTACAAAGCCAAGTGCCACCGCCTTAACCGGCTTGTGGCCATCAAAATTTTGAAAAGTGAGCTGGCGGAGAACGCGGAGTTCCGCCGCCGTTTCCGGGATGAATCGCTGGCCGTCGCCCAGTTGAGTCATGCCAACATCGTGTCCATTTACGACGTGTCCAGCTCTCAGGGCATCGACTATATCGTGATGGAGCTGATCGACGGCATTACTTTGAAGCAGTATATGGAGCGCCGGGGCCGCATGGACTGGCGGGAGGCGCTGCATTTTATCACCCAGATCATGCGGGGCCTGAGCCACGCCCACAGCCGCGGCATCATCCACCGGGATATCAAGCCCCAGAATATCATGGTGCTGCGGGACGGCAGCGTGAAGGTGGCCGATTTCGGCATTGCCTGCCTGGCCGACGCCCACCAGACCCTGGCGCAGGAGGCGCTGGGCAGCGTGCATTACATTTCTCCGGAGCAGGCCAAGGGCGAGCGTCTGGACGCCCGCAGCGATATTTACAGCGCCGGTGTGGTGCTGTATGAGATGCTGACGGGACGTCTGCCCTTTGAGGGAGACAACGCCGTTTCCGTGGCCATCCAGCACCTGAGCAGCGTGCCGCTGAACCCCAGAGAGATCGATCCGGATATCCCTGAGGCGTTGGAGCTGATCTGTATGAAGGCCATGAGCGCCGACCGGGATAAGCGCTATCAGAGTGCCGACGCCATGCTGGCGGATCTGGAAAAGTTCCGAAAGGATCCGTCGGTGGATCTGGATCATATCCGTACCGAGCTGACCGCCAGTGTGGACAGCCAGCCCACCAGCCCCATCTCTGTGCAGAAGGTGTCCGCCGCGGTGAAGAGCCGTCAGGCGGAAGATGATGACGATGAAGAGGACGGCTGGTCGCTGCTGGACTATGTCCGCGGCAATAAAAAGCTGGTGGGACTGCTGGTGGCTGGTGTGGCGGTGATCGTTCTGGTGTTCGTGGTCATCTTTGCCGGTTTCGGCAGCGGCGGCAGCAACAAAGCGTATAAGGTGCCCAACATCCTGGGCTATACGGTGGAGGATGCCAATGAGCTGGAAACGGTGAAGGATATCTTTACCATCGAAGTGGTGGGAACGCTGAGCGACGATCACTTCCAGCCGGGCCAGATCGTGCAGCAGGATCCCACCGAGGGTGTGGAGCGCCGCAGCAACTTTGTGATCCAGGTGTACGTTTGTGCCGAACGGCAGGAGATCACCATGCCGAACCTGCAGGGTGAGAACTACCAGTCCGCGCGGCTGAAGTTACAGCAGTATGATCTGCAATTGCGGATCATGACAGAGGAGCAGTTCTCTGACGAATTTACGACGGGACAGGTGATGGAGACGATCCCGGCGGTGGGCGCTGCATTGAAGAAGGGCGCCTCCGTCACGCTGGTAGTCAGCAAGGGCCCGGAGAGCATTACCGTGCCCACCTTTACCGGCAAGAGCTATGAAACGGCGAAAGCGGACGCGGAGGCGCTGGGCCTGAAGGTGGGAACGCCGCAGTACCGGTACTTTGATCCGCTGGCCAAGGATGGCGATGTGCTGGAGCAGAGCATCCTGCCCGAGACGCAGGTCCAGGGCGGCACGGAGATCATTTTCACCGTATACGGCACGCCGGGCAGCCAGAGCCGGACGGTGCGCGTGGAGTATCTCATTCCGGATGAATTCAGCGACGAGGATACCGTGCGCGTGGAGTTTATCATGGATGATAAAGTAATGGATACCCGGATCGTCAGCGGTGACGACGCCACGGTAGGCTATGACTACGAGGGCAAGCCGGGGACCACCGTGACGGTGTATGCCCGCATCAACGGCGTCTCGACAGACGCGCAGGAGATCACCTTTTGAGCCGGGGCAGAATTGAAAAGGCCCTCAGCGGCTTTTACTATGTCAATACCGGCAGCGGGACGCTGCAATGCCGTGCCCGGGGCAAGTTCCGTAAGGAAGGCATGAGCCCGCTGGTAGGCGACTGGGTAGAGGTGCAGGAGCTGGGCAATGGCGAAGGCATGGTACAGGCCATCGAGCCGCGCACCTGCCAGTTCCAGCGGCCTGCCGCCGCCAATGTGGATCAGCTGGTGGTCATCGCCTCCGCCGCGATCCCGATGACAGATCCGTATCTCATCGACCGCATCAGTGCCATCGCGGCGCTGAAGGGCTGCGCCGTGCTGGTGGTGCTGAACAAGTGCGACCTTGACCCGGCGGAGGAGCTGTACGGCATTTACAGCGCCTCGGCCATCCCGGTGCTGCGGGCCAGCGCGGTGACAGGGGAGGGCCTGCCGGAGCTATACCATGCCCTACAGGGAAAGCTGAGTGTGCTGACCGGCAATTCCGGCGTGGGAAAATCCAGCCTGCTGAACGCGCTGGCGCCCCATTTTGACCTGCCGGTAGGCGAGGTCAGCAAGGCACTGGGCCGCGGCCGCCATACCACCCGCCATGTGGAGATGTTCCCGCTGGACGGGGATACCTATGTGATCGACACACCTGGCTTCTCGTCCTTTGATGCCCAGTCGCTGGAGTGGGAGCTGAAGCAGCATCTGCCGGAGACATTCCCGGAGTTCGCGCCCTATCTGGACGGCTGCCGCTTTGTGGGCTGCCAGCATGTGAAGGAGAAGGGCTGCGCCGTTTTGCAGGCGGTGAAGGAGGGGAAGATCCCCCAGAGCCGCCACCGCAGCTATGTCCGCCTCTATGAGGAACTGAAGCCCCTGAAGGAATGGGAACAGAATAAGTGACCTGTCTATGGAAGCGGCCGAACGGCCGCTTCTTTTCTGCCGTTTTTCGGTTT
This sequence comes from Agathobacter sp., assembly GCA_963636325.1. Taxonomy (GTDB): domain Bacteria; phylum Bacillota; class Clostridia; order Oscillospirales; family Oscillospiraceae; genus Vescimonas. The sequence goes on along the minus strand of CAVHKA010000167.1, from coordinate 325 downwards.
TCTATTGCCAGAAAGGGGAAAAAAGAGTATAATAAACTGATTTATCATGGGGAGGGAGCGCCGTGCGTATTTTGGGAATAGACCCCGGTGTGGCCATTGTGGGCTTCGGTGTGCTGGACTGTGCCGGCGCCGCCCAGAAAATGGTGCAGTACGGCGCCATCAACACCCCGGCGGGCATGCCACTGGCGGCACGGCTGACGCTGATCGAAAGCGACCTGACGGAGCTGATCCGGCAGTTTCAGCCGGATGAAATGGCCATCGAGGAGCTGTTTTTCAGCAAGAATATCACCACCGGCATCGCGGTGGCTCACGCACGGGGCGTGAT
>CAVHKA010000166.1:2755-4601 GCA_963636325.1 Agathobacter sp. | reverse complement strand
AGCGGCTCCTTGGCCTCCGGGAAGCGGGGGATGTCGTACTGGTGGCGCTCGGCGTTGGGGTTGGCCACCTGGATCTCCGAGATATACCGCAGGACGCGGGTGGCGCGGTCGCGGGAGTCCACCAGCTCGAACAGCTCCGGCGTCTCATCGATGAACCTGGTATGGCACCGGCCGTTGATGAACGTGGGGTGGGCCAGAATGTTGGTGACGAAGGGAATGTTGGTCTTGACGCCGCGGACGCGGACCTCGTTGATGGCCCGGGCGGCCTTGCGGCAGACGGCGGGGAACGTGCGGTCCCAGCTGGTGACCTTCACCAGCAGGGAGTCGTAGTAGGGGGAGATGACGGTGCCCACGCCCACGTTGCCGCCGTCCAGACGGACGCCGAAGCCTCCGGGGGAATGGTAGGCGGTGATCTTGCCGTTATCGGGGGCGAAGTTGTTGGAGGGATCCTCGGTGGTGACGCGGCACTGGATGGCGTAGCCGTCAAAGTGGACATCCTCCTGCTTCGTCAGGCCGATCTCCGGGCAGCTGAGGGGATAGCCCGCCGCCACCAGCAGCTGGGCGCGGACGATATCCACGCCGGTGATCATCTCGGTGACCGTGTGCTCCACCTGGATACGGGGGTTCATCTCGATGAAGTAGTGGTGGCCGGACTTGTCCACCAGAAACTCCACCGTACCGGCGCTGACATAATTGACGGACTTGGCGATCTTCACCGCGTCCTGACGCAGGGCCTCCACCGTCTCCTTGGGGATGGACCAGGCGGGGGCGTACTCCACCACCTTCTGATACCGGCGCTGGAGGGAGCAGTCACGCTCGCCCAGATGGTATACGTTGCCGTACTTGTCGGCCAGGATCTGCACCTCGATATGCTTGGGCTCCACCAGGTACTTCTCGATGAAGATATCGCCGCAGCCGAAGGACTTCTCCGCCTCGCTGTGCACCAGCTCATAGGCGGTCTTGACCTCCTCGGGCTTATCGCAGCGGCGCATGCCGCGGCCACCGCCGCCGGCAGCGGCCTTCAGGATAATGGGGAAGCCGAAGCTGACGGCCTTTTCCAGCGCGTCATCGGCGTCCTTCAGGGGTTCGGTACAGCCGGGGATAATGGGCACGCCGCACTGAACGGCGATCTCCTTGGCGCTGAGCTTGTCGCCCATCTTGGCCAGCACGTCGGAGGACGGGCCCACGAACAGGATGCCGTTATCCTCGCAGGCGCGGGCGAAGTCGGCATTCTCGGACAGGAAGCCATAGCCGGGGTGGATGGCGGTGACGCCCCGGCGCTTGGCAAGGCCGATGATGCCGGGAATGTCCAGATACGCGCCCAGGGGGGACTTTTTCTCGCCCACCAGATAGGCTTCGTCCGCCTTGGTGCGGAACAGGGAATAGGTATCTTCGTTGGAATAGATGGCTACGGTATGGAGTCCCAGATCGTAGCAGGCGCGGAAAATACGCACCGCGATCTCGCCGCGGTTGGCCACCAGCACCTTCTTCAATTGCGTGATCTGCTGCATACGGTTCTCCTTTCTCTGTTTATGAAATTCTGCTCTTGTCAATCAATGGTAAATAAAAATATTATACACTTTTTTCCCCACCGCGCCAGATGCAAAATAGCCAAAATATCCTTCAGCATTGGTTGTAAAAGTGACTGTTTCCATAAGCAGAGGTTTTAGCAAGGCTCCGTGTGCCAGAATCGCGCCGAGGCGAGATGTTTCCAGAAAGCATAACAAAAAGGACGGCCCGCGGGCCGTCCTTTCGTTATTCCGATTTTTCCTCTGAATTTTCCTCCGGTTTGTCCTCCGGATATTCTGCCTTTCCGGCGGCGCGGGACTGCCGCAGGGCCTCCTTC
>CAVHKA010000166.1:0-2745 GCA_963636325.1 Agathobacter sp. | reverse complement strand
GTTGTAAAAGTGGCCGTTTCCATAAGCAGAGGTTTTAACGATCTCCCCCGCGCCAAAATCGCGCCGAGACGAGATGTTTCCAGAAAGCATAATAAAAAGGACGGCCCGTGGCCGTCCTTTTCTCCCGTTATTCCGATTTTTCTTCCGACGCTTCCTCGGATCCTTCCTCCGGTTTGTCCTCCGTGTTCTCCTCCGCCTTACCGGCGGCGCGGGACTGCCGCAGGGCCTCCTTCCGCTCCACATAGGCGCTGGCCTCGGTGGGCATGCCCCGCCGCGCCAGACGGCGGTCCATCAGCCATTTCACCAGCATCCGCAGGCAGGCGAACACCGGCACGCCGAAGAACATGCCCGGCACACCGAAGAAGCCGCCGCCCACCAGAATGGCCACGATGACCCAGAAGCTGGAGATGCCGGTGCTGTCGCCCAAAATTTTCGGGCCGATGACGTTGCCGTCCAGCTGCTGCAAAAGGATGATGAAAATGATGAAATACAGGCACTTCAGCGGGCTGACCAGCAGGATCAGGAACGCGCTGGGGATAGCGCCCAGAAACGGCCCGAAGAAGGGGATCACATTGGTGACGCCCACCACCACGCTGACCAGCGGGGTATAGGGCATTTTCAGGATGGAGCAGCCGATGAAGCACAGGATGCCGATGATCAGCGAGTCCAGCAGCTTGCCCCGGACGAAGCCGGAGAACACCTGATTGGTGTTGTGCAGGCCCGTCAGCACCAGCTCCGCCGTCTCCTGCTTCATGGTGGCGTAGATCATCTTGCAGCAGCGGGCCAGGCTCTTTTCCTTCATGGCCAGCAGGTACACGGAGATGATGATGCCCACGATAAGGTCCATGGCAAAGCCCACCACGCTGCGGATACCTACCCAGATACCGCCGGTCAGCGTTGCGGCCAGCTCCTGCGCCTTGGGCAGGATGGTGTCGGTCAGGTTGGTGACGGCGTTGTTGTAATACTCGCTGAGTACGTCATTGGCCCAGCTGCCGATCTCCGGATTCTCCTTCAGCCAGGTGTCCGCCCAGCGGTACACTTTATAGTAATAGTAGCGGGCGTTTTTGATCAGCATGGTGACGCTGTCGATCAGCTGGGGGACCAGCACGCTCATCAGCCAATACGTCAGCGCCAGTACCACGGCCCACGTCAGCAGAATGGCTCCGGCCCGCAGCAGGCCCTTGCCGTGCTTCAGCGGCCTGTCCGGCAGCCGCTTCCGCAGCTTGCCTACGCACCACAGGATGCCCCGCTCGAACCACTTCACCAGCGGCGTCAGCAGATAGGCCATGGCGAGGCCGTAGAACACCGGCGCCAGCACCTGGGCCAGCTTGCCCAGAATATGCTGCAGGGTGCCGCCCTGATAAAAGGCGTCATAAAACACCAGAATGGCGCATACCGTCAGAAATGCCGTCAGGCCCCACCGCCAGTAGACCTTTCCTTTCATACCGCCGCCTCCTTCCGCGCGAAAATTTCTTCTTCCATCATACTCATTTTTTCGCGGTTTTGCAAGGGCTTTCAACAGGGAATTGCATTTTCTGAACGGCTGTGGCATAATAGGAGCACGATCTTTTGCAGGAGGTTCCCATGAAAAAGCTGCTGTTCATCGTCAATCCCCGTGCGGGCCGCACCCGCTCCATGGCGCCCATGTTCGACGTGGTGGCCCGGCTGTCCCAGGCGGGGTATCTCATCAAGCTGTTCACCACCGAAGGCCCCGGCGATGCCAAGCGGGCCGCGGCGGAGCTGGGCGGCGACTTCGATCTGGTGGTCTGCGCCGGCGGCGACGGCACGTTGAACGAGACACTGTGCGGCCTGATGACGCTGCCGCGGAGGCCACCTGTGGGCTATATCCCCCACGGCAGCACCAACGATTTTGCCGCCAGCCTGCACATCCCCTCTCAGCCCATGGCGGCGGCCAACGCCATCGCCAACTGCGAGCAGCCCCGGCTGCTGGATCTGGGCCAGCACAACGGCCGGTACTTCGCCTATGTGGCCTCCTTCGGTGCTTTTACCCGGGCCTCCTACTCCGCCACCCAGGCGGCGAAAAACGCCCTGGGCCATCTGGCCTATATCTTCGAGGGCATGAACGACCTGGACTCCCTGCGGCCCTATTGCTGCCGCATCGAGGCCGACGGCGAGGTGTTCGAGGGTGAATATATATTCGGCGCGGTATGCAACTCCACCTCCCTGGGCGGTCTGATGAAGCTGGACCCCAACCATGTGAAGATGGATGACGGCAAGTTTGAGCTGCTGCTGCTGCGGATGCCGAAAAACGCCGTGGAGCTCAGCACCCTGATCGGCTCCCTGACACGGATGGAGTACGACGCGCCCGGCATTATCTTCCGCCACGCGGCACATGTGACGCTGACCACCGACGACATTATCCCCTGGTCACTGGACGGCGAATACGCCGCCAGCCAGCCCCGGGTGGAGATCTCCAACCTGCACCACGCGATTGAGCTGATGGTATAAGCTCGCTGGCGCAAAATCGTAAGATTTTGCGCCAGCTTTTTATCCCAAAAGCAAGACCGGAGCGGCGGCTCCGGTCTTGCTTTATACATTTAACTGTGTATCAATATACGGGGCCTTAGCCGAAGAAGGACATGACCTGACCGTACAGGATCAGCAGCATGCACAGCGGGGTGATGACCTTGACGCAGACCTTGAAGAAGCCGTAAGCGCCAAACTTCTGACCCTGCTGCTCCGCCTCTTCCTTGACCACCTCGGGACCGATCTCCCAGCCGATCA
>CAVHKA010000165.1:0-4648 GCA_963636325.1 Agathobacter sp. | reverse complement strand
TGGACGGCGAGCACCGGCTGGACATCGTGCTGATGCAGTTGGTGAAGCTGGTGCGTGACGGCGAGGTGGTGCGCATGTCCAAGCGTACCGGCAAGGCCATCAGCCTGACCGACCTGCTGGACGAAATTCCCGTGGACGCCTGCCGCTATTTCTTCAACGCCAAGCCGGAGACCCAGATGGAGTTCGATCTGGGCCTGGCCGTCCGGGAGGACAGCGAGAATCCCGTGTACTACGTCCAGTACGCCCACGCCCGCATCTGCACGCTGCTGAAGGCGCTGGCGGCGGAGTGCTGTCCGCGCCGGAGGAGAAGGCTCTCATCAAGCAGCTGGCCCAGTACCCGGTGGTGGTGCAGCTGGCGGCCCGGGACTACGATCCCAGCTTCATCAACCGCTATCTCACCGAGCTGGCGGCGGCCTTCCACAAGTTCTATAACGCCTGCCGCATCAAGGGCGAGGCGGAGAATGTGCTGCTGGCCCGCCTGAAGCTGGCGGACACCGCCCGCGCCGTGCTGAAAAACGGCATGACGCTGATCGGCTGCTCCGCACCGGAGAAGATGTAAAAATAGCTGGCATGAAATCTTGCGAATTTGTACCACGTCAAGGCCCCCTTGTGTAAAGGGGGCTGTCAGCCGCAAGGCTGACTGGGGGATTGACCGTCAACCCCTCCGTCGCCTGCGGCGACACCTCCCCTTACACAGGGGAGGCTTTGATGCCTGCAAGTTATGGATGCGCCCTCTCGTTGGTTGACGGGCGTGTGGGATACTGCATTATATCGTGCGTAGGGGAGGGGCTCTGCCCCTCCCGCTTATTATGAGATGATAGACGGTGGGCGGGGTAGAACCCCGCCCCTACACACAGGCGCCCCGTATGCCGTAAAACATAAAATATTTTACGATAAACGTTAAAAACCGCTTGACAACGGCAAGCGGTTTTGGTATCGTATAGATAACGATAAACGTTAAATATTTTATGCCTTATGTGGGAGGTGCCTATGAACGCCAATACGTTGAAGAAGGTGCATCGGTTCGGCAAGGTGGGGAAGGCCATTTTGACGGGGCTGCTGGCATTGTATATTCTGGCCGCTGTCGCTATGGGCATTATCAATTACGATCTGGCACAGATCCCGGCGAACTTTCTGACGGCGACGGTGCAGACCCAACTGACCTGCCAGGGCCACAGCGGGTATATCGGCACCATGTGGCGGCAGCTGGGCGGGACGATGGTCTTTCCGCCCGACGGCGATGCCGCCGCACAGCTGGGCGAGGACGGAACTTCTACGTTGTCGGAGCCGGGTATGGAGCTGTTCGGCATGACCTTTTCCTCCGCGATGGTATATCGGCAGGGCGATGAACAGGTTCTGGAGGCGGCCACTGCGCCCAAGGTCTACCGCGTGGGCTTTGTGCAGCTCGCCATGCTGTCTGTCATGCTGACCGCGGTGGCCTCGGTGGCGGCGCTGTGGCTGCTGCGGAAGCTGTTCAAGGTCATTGAGGGCTGCCAGTCGGTATTCTGCGAGGAGCTGGTGAAGAAAATGAAAGCCTTCGGCTGGTCGCTGCTGCCAGTGGCGGTACTGGCTTCCGTCAGCGAAACGCTATGTAGAGAACTGACGGGGCTGAACGTGGGGCTGAACGGCAGCGGCGCACAGATCCGCTGGGAATGGCTGATCGCCTTCGCGGTGACCATGTGCCTGACCGTCGTATTCCACTACGGCGTGCAGCTGCAGAGGGAATCCGACGAGACATTGTAAGGAGACGAAATGGGACACATTGTTTTGCGGCTGGACCGTGTGATGGCGGACCGGAAAATGAGCCTGAATGAGCTGTCGGAGAAGGTGGGCGTGGCCAACGTGAACCTCTCCAAGATGAAGAACGGGCGCATCAGCGCCATCCGCTTCTCCACGCTGGCGGCCATCTGCGAGGTGCTGCATTGCCAGCCCGGCGACATTCTGGAGTACGATCCGGAGACCCCAGAGGAGGGATCACAAAAAGGCATGGCGTGAGCCATGCCTTTTTGCCTGCTTCGGTGCGCGATGTTTTTAGCGCCCGCTTCACGGAGAGTTTCCAGAAAGTTCACAGCTGCGGGGTGGTATTTTTTCGCTTTGGTGGTACAATACACTGTGACAAATGTCACAATGACGAAAAGGGAGCGAGGAGACTATGCAAGCCATCAAAGCGTTTGTCAAAGACCATCCCCACATGTGGTGGGGGCTGTTTCTGCCCATCTATCTGGCGGCGTTCTTCACCATCGAGCATTTCATCACGGATAACTACTGGGCCACAGAGCTGCCCCTTGACCGGCTGATCCCCTTCTGTCCGTATTTCATCGCGTTCTACATGAGCTGGAGCCCGCTGCTGGCGGTGCTGGGCATCTACCTGATCCTGAAGGACGCCGAGGGCTTCCGCCGGTATATCTGGATGCTGGCGCTGTCATTTTTCAGCGCCACGCTGTTCTGCATCCTGGTGCCCAACGGGCAGGATCTCCGTCCGGCGGATCTGGCGGTGACGGACATCTTCACATGGGCGGTGCAGCTGACGTACACGCTGGATACCAACACCAACGTGTTCCCCAGCGTCCATGTGCTGGGCGTGATCGCGGCGGTGACCTCCGTATGGGAGACGCCGGGCCTGCGGAAGAGCGGCTGGCGGTGGTTCGCGGCGGCGTACGGACTGGTGATCATCGCCTCCACGCTGCTGGTGAAGCAGCACACCATTCTGGACGTGGCGGCGGCCATTCCATGGGGCCTGCTGTCCTATCTGATCGTTTACCGGGTCATCGGCCGGCGGCGGGATATGCTGCCGCAGACCAGCCCGCAGGGAGAATGACACAAAAGAGAGAAAGAGAGATACATTATGGTAAGATCGCCATTATTGGAGGGCGTCAGTCCGGAGGACTGCCGGACCATGCGGGCCTGTCTGGGTGTCTATGAGCAGAGCTTCCGGCCGGAGGATGTGATCTATGATTTCGGTGACGGACGGGATATGCTGGGCATCCTTACCGAGGGCAGCGCCGTGGTGGAGCGGATCGACCGGGAGGGCGGCCGCACCATTCTGGAGCATCTGGAACCGGGCGGCGTGTTCGGTGAGCGGATGATGTTCAAGGCTGCCGGAGATGACAGCGTGGTGGTGCGGGGCGTCAAGCCCTGCCGCGTCAGCTTTCTGCGGGCGGAGGCGGTCATGCGCCGGTGCGAGCATGCCTGTGCCTGCCACAACCGCATGGTGGAGAATCTGTTCCGTCTGGTGACGGAGAAGGCCACGTCCCTCTCCGAGCGGGTGGAGGTGCTCAGCCGCCGCTCCATCCGGGAGAAGCTGATGCGCTACTTTGAGTTGCAGGCCGCCAAGCGGCGTGGCCGTTCGTTCCAGCTGCCGTTCTCCCTCAGCGCGCTGGCGGACTATATCTCCGCCGACCGCAGCGCCATGATGCGGGAGCTGAAAAAGATGCGGGAGGAAATGCTGGTGACCATCACCGGCAGGCAGGTGACATTGCGATAAAGAGCAGACATCCGCCCGGAACATCGCTCCGGGCGAGTGACTTTTGTTTTCAGTAGAGTGCGCTACTTTTGGCTCCCTCACGGAGGGGGCCAAGGGCGGGCAGAGTCGCCCGCCCCTACGAAGCTCCATCGGTAAACGTCCGTAGGGGCCGACGACGAGCGCAGTGGAGCGAAGTGGAACAAGTGCCCTTGGGGTATCGGCCCTGTCGGAAATGGTGCGGTCATCGTGTGGCGGGGTGAGGGCACCCCGCCCTACAGAGTTCTATCGACGGTCATTTTATTGCCGCCCTCGTCAGAGGGAGGCAAGGGCTTGCGTAGTTCGTTTGCCGAATGACGACTACTTTTCCAATTATACCATTCCGCTCCGCATATGGCAATGCTTATACATTTGCCATCAGGCGAAATGTGCGGCAATTCTTGTCAAAAGTGTGCAAGATATGCATTGACGGCAGAATGAGTTCGTGATAAAATAAACAAAGTTACCGGCACCGCCTGCGAAAAGGGCGCAGGTCAGGAAAAAACAGAAATGAGGGAGCAAGTATGTATCGCATCGTGAAAAAGGAAGCGCTGAAACCCACTGTGATCCTCTATGAGATCGAGGCACCCATGGTGGCCAAGAAGGCGCAGCCCGGCCAGTTCATCATTCTGCGCGTGGATGAGAATGGTGAGCGTATCCCCATTACGATCCATGACTATGACCGCGAGAAGGGCACCGTTACCATCATCGTTCAGACGGTGGGCGCCACTACCGAGAAGCTGAGCCACAAGCAGCAGGGCGACTGCCTGCACGATTTCGTCGGCCCTTTGGGCCGGCCCACCGAGACCGAGGGCAAGAAGAAGGTCTGCGTGGTGGGCGGCGGCGTCGGCTGCGCCATCGCGTATCCCGTGCTGAAGAAGTTCCATGACTGCGGCGCTGAGGTCCACGCTGTGGTGGGCTTCAAGAACAAGGACGTAGTCATTCTGGAAGATAAATTCAAGGCTGTTTCCAGTGTGCTGAAGGTCTGTACCGACGACGGCTCCTACGGCCAGAAGGGTCTGGTCACCGAGGCGCTGAAGGAGCTGCTGGACGCCGGCAACGTCTATGACGAGATTTTTGCCATCGGCCCCATGGTCATGATGAAATTCGTCTCCAAGACCACCGAGCCTTACGGCGTGCCCACCACCG
>CAVHKA010000164.1:0-4686 GCA_963636325.1 Agathobacter sp. | reverse complement strand
TCGGCCTCCAGGGCCGCGCGGGCCGTGTCCGCCGTGGGGTATACGCCGCGGATCCAGCCTACGGTGGACTTGCCGCTCTCCTCATTGTCGTGGATGTGCTCATAGATGGCCGCGATATGCGGAATGTCCTGTTCGGTGCCTTTTCGGATCATGGAAAAGCCCTCCTGACTGTTTTTTCGTATTATAGGCAAAGCCGCGCCGCCTGTCAAGGGGTTTGTCCCTTGCAAAGCCGCCCCTTTCATGGCATAATGGAGGCAAAGAAAAGGAGGATGTCCCCTATGAAGAAAATTGCCGTGTTCACCGGCGCTTCCAGCGGTATGGGAAAGCGCTTTGCCGAGACTGTGGATCAGTACGGCACCTTTGACGAGGTATGGGTCATTGCACGCCAGCAGGACAAGCTGGAGGCGCTGCGCGCCACGGTGCCCTTCCCTGTCCGGGTGCTGGCCATGGATCTGACCGACCGGGCCAACTTCGGCACCTATCGCGCCGCGCTGGCAGAGGAGCCGGTGCAGGTGGGCCTTCTGATGAATTGCAGCGGCTACGGCAAGTTCGGTGCGGTGCTGGACACGCCGCTGGAGGTCAACCTCAACATGACCGACCTGAACTGTCAGGCGGTGGTGGCCATGTGCCAGATCACGGCCCCTTATATGCCCCGGGGCAGCCAGATCATCAACATCGCGTCGGTGGCGGCCTTCCAGCCCATCCCCTACATCGACGTTTACGGCGCGACGAAAGCCTTCGTCCTCAGCTTCAGCCGGGCACTGAACCGGGAGCTGCGCCGTCAGGGCGTGGGCGTCATGGCGGTCTGCCCCTTCTGGACAAAGACCGCCTTCTTTGACCGGGCCACCGCCTCCGGCGGCGAGGGCGTGGTGAAGAAGTACGCCGCCATGTACGATCCCGACGACATCGTGCGCCGCACATGGCGGGGCGCCAAGCGGGGCCGGGATGTGTGCACCTACGGCTTTGTGGCCCGCGGTCAGGCGGCGCTGACGAAGATCCTGCCCCACAGCGTGGTCATGGACGTGTGGATGAAGCAGCAGAAGCTGTCGTAATGGCGGTCACAGCTCCGTATTTTGCAGCTTGCGGCAGATGCGCAGGAGCGCCTCCGCATCCTCTTCGCCGATGCTGCCGCGCAGTCGTTCCTGGGCCTGCTCCCACAGGGCGACGCCCTGCGCCAGCGTTGATTTTCCGCTATCTGTTAAGGTAAAGGTCTTGCCGCGCCCCTCGGTGGGTGCGACGAGGCCTTTATTTTCTAATGTCTTGACGTTCCGCACCATGGTGGTGCGGTCCAGCCCCACACGCTCCGCCCACCGGCTGAGATTGGCCTTCTCCATGCGGGAAAGGTTGATCAGCAGATAGTACTGCGGCACGGACAGGCCGGAGGGCGCAAGCATCCTGTCGTAATACTCCGTGGCCCACAGGGCACCCCGGCGCAGATTGGTGCAGTAGCAGGGACTTTCGTACATGGTTTCGCTCCTTACTTATGGAAAATACCCCGGTCGAAGAAGATATTCTTGCCGGAGATGGACAGCGGGATGCCCAGCCAGACCACGTCGGGATCAAAGTCCATCTCCGCCGCGGTCTTGCCGATGGAGTACATGATGCGGCAGTCCACCATGTCCGCCGCGCCGATACTGACGGCGGAGGAAACAGCGATGCCCAGATCCACATAGGCAAAGGCGCAGTTGCCGCCTGCCGCGCGGCACCCGGCGCAGTCGCCGTGCTCACAATAGCCGCAATGTGGCACGCCCCGCTGCTGCTTGTCCGTGCCGATCAACACCACCGCCAGCGCCTTGCGGACACAGGCGGCATCACGGCCATACCAGGTGGGCATCTCGTCCCCCATCTCCCGCAGGCCCACCTCCTCCATCTTACAGGCAAGGGCCTCCTTGTCCTCGCCGGTCAGCACATAGGTGTGCAGCGTGTCCTTGCCGTGGCCCTTGGGCGCGGTACGGGCGGCGGCGCACATCCGGGCCGCCGTCTGCATGGCGGCCTGCATCTCCATCTCAGTTCTTTCGTAACGCATGGCAAAGTCCTCCTCAATAACGTGTATATGCACTATGTGCATATACACGTTATATCATGCGTTCCATGCCCTGTCAAGCATTTTATTTCGCGGCGGAGAGCTTTTCCAGCGCCTCCTCCTTTGTTGCCACAAAGAAAAAGTCCTTGCCTTGATTGGATTCATAAATGAAATCATGCAGCGGCTTGCTGGTGTAGCGGGAATAATCGCCGTAGATGGCCATTTTGACGCGGTAGTTAATGAATTTCTGCAAAATCTCCCCTGCCAGCCGGGTGCTGAGGATGAAAAAGTCGCCGCACACCAGCTTCTTGTCGATGGCGATGCGGGAGCAGCCAGTCTCGTACCGCACCGTCATGGCAAACTCCATGGCGGAGGCGGCGTCGGTGATGGCCGCACCCTCTGTCACAACGGCGACGGTCACACCGTTTTTCCCGACTGTCTCGATCTTCATACGCGCCTCCACAGCAGGCGGTTGTCCTCAAAGAGCACCGTCAGCCGTCCGGTGTCCTTCAGCCACGCCAGGTACGACTTCACGGTGCTGCCCACCAGTACATACTGCTCGAAGGTCAGGGTCAGGCCGTAATCGTCAAACAGCTTCTTCAGCAGCTCCTCGAAGATGACAGGCTCGGCGCACAGCGCCACCATATGGTCAGCGATCTCCAGCACCTTGTCGATGTTGTACTGGGCCAGCGGCGCGATGTCCTCCGTAACCTCGGCGTGGGCGGGAACAAAGGCGGCGGCCTGCATAGCCTTGACCTTCTCCAGCGTGTCCAGATAGGCGGCCACGTCGTAGATGAAGCCGATCTGGTACTTGTCCAGCGTCTCGCGGCTGGACAGGCAGTCCGCCAGATACACCACATCGTCCGGGCTGCGGAAGCCCACCATGTGGAAGAAATGGCCCGGCAATTGCAGCAGCTCAAAGCCCTCCGGCAGCACGGCTCCCGTCAGCTCCTGTGCGTCGCTCTCCTGGGCCATCAGGAACTTGTGGCGCAGATCCTTGGGCGGGAAGCCGCCGTACAGAAACGCCGGCTCCAGCACCGGATGGCGGGTGATGTCACACTCGAAACCCTGGGCATAGACCTTGCACTTGGTCTGGCCCTGCAGATAGCGGTTGCCGCCGATGTGGTCGGCGTTGGAGTGGGTGTTGTAAATGGCGGTCAGATGCCAGCCGTTGGCATCCAGCAGCTGCCGCACCTTACGGCCCGCGTCCTTGTCGTTGCCGCTGTCGATGAGACAGACGTCCGTATCGCTGAGCTTCACAAGGCCCATCTTGGAGGGGCTTTGGATATAATAGCTATTCCCGGTGATATGGTTCAATTCGTACATGACTGCACCTCTTTTCGTATGATCTCTTACCTATATTTATATAGCAACGCGGTACACTTGTCAACGAAAACGCCCGATCCGAACAGGACCGGGCGTTTCCGTTGGGGAGAATATGTCAGAAAGCAAAGGATCTACTTACTTCTTGGCCAGCTTGCCTTCCTTGCACATGGCAACCACCATGCCGGTCAGGGCGAACAGGGCGATGGCGTTGGGAATGACCATCAGGTTGTTGAACATGTCCGTCAGCTCCCACACCAGATCGTTGCTGGCCAGCGTGCCGATGAACACGAACACCAGCGCGATGATGCTGTATACCACAGTGCAGCGGTGGGGATTCTTCCTGCCGAACAGGTAGTTGGCGTTGATCTTACCGAACAGGTTCCAGCTCAGCACAGTGGAGAACGCGAAGAAGAACAGGCACACCGCCACGAACATGGCGCCGAACTTCTCGCCGAACACGGTGCCGAAGGCGGTCTGGGCCAAATTGGCCTTGGTCAGCGTGGTACTGGCAGCGGCCGCGCCGCAGTCGGCCAGAGGGCCGTCGGCGGTATACAGGGTGGAGATGATGACCAGCGCGTTGAGGGTCAGCACCACGAAGGTATCGATGAACACACCGATCATGGCCACCACGCCCTGATCGTGGGGATGGGCCACGTTGGCCTGGGCGTGTGCGTGGGGGGTGGAGCCCATACCGGCCTCATTGGAGAACAGGCCGCGCTTCGCGCCCTGGCTGATGGCGGTCTTGATGGCGTAGCCGAAGCCGCCGCCGATGATGGCCTGAGGCTGGAAGGCATACTTGAAGATCATGGCAAAGGTAGCGGGGATGTAGGTGATGCGAACCACCAGAACAGCCAGACCGCCCAGCAGGAAGATGGCTGCCATGATGGGGACGAGCTTCTCGGTGACGGAGGCCAGACGCTGCACACCGCCCAGGAAGATAACGGCGCAGATAATGACCAGGATCACGCCGGACACCCAGGTGGGGATGCCAAAGGCGGTATTCATGGTAGAGCCGATGGAGTTGGACTGCACCATGCAGCCCATGAAGCCCAGCGCCAGCACGATGGCCACGGCGAAGAAGCCTGCCAGGAACTTACCGAAGCCGCCCTTGAAGGCGGTGGTGATGTAGTACACGGGGCCGCCGCGGACGGTGCCGTCGGGGTCAACGATACGGGTCTTGAGGGCCAGCGTGGCTTCGGCGTAGATGGTGGCCATGCCGAAGAAGGCAATGATCCACATCCAGAAGATGGCGCCGGGGCCGCCGGTGAGGATGGCGCCGGAGGCGCCCACGATGTTGCCGGTGCCCACCTGGGCGGCGATGGCGGTGGCCAGCGCCT
>CAVHKA010000163.1:0-4689 GCA_963636325.1 Agathobacter sp. | reverse complement strand
CGGCGCATGGCATGAGCGCCAGCGAACTTTTATCGTCGCGGCTGATGTTTCCCACGCCCCTTGCCTCCGACAAGAACACCTGCAGGGACGCGGCCAACCTGGATGTGTACCTCTCCGACAACGGGATCTTTCGCAAGGTGAACCGGAACGGGGCCATCTGGAGCCTGAGCCTGTCGGCGGCGGTGTTCTATCTGACCCCGGCAGCGTCGGAGGGCTACCGCTCCACGCTGAAACCGGCGGCGTTTCGGAACAGCGCCCCGTCTGCCAACCTGTCATCCCAGGTGATCCGGCAGGAGCGACCGCTATCCGAGACGGCGGCGCTGAACCCGGATTGGGTGGAATGGCTCATGGGCTTCCCCCGGAAATGGACGGACGTATCCTCTGGGCCGCCGAGCCGGAAGGAGTCCCCCGTATCACCGAAAACACCGCGGACCGCGCCCTACGGCTGAAAACCCTGGGCAACGCGGTCTGCCCGCCCCAGGCATATCCCATTTTCAAGTATATCTCCATGATCGAGACGGGCGAGTGCGTGAGCATTTGCCCCTACGGAAAGGCAGGTGGTGAAGCATGAAGGAGTGGAAAGCCGCTGAAAAGGAAACGCAGAAGATGACCCGTGACGGGGCCATTTCCGTCAACATGGTCACAGGCGAGGCAAGCCATGTTTCAGACCGTGCGCCGGAGCAGGACTATTCCCCCTCCGGCGATTCTACGGCGCTGGCGAGGACTGCCCTCCACCATCTGGATGACCGGCGCGTCCGGAAGTCTCAGAAGAAAAAGCGGCGGAACCGCCGCAAAGCCTACCGGGAGGGTACGGCGGCAAATAGCCGCCCATCCTCCCGTTTGCAGTTTTCAGACGAGGAACGCGCCGCGCCGGAGCTGCAACAGGCGATCCGCAAGTCCGACAAGGCGGCGGATAAGCTGGACGCGGCACAAGCCGCCATCCCCAAAAAGCGCGTCCTGGGTACGGAGCGTGTCTTTGACGAGGCTTCCGGCGCCGGGCGTACAAGACTGGTATTCCATGAGACGGATAAGTCGGCTTCGATCCGGCAGCCGGGGCCGAACCCGCTGGCGCGGCCTTTGCAGGAGGTTGCCCACGCCGCCCACGCCAAGGTGCGGGAGGTGGAGCAGGAGAACTCCGGCGTGGCCGCGGGCCATCTCACCGAGCGCGGCATGGAAAAAGCCGTGGGCTATGGGAACCGCAAGCTGCAAAACTGGCGGGCGGAGCGGCAGGTGAAGCCCTGGCGGGACGCGGCAAAGGCGGAGCAGGCGGCGGTCAGGGCCAACGCGGAGGCGCTTTACCAAAAGGCGCTCCATGATAACCCCCAGCTTGCGTCCGGCAGCCCCATCTCCCGCATCTGGCAGAAGAAGCGGATGCAGCGGCAGTACGCGGCGGCCTACCGGGCGTCGCGCGGCGCGGAGGGTGCAAAGGCGGCGGCACAGACGGCAGCCAGGAGCGCAAAGAAGGGCGCGGAGGCGGCGAAGAAGGCCGGCGAGTTCATAGCCCGACACAAAAAGGCGTTCCTTATCATCGGCGGGATCGGCCTTGTGCTGGTGCTGCTGTTGGGCCTGCTGCAATCCTGCTCCTCCATGTTCGGCGGAGGCGTGTCCAACATTGTGGCCTCCTCCTATCTCTCCGAGGATGCTGACCTGCTGGCGGCGGAGGCCGCCTACTGCGCCAAGGAGGACGAGCTGCGGCGGTATCTGGATACCTATGAGCAGACCCACGACTATGACGAGTATCACTACGATCTGGACGAGATCGAGCACGATCCCTATGTGCTGCTGTCCATCCTGTCGGCGCTCCATGAGGGGACCTTCACCATAGACCAGGTGCAGGGCGACCTTCAAATGCTGTTTGACCGGCAATACATCCTCACCGAGACGGTGGAGGTGGAACGGCGGTACTACATTGAGACGGATACCTGGACGGACGAGGAGGGCAACACCCATACGGAGAGCTACCGGGTCTATTACGATTATTATATCTGCACCGTGAAGCTGGAAAACTTCGACCTCTCCCATCTGCCGGTCTACATGATGGATCAGGAGACGCTTTCCATGTACGCCGTGTATATGTCCACCCTGGGCAACCGCCCCGACCTGTTCCCGTCCTCCGGCTATGTTCCCAAGTATGTGACCAACCCGCCCGCCAAGTACGAGATCCCGGCGGAGTACCTGTCCGACGAGCGCTTTGCCACGCTGATTACGGAGGCGGAGAAGTATCTGGGCTTCCCCTATGTCTGGGGCGGCAGCAGCCCTTCCACCTCCTTTGATTGCAGCGGCTTTGTCAGCTATGTTCTGACCAACAGCGGCCTGTGCGATACCGGGCGGCTGGGGGCGCAGGGCCTCTACAACATTTCCACGCCGGTATCCGAGCCGCGGCCGGGGGATCTGGTGTTCTTTGTGGGCACCTACGACACGCCGGGGGTCAGCCATGTGGGCTTTTATGTGGGGGACGGGATGCTCCTGCACTGCGGGGATCCCATCCAGTACACCAGTCTCAACACAAATTACTGGCAGTCCCACCTTTATGCCTACGGCAGACCGCCGTACAACTGATGGAGGCGGAGCCGATGCTGACCGTAAAACCGATGTCCCTTGCCGACGCAAACAGGTTTGTCGCAGAGCACCACCGCCACCATAAGCCGGTGCGAGGGCATAAGTTTTCCCTGGGCTGCATGGCGAACGGCCATCTGGCGGGCGTCGCCATCGTGGGGCGGCCGGTGAGCCGATACCTGGACGATGGGCTGACCCTGGAGGTCAACCGCCTCTGCACGGACGGAACGAAAAACGCTTGCAGCTTCCTCTATGGCGCGGCGGCGCGGGCGGCGAAGGTCCTGGGCTACCATAGGATCGTCACCTACATTCTGGACACGGAGAGCGGCGTCAGCCTCCGTGCCTCCGGCTGGCGATGCGCGGGGCTGGCGGGCGGACGGGAGTGGACCGGCAGGCGCCGCCCGCCCGAACCGCTGTATCCGGCGCAGATGAAATACCGATACGAAAAGGCTTTGAGATGAGGTGAGCATATCAATATTGTTTCCTATGGCGGCGGTGCGAACAGCACCGCCCTTCTTGTTGGGCTGCACCAGCACCGTATCCCCGTTGACCTGATCCTGTTTGCGGATACGGGCGGCGAGCATCCCCATACCTACGCCTATCTGGATATTATGGATCGTTGGCTGAAGGATCACGGTATGCCGGAGATCACACGGGTCTATAAGACCACGAAGGACGGCGGGCGGCTGACCTTGGAGGATGAATGTCTGAAAAGCGGCACGCTGCCCTCTATCGCCTACGGCTTCAAGCGGTGTTCTCTGAAACACAAGATCGGACCGCAGGAAAAGTTCTGCAACAACTATCCTCCGTGCCGTGAGGTCTGGGCCAGCGGGAAAAAGGTGGTCAAGTTCATCGGCTATGACGCTGGCGAGCACTACCGCAGCGACAAGGTCCTTCTGCGTGATCTGGCAGACCCGAAGTACAGCAAATGGTATCCCCTGATGGAATGGGGGTGGGACCGGGAGGCGTGTATCCGGGCAATCGAGGCGGCGGGCCTGCCGCAGCCGGGAAAGTCCTCCTGCTTTTTCTGCCCCAGTATGCGGGCGGAGGAGATCATCGACCTGCGGGAGCATTACCCGGATTTGTTCCGGCGTGCGCTGGCATTGGAGGATAACGCACGGGCCAACCTGAAAACTGTTCAGGGGCTTGGACGCAACTATTCATGGAGAGAACGATTTGGAAAGGAGTTTATTTGACTATGGCAACTACTGAGAAGATCCGTCGTGACATTGAGAAGGTCCGGGAGAAGATCACGGAGCAGCAGAAGCGCCTTCGTGCGCTGGAGGCGCAGCTTGCGGAGGAAGAAAATCTGGAAATTGTCCGCATGGTGAAGGCTGTCCACATGGACAACAAGGAGCTGACCGCTTTCCTGCGTGCCTACGCCAGCGGCATGATCTCCCTGCCGGAAGGGATGATGGAAATGGAGGCCGCCGCTGATCCCGATACGATGGAGGGCGCCGACGATGAAGAATAAGTACACGATCCGCACACTTGCGGTGCTGCTGGCCGTTATGCTCTGCATGACGGCCTTTTCCACGGTCGCTTTTGCAAGCAGCGAGGATACAGTGCCTACCTCTGAGGCACAGACGGAACCGACTGACAGCGCGGATATCACCGGGGACGATCTTTCCGAACTGATCTCTGCGCTGTTCGGCTCTATTGGCACGGAGAAATCCGGGAAAACAGGAACCGTCACCACCAACGGCGGCAAGCTGAATGTCCGCACGGGCGCCGGGCTGGATAACTACGCTTTCACGCAGCTCCCAAACGGGACGATGGTAGAGGTCGTCGGCACGGACGGCGACTGGTATATGGTCCGGCTGCCGGAGAAGGTCGGCTATGTCTATTCCGGCTATATGACGCTCAGCGATACGGGCGGCGAAAATGACAGTAGCTTTTCCTTCTCCATTGATCCCGATAAATTGAGCGAGCTGTTTGAGCAGCTTATGGGCGACAGCGGCGGCGCCGCCCTGACGCCGGACGGGAATCTGTCGCTGATCGACGATATCGGCAGCAGCGCCCGGAGCGGCAAGCAGTTTATCACGGTGGAGACGAGAAACGGCAACGTGTTCTATCTCATTATTGACCGTGACGACGAGGGCGAGGAAACCGTGCATTTTCTGAACCAGGTGG
>CAVHKA010000162.1:0-4708 GCA_963636325.1 Agathobacter sp. | reverse complement strand
AGCGCCGCACACTTTTTGAGCGCATCGGCGTGCAGTTTCAGGAGGGCGACTATCATAGAGAGATCAAGGTCTCCGAGCTTTGCGAGGAGACGGCCAGCCTGTACCGCAGCCCCGCCGATTGGTGCAAGCTGTGCGGACAGTTCGGCATCGGGAATAAGGCAAACGCGGCGGTGAAAAGCCTTTCCGGCGGCGAGCGTCAGCGGCTTTTTATCGTGTTGGCGCTGATCCCTCAGCCGGAGCTGGTGTTCCTTGACGAGCTGACCACCGGCCTTGACACCAAAGCCCGGCGCGGCGTGTGGAAAACGCTGGAATCGCTGAAGGAGCAGGGACTGACGATCTTCCTGACATCCCATTTCATGGATGAGGTGGAAGCTCTCTGCGACGAGATCTGTATTTTGAAAAAGGGCACTCCCGTTTTTCGCGGGACTGTGGCCGAGGCAAAGCGGCAGTGCGGCTGCGAACGCTTCGAGGACGCCTACTTGCGGCTGTCGGATGAGGAGGTGGATGCATGAAACGATTCTTTACCTTCCTGAAAACGGAGCTGAAGCTGAGCCTGCGTGACATGAATATGCCCATCTTCGCCGTCATCATGCCGCTGGTGATCTTCATCATCCTTGGCATCATCTACGGCACAAAGCCCGCCTATGACGGCGCGGACTATACCTTCCTGGAGCAGACCTTCGGGGCGGCCGGTGCGATCGCCATCTGCGCCGGAGGGCTGATGGGCTTGCCGCAGGCGGTCTCCGGTCTGCGGGAGCTGAAGCTCCTCAAGCGCTTCCGGGTTACGCCGGTCAGCCCGGTATTCATTCTGGGCGTCGAGCTGTCCATGTACATCGTCTACTGTATCGTGTCGCTGGTGACATTGGCTGCTGCGGGGCTTTTGTGGGGCGTGCGGCTGCGGGGGTCGCTGCTGGCTTTCCTGGGCAGCTGGGCGCTTACCATGCTCTCAACGCTCTCCGTCGGCATGCTGGTGGGCGGCGTGGCAAAGGATGTCAAGCAGGCCAGCGTCATCGTCTCCATCCTCTATTTCCCCATGCTGATCTTTTCCGGCACCACGCTGCCCATCGAGGTCATGCCGGGCGTGATGCAAAAGATCGTCAGCGTTTTCCCGCTGACCCAGGGGATCACCATGATGAAGCATGCATTTTTAGGCATCAGCACAGGAAATGTTCTGCTGCCGGTCTGCGTCATGCTGGGCCTTACCGCCCTTTGCACGATTTTTGCCGTCCGCTTCTTCCGCTGGGAATAGAGTTATTCCTGCCGCCCCATATAGTCTCAGAACCGATGCCCCGTGAGCCGACAGGCTTCACGGGGCATCGGCTTTTGCTGACCGGCGGCGCTTGACAATCCGCGGCAGCATTACTATAATAAAGGGATGCGGGTTAGCTTACACTAACCGTCTGCGTGAGAAGCTTTCTGGAATGGTCATGATGGGAGGTTGCCGATGGACTATTTTCCTGAAACCTATCGCCGCGACTGTTGGCTTGGCGCGCTGAGCGCGGCGCTGATGCTGGTGGGCGATCTGTGCCTGAGCGTCATACCGCCCAGCCCCACGGACAGCGGTCTTTTCCTGCGGGAGGCGTATCTGAGCGGCGCATACCCAACATGGCGCCTGCCGCTGCTGCTTGCCACAGGGTTGATGGGCATGGCATTGGCCTTCTTCACAGTGAGAGCCTCCTATGAGCAGATCAGGCCGGAATACCGCAGGACACGGCTGGCGGTGCTGATCGGCGGCGTGATCTATGTAGCCACCGCCGGTGCGCTGCATTTTCTGATCGGCAGCCTTGCCGACTGGACCAGCACTCTTGGGCCGCTGCTGGGCCGCGAGGAGACCGCCGCGCTCGTTCAGGCGCAGTATGCCCGTCTGATGCCGCCCATGCTGATCTCCTACGCCGGGATGTTCCTGCTGGGGCTTGGCAGCGCCTTTGCCGTGCTGACGAGGAAAACGATCCTGCCCCGCTGGATGATCCTGTTCCATCTGCTGGTGATCCAGGTCGTGCTTGTCCTGATCCCGGATATCCGTCAGCTGCTGGGCGCGGAGGTGCGCACCATAGACTTCGTGCTGAGTCAGGGCTCCGGAAACGCGGCACTGATGGTCTGGATGATCGCCAACGCCATCTGGGCGGGAAAGCATCTGAAAAAGAAGGCCAGCGTTTCCGCTGCTGATCGATAAGAAAGGAGAGAGCAACAATGATCGTTCAAGTGATTTTGGAGGGCCTTGGCCTTGGCGTACTGCTGGTGCTGGTCTGCGCCTTCGGCATCCGCAAGGGCGCGGTGGGGATGGTGCATCTTTACAGCGCCGAGGTACAGGAGCGCTGTGTGGCGCAGGGACTGACCACCCATGAGAGGATCAAGCACAACGCCATCCTCTTTAAACTCTGCTGTATCCCCGGCTACATCGGCTATGTGCTGGTATTTGTGTATGCCGTCAACGGGGCGCGGGGCTTTGTGGGCGGCTTCTGGCAGCTGCTGGTGATACTGTCCGTCATGAACCTGATCGACCGTTTTCTGGTAGACGACTGGTGGGTGGGACACACCAAGGCGTGGACCATCCCCGGCACGGAGGATCTGAAGCCCTATATCACGGCGGCGGATAAGCGCAAAAAGTGGGCCTTCGGAACCGTCGGCATGGCGGTGATCTCGGCGGTGCTGGCCGGGATCATGGCGCTGATCCTTCGGTAAGGGCGCCTGCGCGATCGAAAAAGATTGCGGAAAATGGAAATTTTTGCTATAATGTGAGCGAAGTGACGACCCCACACCGATGAACAGGAGGCAAAAATATGAGCACGGTAACGTATCTGGAGACCGGCAGCACAGATCCCACCTATAATCTGGCGTTTGAGGAGTATGTGCTGACCCACCATACAGAGGGCGACTATCTGCTGCTGTGGCAGAATGACAACACCATCGTGGTGGGGCAGAATCAGAACACCGCCCAGGAGATCGACCCCGCTTTTGTCAAGGAGCACCATATCACGGTGGTGCGGCGCGGCACCGGCGGCGGCGCGGTCTATCACGATCTGGGCAACCTGAACTATTCGTTCATTACCGATTCCGGCGCGGCGGAGCGGCTGACCATGGACCGCTTCACCCGGCCCATTGTGGAGGCGCTGCAGGGTCTTGGCCTGCACGCCGAGGCGTCCGGCCGCAACGACATTCTGGTGGAGGGCCGCAAGGTGTCCGGCACGGCCCAACGCATCGTTCATGGCCGCATCCTGCACCATGGCACGCTGCTATTTGACTCCCGGCCGGAGATGATCGCCGGGGCGCTGCGGGTAGATCAGGCGAAATTCACCTCCAAGAGCGCCAAGTCGGTGAAAAGCCGCATCGGCAACATCCGGGAATTCCTGCCGGCGGACATGACGCTTCCGGAATTCTGGGCGTACCTGAAGAAGCGGCTGGCCGGGACCGGTCTGGTGCAGAGCGCCCTGACGGCGGACGAGCTGGCCCAGGTCACCAAACTGGCCGACGAGAAGTACCGTACCTGGGAGTGGACGTATGGCCGCTCGCCCAGGTTCGACATGGTGAAGCGCAGCTACTTTGCCGGAGGACGGCTGGAGGTGGGCGTTTCCGTGGATCATGGCGTTATCACCGAGATCCGCTTCTACGGGGATTTCCTCAGTCTGACGGATACTGCGCCGCTGTGCCGGGCGCTGGAGGGCGTGGCTTATCGGGAGGACGCGGTGTCCGCTGTGCTGGACAGCCAGCCCATGGCGGAGATGTTCGGCGGCATCACAAAGGATGAGGTGCTGCGCACCATTTTCAATGAAGCATAAAACAAGCAGGGAAGCCAACGGCTTCCCTGCTTGTTTTATTTGCCCCAAGGTACCTGCAACATGCCTACGATGCACATCCAAAGGCTCCCCTGTGTAAGGGGAGCTGTCAGCAGCAAGGCTGACTGAGGGGTTGACCGGTAATCGGGGGGGGGGGGAGAATTTTGGCGGGCGACCACAAGGGTCGCCCCTACGACAATCCCTCCGTCAACGCTTTGCGTTGCCACCTCCCTTTACACAAGGGAGGCTTTGATCTCTGCGAAGCCTCAAAACGAGGTTCTTTTACCGTTTGAAACGGGGAAATCATTGGCTTCCCTGCTTGTTTTATTTCAGCTCCGCGATAAATTCGATGGCGTCGCCGGAGAGGACGGCGCGGATGGCGCCGTGGTGGCCCTCAGCGATGCCCCGGGCGATGGACAGCCCTACGCCGAAGCCGCCCGCGCCCCGGGAGGGATCGGCCTGATAGAACCGGTCGAAGAGCTTGCCGGTGTCGATGCTGTCCGGCTCGGCGCAGCGGTTGCCGCAGCGCAGCACCACGCCCCGGCGGCTTTTTTCCAGCGACAGGGTGATGGGCGACTCCGGCGCGGCGTACTTCACCGCGTTGTCCAGCAGGATGGACACCAGCTGCCGCACGGCGTATTCGTCACCGGAATAGACCAGCTCCGGCTGGATGGCCAGCGTCAGCGGATGGCCCGCGGTCTGGGCCAGCTCCCGGAAGGATTCCGCCGTTTCCTTTACTGCGCCGCTGATGGGGAACGGCTCCATTTTCAGGGGTGAGTTCTCCTCATCCATGCGGCTGAGGGTCACCAGCGAGTTCACCAGCTCCGTCAGCTTTTCCGTCTGGGCCTGCGCCTTGTCGATCCACTTCCGTTGGCCCACCTCCATCTCCAGCACCTTCAGGCTGGTGGCAATGACGGTGATGGGGGTTTTCAGCT
>CAVHKA010000161.1:0-4741 GCA_963636325.1 Agathobacter sp. | reverse complement strand
ATCGGCTTCCCAAGCCGAGGAGGCGGGTTCGATTCCCGTACCCTGCTCCAAAAAGGAAGGACCGCCAGCGGCGGTCCTTCCTTTTTGTGTTCGGTTTTCTTTGGCTGCCGGAAGCTGGTCCTGCGTGTCAGCCCTCGACTTTTTCCACGGCGGCGTCCGGCGCGTTGCGGCGGACGGAGTCGATGCCGTTCAGGCAGGAGGCCTTGGCCTTATAGCCCTCGCTGGCGGCGATGACCTCGCCGTTGCGGGCCTTCAGGCGGAAGCGGAACTCACCAGCCTTGTCGGTATACATCTCGAACTTGGGGTTGGTGACGGCGGCCACTTCGGCCACGGTCTGATCCTCCAGCTTGGCGTCCACGGCGTTCTTGCGGACGGACTCCACGCCCTTCAGACAGGCGGTCTCGGTGGTATAGACCTCACTGGTGGCGATGGTCTCGCCATTTCCGGCCTTCAGGTTGAACACGAAGCCAGTCTTGGTGGCTTTGACAACAAATTTACCCATAGTGATCGTTTCCTTTCCCGTATTGCCCCGCAGGGCTTTTCTGTTATTTTACACGGTTTCTTTATCCCTGTAAAGGGCGAAACGGCAAAAACGCCCCTTTCCGCCAAATTTTACGCTTCCACGGTGCCGTCGCCGTACACCAGCAGCTCCTGCGGCGGCGTGTGGCTGGAGAACCGCTGGGCCGTCAGCGTACAGGCATAGGCCCCGGCGTTGCGCACCTCGATCAGGTCGCCCACCGCCAGCGCCGGGCCGGTGAAGCCCTCTGTCAGCACGTCGGCGGCGCAGCACAGATTGCCCACGATGTCCACCGTCTCCGTGCGTCTCTCGTCGCCATGGGCGACAATGGGGAACGCCCACTCGGAGGTGAACAGCGGCTCATAGGGGGTGGGAGCCGCGCCGCCCAGCTCATGGCGCAGCATGGCCGCCAGGGCGGGCTTCTGCAGGCCGTTCATGCAGTTTTCCGCAATGACGTAGGTCTTGCCGCGGGAGTATTTCTTGTCCACCACCCGCAGCCAGTAGGTGCCCGCCTGCGCCGTGGGAAAGCGGCCCGTCTCGATCATCAGCCGTGCCCGCAGCGTGGCGTCGTTGTCGGCGGCGATGGCGTCGGTGTACGTCCGTAGGCGCTCCAGCGCCATGGGCTGCTCGAAGGCCTCGTCATAGGCCACGCCCACGCCGCTGCCGAAGTTGACATAACGCATCCCGCAGTCCAGCACGTCCTGCACCCGTTTGGCCAGTGCCCAGCTGTCCCGATAGCAGCCGCCCAGCACGTCGGCATCCAGATTCTGGGACTTCAGATGGACGTGGATGCCCTCCACCGTCACCGGCAGGGTGTCCAGCAGCGCTTTCAGCTGGGGAAGGTCCTCCTCGTTGATGCCGAACTTGCTGGGGCCTCCCGCCGCGCCGCCCATGCCGAAGCTGGGGTTCATCCGCACGCCGATGGCCCGACGCTGACCTTTCTTCTCACACAGTGCGCCGATGCGGGCTACCTCACCCAGAGAATCCGCGATGATCTCGCCCTCGTCCCACGCCGCTTCCAACGCCGCGTCGGACTTTCCGGCGGCGGAGAAGAAGATGTCCGCCTTGTCCATACCGCATTTGCGGCTCAGCAGCACCTCCGGCGCGGAGGCGGCGTCCGCGCCCAGGCCGAGGCCGGCCAGCGCCCGCACCACCGGCGGGAAGGGGTTGGCCTTGATGGAGTACAGCAGGTCGTAGCGGGGGAAGGCGCGGCGCAGCGTCTCCACCTGCCGCCGCATCACGTCGTATTCATAGAGGTAACAGGGCGCATGCTCCCGCGCCAGCGTCAGGATGTGGTCGTTCATAGTGATGCTCCTCCAATTTGTGATAATTTGGGAGTTCTGGTACCATTTTAGCATGGATCTTGAAATATTCCAAGAACATTTTGCGGGGTGTATGCCGGACATGCCGTCATCGAGACGGCATGTCCGGGGGACTCTCCTCTCGCTGACGCAGCAGTCCGCCGGACTGTTGCTCCCGGCTTCGACAACTTTCAGGTGTGCGAAGCCGGAGCTCGTTTCGCGTCACCGCTTATAAATACCAAAACGGAAGCACCCGCATAGGGGTGCTTCCGTTTTGGTACGGGTATGGGGACTCGAACCCCAACGCATCGCTGCACGAGAACCTAAATCTCGCATGTCTACCAATTTCATCATACCCGCGTATTCTTTTTATACTATACCATATCCCGCGCCGGGGCACAAGAGAAAGTTACATCACATCTGGTATCATTACCCACGCGAAAACTGGACATACGATGATACCCAAAAGGTGATATAATAAAATATTACTGTACTTATGACTTACGAAGAAACGAGGGTTTTCCCATGAAACGCATTGCCAGTATTCAGGATGTGTCCTGCCTGGGCCGCTGCTCCCAGACGGTGGCGCTGCCGGTGGTCTCCGCCATGGGGGTGGAGTGCGCCATTCTGCCCACCGCCGTGCTGAGCACCCACACCAGCTTTCCGGACTTCATCTGCACCGACCTGACGGACGGCCTGCTGCCGGTGGCCCGCCACTGGAAGGCCCAGGGCGTGCATTTCGACGCGCTGTATACCGGTTATCTGGCCTCTGACCGGCAGGTGGCGGTGGTGCTGGAGCTGCTGGAGCTGCTGCGGGAGGAGGACACCCTGCTGTTCGTGGACCCCGCCATGGCTGACCATGGGAAGCTGTACGCGGGCTTCGGCCCGGAGTTCCCTGCGCTGATGGCGCAGGTGGTGTCCAGGGCGCAGATCACCGTGCCGAATATCACCGAGGCCAGTCTCATGACCGGTCTGCCCTACCGGGAGAGCTATGACGAGGACTATGTCCGGGCGCTTTTGCGGGGCGTGGCGGCGCTGGGCGCGGAAAAGGTGGTGCTGACCGGTGTTTCGCTGGAGCCGGATACCATCGGATTCATGTCCTACGACAGCGCCACCAGGGAGTACGACCGCTACTTCAACCGCCGGGAGCCTTACGCCTACCATGGCACCGGCGACATCTTCTCCGCCACGGCGGTGGGCGGCATCATGCGGGGCCTGAGTTTGAAGGAGGCCTTCCGTCTGGCGGTGGATTTCACCCTCCGCTGCATCGAGGTGACCCGTACCGACCCGCAGGCGGCGTGGTACGGCGTGGAGTTCGAGCGGGCGCTGCCCATGCTGACGGAGCGCATGAGAGAACGGGAATAACAGAACAAGGCCCTGCGGCATACGCCGCGGGGCCTTTGCTTATGCGTTTATTCCGGCTTGTCTCCGGCGGGCTTGTCCTCCGGGGTCTCTGAAGTCTCCGGGGCTTCTGGATTTTCGCCTTCTGCGGCGGGCTTTTCGTCAAAGTCCGGCATGGGGATGGGCTGGGACACGATGTTGATATGCTTGGCGGGCGCCTCGATGGTCTCCGGCACGCTGGGGCGGAACAGCTTCTGCTCCGGCTCCTTGGTGGCGCCGTAGTTGTCCACCGTCTCGGGGTCGCGGCCCTCGATGATGGCCATCATCTCCTGGCCGGTGATGGTCTCCTTCTTCAGCAGATAGGCGGCGATCTTGTCCAGCAGCTCCCGGTTCTCCATCAGGATCTCCTTGGCCTCCTTATGGCACTGGCGCAGGATCTTGATGGTCTCGCGGTCAGCGGCGGCATAGGTTTCCTGGGCGCAGGTCATGGAATAGCCGCCGTCCAGATACTGGCTCTGGACGCTGCCCAGGGCCATCATGTCGAACTCGTCGCACATGCCGAACCGGGCCACCAGATTCCGGGCCATCTCCGTGGCCCGCTCGATGTCGTTGGCGGCGCCGGAGGTCATGGTGTTGCAGACCACTTCCTCGCTGGAGCGGCCCGCCAGCAGGGTGCGGATCTCCGCCAGAATATCGTCCCGGGACATGAGGAACTTCTCCTCCTCCGGCAGATGCAGCGTATAGCCCAGCGCGCCCTGGGTATGGGGCACGATGGTGATCTTGGAGACAGGCTGGGCGTTCTTCTGCTTGGCCGCCACCAGCGCGTGGCCCACCTCGTGATAGGCGATGATGCGCTTTTCCTCCTCGGTGATGACGGTGCCCTTCTTCTCGCTGCCGGCGATGACCAGCTCGAAGGAGGCCAGCAGGTCGTTCTGGTTCACGGCCTTGCGTCCCTTGCGGACGGCACGCAGGGCGGCCTCGTTCACCAGATTGGCAAGATCCGCGCCTACGCAGCCCGCGGTGGCCTGTGCGATCTTCTCCAGATTCACGTCCTCCGCCAGATGGATGTTGCGGGTATGGACCTGCAGCGTAGCCAGACGGCCCGCCAGATTGGGCCGGTCCACGGTAATGCGCCGGTCGAAGCGGCCGGGACGCAGCAGTGCCTTGTCCAGCACCTCAGGGCGGTTCGTCGCGCCCAGCACGATCACGCCCTTGCTGGGGTCAAAGCCGTCCAGCTCCGCCAGCAGCTGGTTCAGGGTCTGCTCGCGCTCGTCGTTGCCGCCAAACTTGCTGGCGTCGCGGGATTTGCCGATGGTGTCGATCTCGTCGATGAAGATGATGCAGGGCGCCACCTTGGCGGCCTCCTTGAACAGGTCGCGGACACGGCTGGCGCCCACGCCCACGAACATCTCCACGAAGTCGGAGCCGGAGATGGAGAAGAACGGTACGCCCGCCTCACCGGCCACGGCCTTGGCCAGCAGGGTCTTACCGGTGCCCGGGGAGCCTACCAGCAGCGCACCCTTGGGGAGCTTGGCGCCGATGGCGGTGTATTTGCCGGGGTTGTGGAGGAAGTCGATGATCT
>CAVHKA010000160.1:0-4761 GCA_963636325.1 Agathobacter sp. | reverse complement strand
CGGGGCGAGACGCTGTTTGACGCCGCCGATCCCGCCACCCGCCGGGAGGCGGACATCCGCAAGAAGCGGCTGCACTTCGGCCTGGTGTTCCAGAGCTTCAACCTGTTTCCCCAGTATACGGCGCTGGAAAATGTGACGCTGGCCCGGAAGCTGATGGCGAAAACGGAAAAGACCGGCGAGAGCGAGGCCGCCATTCTGGCCGAGGGCAAGGCGCTGCTGGAGAAGATGGGCCTTGCCGACCGGATGGAGAACTATCCCCATCAACTGTCGGGCGGCCAGCAGCAGCGTGTGGCCATCGCCCGCGCGCTGGCCATGAAGCCGGATATCCTGTGTTTCGACGAGCCTACCTCCGCCCTTGACCCGGAGCTGACCGGCGAGGTGCTGAAGGTCATCCGCGGCCTTGCCCAGCAGCACACCACCATGATCATCGTCACCCATGAGATGGCCTTCGCCCGTGATGTGGCGGATCAGGTGATCTTCATGGACGGCGGCGTGATCGTGGAGCAGGGCCCGGCCCGCGAGGTCATCGACAATCCCCAGCAGGAGCGTACCCGCCACTTCCTGGCCCGGTACGCCGAGCAGTAAAGACGTTTATCCCGCCACGGTGTATGCCGCGGCGGGATTTTTTGCGCTTTCTGATTGAATCCGCCCCCGGATTGCGGTATAATATATCAGATTTTATTTCGATAAGGGAGGCTATCCCATGACATTGCGAGAGTATCTGGATTCCATCCGGCATAAGACCGTAGCCGTGGTGGGCATCGGCGTCAGCAACGAGCCGTTGATCCGCATACTGCTGGGCGAGGGCATCGCCGTCACCGCCTGCGACAAGCGGACGCGGGAGCAGCTGGGCGAGCTGGCCGGTGAGCTGGAAAGCCTTGGCGCGCGGCTGCAATTAGGTCCGGACTATCTGGAGGGGCTGGATCAGGACGTTATCTTCCGCACGCCGGGCCTGCGGCCCGATGTGCCCCAGCTGGCAAAGGCCGTGGCTCAGGGCAGCGAGCTGACCTCCGAGATGGAGGTGTTTTTCCGGGTGTGCCCCTGCACCATCATCGCCGTCACCGGCAGCGACGGAAAGACCACCACCACGACCATCATTGCCGAGCTTCTGAAGAAGGCGGGCAATACCGTCCATGTGGGCGGCAACATCGGTCATCCCCTGCTGTGCGAGGCCGGAGACATGTGCCCCACCGATTACGCGGTACTGGAGCTGTCCAGCTTCCAGCTGATGACCATGCCGTATAGCCCCCACATCGCCGTGGTGACCAATCTGGCCCCCAATCATCTGGACGTCCACAAGGACATGGCGGAGTATGTGGCCGCCAAGGAGAACATCTTCCGTCACCAGAAGCCGGGCGACAAGGCCATTTTCAACTTCGACAACGATATCACCCGGAAACAGGGGGAGAGCGTCCCCGACCGGGCGGTGTATTTCAGCCGTCAGGGTGAGCCGGAAAAGGGCGTGTTCCTGCGGGATGAGGCCATCGTCTGCCGTGACGGGGCGGGCGAGCGCACTGTGATGACCACCGGTGACATCAAGCTGCCCGGCGTCCACAATGTGGAGAACTACATGGCGGCCATTGCCGCCGTGGACGGTCTGGTGCCGGATGAGACCATCCGGGACTTTGCCCGTGAGTTCGGCGGCGTGGAGCACCGCATCGAGCTGGTGCGCACCTATAAGGGCGTGCGGTACTATAACGATTCCATCGCCAGCAGCCCCAGCCGCACCACGGCGGGCCTGCGTTCCTTCCCGGAGAAGGTGATTTTGATCGCCGGCGGCTATGACAAGCACATCCCCTTCGACGCCCTGGGCGGCGAGATCGTGGAGCATGTCAAGCTGCTGGTGCTGTGCGGCGCCACCGCCGATAAGATCCGCGCCGCCGTGGAGAACGCTGAGGGCTATCGGCCCGGCCATCCGGAGATCGTGGACGTTGCGCCCTTCCGAAAGGCGGTGGAGACCGCCCGCGACAGGGCTGTCCCCGGCGACGTGGTGACGCTGTCGCCCGCCTGCGCCGCCTTTGACCAGTTCAAGAATTTTGCCGAGCGGGGCAAGACCTTCAAGACCATCGTCAACAGCTGGGAGGAATAAGGATAAGCCGCCCCGGCATACCCTTCCCGTGAGGGGAGGTGGGTGCCGTGGGGCGCTTAGGCTATCTGCGGCTGACCGGGCGGCAGCGGGCCGGGATATGGCTGACGCTGCTGGCACTGGCGCTGCTGGCGGCAGTGGCGTCGCTGCTGTGGCACCTGAAGCCGGTGATGGCCAGCATGGCCACGGCGCGGGTGTCCAATACCGTCAACCGTATCGTGTCCGCCGCCGTCAACGAGGCGGTGGCAGACGGTGAGATCGACTATCAGAACTTCGTCATCTTCGACAAGGACGACACGGGGCATATCACCGCCCTGCGCAGCAATGTGGCGGAGGTGAACCGCATGCAGGGCCGCATCGCTGACGAGATCCTGCTCCGGCTGGCGGAGGTCTCCACCAGTGAGCTGGAGATCCCACTGGGTACGCTGACCGGCTCGGCGCTGCTGGCGGGCCGCGGCCCCAGCCTTTTCGTGCGGATGCAGGCGGTGGGCAGCGCCAGCGCCGCCTTCCGCAACCAGTTTACCGCCGCAGGCATCAACCAGACCCGGCACCAGATCTTTCTGGACGTGGATGTGTATATGAGCATCCTGCTGCCGGGGATGAAAACCTCCACCAAGGTCTCCAACGAGATCGCCGTGGCGGAGACGGTGATCGTGGGCGGCGTGCCGGACACCTATACCTATTTCAGCACCATGCCCGACGAGATCGGCCAGTATGCCGAGGATTATATCATGAACAACGGATAAATGAGGAAACGCCATGGACTATCGTGAAGAAATGAAGCAGCTGCGGGAGACCCTGAACGCCAACGGGTACCTCTACTATGTGCTGGACGCGCCCACCATGTCGGACTATGAGTACGACCACCTGCTGCGGCGGCTGGAGGATCTGGAGAAAGAGCATCCGGAGGAGATCACCCCGGATTCCCCCACCCAGCGGGTGGGCGGCAAGCTCCTGAGCCAGTTTGAGGAGGTACGGCACGAGGTGCCGCTGGAGAGCCTACAGGACGTGTTCAACGGCGAGGAGGTGCGGGACTTTCTGGAGAAGGTGGCCGCCGACCTGCCGGACGCCCTGTACAGCGTGGAGCCCAAGGTGGACGGCCTGTCTGTGGCGCTGGAGTACCGTGACGGCGTGTTCGTCCGGGGCGCCACCCGCGGTGACGGCCGGGTAGGGGAGAACGTGACAGAGAACCTGCGTACTATCCGCTCCATCCCCATGACGCTGCCGGAGAAGCTGCCCCATCTTATCGTCCGGGGCGAGGTCTATATGGCCCGCAACGTGTTCGAGGAGATCAACGCCCGGCGGGAGATCGAGGGCAAGCCCCTGATGGCCAATCCCCGCAACGCCGCCGCAGGTTCTCTGCGTCAGCTGGATCCCAAGGTCGCCGCCCAGCGGCGGCTGGATATCGCCATCTTCAATTTACAGCTGGCCGAGGGCCGGGAATTTGCCACCCATACCGAGACGCTGGACTATCTGGCCAGCCAGCGCTTCAAGGTCATTCCCCACAAGCCGCTGGGCAGGGCGGAGGACATCCTCACCGAGATCGCCCGTCTGGGGGATGAGCGCATGGCCTTCCCCTTTGATATCGACGGCGCGGTGGTGAAGCTGGACAGCCTGCCGGAGCGTGCGGCGCTGGGCAGCACCGCCAAGTGTCCCCGCTGGGCGGTGGCCTATAAGTACCCGCCGGAGCAGAAGCCCTCGGTTCTGAAGGATATCGTGGTGCAGGTGGGCCGCACCGGCGTGCTGACCCCCAAGGCGGTGCTGGAGCCGGTGCGTCTGGCGGGCACCACCGTCACCTACGCCACGCTGCACAATCAGGATTTCATCACCTCCAAGGATATCCGCATCGGTGATACCGTTATCGTCCAGAAGGCGGGCGAGATCATCCCGGAGATCGTGGAGGTGGTGAAGGACAAGCGTCCGGCGGGCGCTGTGCCCTACTATCTGCCCGATGTGTGTCCCGTGTGCGGCGCGCCGGTGAGCCGGGATGAGGACGGCGCGGCCCTCCGCTGCACCGGAGCCGAGTGTCCCGCCCAACTGCTGCGGAACCTGACCCATTTCACCAGCCGCGCGGCCATGGACATTGACGGCGTAGGCCCGGCGGTGATCCAGTCGCTGGTGGACAGTGGCTTGGTAAAGACCGCCGCCGACCTGTACCGCTTGCAGGTGCAGGATATCGCACAGCTGGATCGCATGGGCGAGAAGTCCGCCGCCAACGCCGTGGCCGCCATCGAAAAGAGTAAGGAGAACGACCTGTGGCGGCTCATCAGCGCCCTGGGCATCCGGCAGGTGGGCGACAAGGCCGCCAAGGTGCTGGCCGCCCACTTCGGCAGCTTCGACGCGCTCTCCGCCGCGTCGGAGGAGGAGCTGACCGCCATCGACGATGTGGGCCCCATCACCGCCCACTATATCCGCCAATGGCTGGAAAGTCCCCAGTCGCAGGACCTGCTCGCCCGGCTCCGTGAGGCGGGCGTCAACATGACCAGCCGTCAGGAGAAGGTGGACGACCGCTTTGCCGGACAGACCTTCGTGCTGACCGGCACGCTGGAGAAATTCACCCGTGACGAGGCCGCCGCCATGATCGAGCAGCGGGGCGGCAAGGCCAGCGGCTCGGTATCCAAGAAAACCACCTATGTGGTGGCCGGTGAAAACGCCGGAAGCAAGCTGCGCAAGGC
>CAVHKA010000159.1:0-4769 GCA_963636325.1 Agathobacter sp. | reverse complement strand
ACCGGCGACCTGCTCATTACGAGTGAGCTGCTCTGCCAGCTGAGCCACACAAGCGTCACAATATAGTCCGGCTCTCAAAAGCCAACATGTATTTTATCATAGTTCCCCCGCCGCGTCAACTCTTAATTTTTCGACAGCAAGCCCTTTCTCTGTCGGGAAATACATAACGTAATCATTTCCCACGTCCTGCATTTTTTCCGGCAAAACATAATTTTTTTCTTCCGGCTTCTTCCAGCTTCGGCAAAATCACCAACTGTGGAAAATAAGTCAACTTCCCCTTATATCTCCCATTTGCGGTACTTTTTCAACCTTTTTCGACAGGCTTCTCCCCTTTACAACAAGTTTACATAATTTCATGCGTCATAATTTCTACAAGGAGTTATCCACACTTTCCACACCTTTTTCCACACTTGTGCACATCGTGTGTTTAAAAGGATTTTTGCGGGTTTTCCCTCTTTCTGGAAAACCCGCAAATGTGGTTTGCACCCCTTTGTTATCGCCCTTTATGTTTACATAATTTATTTTCCAGGCATTTTTGCCGTCACAAAAAATTTCTATTTTATGTAGAATTATTTTACCCCATCAGATACTGCGCCAGGCCCACCACCGGCGGGATCGTCAGCACAGAAAGGGCGGTAAATACCGATACTACGCTGGAAGCCAGCTTCGTATCGCTGCCAAATTTCTGGGCAAACATGCTCAAAAGCGCGGCGGGCGGTGTACTGGCCGCGATCACCGTCACCAGCGCCACGGCGCTGTCCACCCGGAAGCCCCAGCAAAGCCCGATGGTCACCAACGGCACCACCGCCAGCCGCAGCGCCAGCGCCAGCCAGGCGCGGTGATCACGGAAAGCATCGCTGAAATTGGCGTGGCTCAGCTGATAGCCCACCACGATGGTGGGCAGGGGCGTATTCATGTTGGCCAGATAGTTCAGCGGTGTCAGCACGATCTCCGGCAGACGCACCGCCAGCAGATACAGCGCCATGGCCACCACTGCGCTGATCACACCGGGGTTCAGCAGGATATGCTTCACCTGTAAATTGTGCGCATCATGGGTGACCATATAGATACCTACCGTCCAGCTGAGCACCGTGAACACCACCACATAGGCCGAACCGTAAAATACACCGATGCTGCCCAGCAGCGCCAGCATCAAAGGATAGCCCATAAAGCCGCAGTTGGAGAACACCGTGCCGAATTGCAGGATGCCGGCGGTACTGTCCCTGCCCCGCAGGCACACCTTCGCCAGCAGGATACTGACGGCATGGACCGCCACCGCCAGCAGCAGGCACACCAGAAAGTCATGCAGATCCACCGCGTTCTTCTCCCGCTGGAAGGCCACCACCATCATGGCGGGGGACACCGCGTACATCACCAGATGCGTCATGGCAAGACTGCCGCGGTCGTCCATCAGCTTCGTCTTTCCCAGCACGAAGCCCACCGCCATCAGGGCAAACAGGATCAGCACCTGCTGCCCTACCGTTAAAAATGAACCGATCATTTTCCTTGATCTCCTTTATCCAGATACCGCGAGGTGGCGGCCAACACCACCAGAAAACCCGCAAAGCCCGCCGCCGTGGTGACCATCAGCATGGTATTGATGCCCGCGCTGTCGATCAACCGGCCGCCGACGGCAGTCATCACCGCCGGGCCAAGGCCGTTGGAGCACACATGGATCAGGCCCTGACCCTTGGCCTGATTGGCGCTGTCCAGCCGCTCCGCCACATAGTAAACAGTTGCGGGAAGAAAGATGCCAAACTCAAAGAACTGTATCACCGCCGCGATGTACAGCAGTACCGGCGACTGGGCTACCCAGAACAACAGATCCTTCAGCACGAAAGCGGCGGCGCAGACGCGGAACAGCGTCCGCAGGCGCAAGCGCCGATGCATCCGGGGAAACAGCGCCATGGCAGGCAGCTCCGTAAAGGCCGAAACCGCCAGAATGACGCCCATCAGGCCCTCGCCCGCGCCCACCTTATCGGCAATATGGATCATGTAGGTGTTGCAGGCGTTGTGGCCGCCCTGTAACAGCGCGCAGCCCACCAGCAGTACCGTGAACGCTGGGTATTTCCGCAGCAGCTTCGGCAGGCTCAGCACCTGCGGCGGCGCGGCCGCCTCCGTTCGGGGCAGCTCCGGCAGCGGATAGCGGAAGCTCCAGATGGACACGATTTGGAGTGCCAGCGCCGCCAGCAGCACCGGCAGGATCACCGTGGGCGAGCGCCGCTCCAGCACAAAACCCATCACCAGCGCCACGATGGCATAGGTGGTGGAGCCGGTGCCGCGGCCAAGACCGTAATTCACGTTGACGCCCCGCAGATGATAGGCCATCACCATACTGTTGAAAAACGGCGACGTACACACCAGCGTCACGCCGATGACGGCATAGCTGACCAGCAGCACCGTTTTCTGCTCCGGCAGCAGCGTGATGGTCAGCGCCGCCGCCAGCGTCAGCAGCGAAAGCCCTAGCGCCAGACGGCGGCTGGTCCACCGGGGATCGGCGTCCGACAACGACGCCAGCACCGGCTGGATCAGCAGCGGCAGCAGCAGCGCCAGCGACGTGACCACGCCCAGCGCGCTGTTGCTCAGGCCCCAATGCAGCAGCAGCACCGGCCCGAAGCCCCAGATAGCGGAGAATCCGGCGAAATAGCTGCCCTGCATCACGGCATGATGGATATTCACTTGTCTGGCAAGCTTGTCCATAGTGTCTCCCGTATTAAATAAGTGTAAATCCATATCATACTATCACAAAAGCGAAAACTGTCAAGTACGGAGGTTGTGTTTTTCCGGGAAATGGACTATAATAAAGTATTATGTGAAATCTGACCCCACAAGGAGGCCGACCATGAAACTGATGGTCCTTGACGGCAACAGCATCATCAACCGCGCCTTTTACGGCGTGAAGCCCCTGACCACCCGGGACGGGCTGTATACCAACGCCATTTTCGGCTTTTTGAACATGCTCCAGCGGTTCATCGACGAGGAACAGCCGGAGGCGCTGTGCGTGGCCTTTGACCGGCGGGAGCCTACCTTCCGGCACGAGGCGGACGCCAACTATAAGGCTACCCGCAAGGGCATGCCCGACGAGCTGGCCCAGCAGATGCCGGTGATGAAGCAGGTGCTGTGCGCCATGTCCATCCCCTGCTATGAGATGGTGGGCTACGAGGCCGATGACCTGCTGGGCACCATCTCCCGCCGGTGCGAAAAGCGGGGCTGGGAGTGCGTCATCGCCACCGGTGACCGGGACAGCTTACAGCTGATCACCGATCGCACGCGGGTAAAGCTGGTGACCTCCCGCATGGGACAGACCTCCACCACCGATATGACCCCCGCCCTGTTCCGGGAGCAGTATGGCTTCGACCCCATCCACATGATCGACCTGAAGGCCCTGATGGGCGACAGCAGCGACAACATCCCCGGCGTGCCGGGCATTGGCGAAAAGACCGCTACGGCGCTGGTGCAGCGCTACGGCAGCATCGACGCCCTGTATGCCGCCATGCCGGAGGTGGAGGCCAAGCCCGCCGCCCTGCGGAAGCTGGCCGAGGGCGAGGAAGCCGCCCGCCGCAGCTACTGGCTGGCCACCATCGTTACCGACGCGCCGCTGGAGTTCGACCCGGAGGACGCCCTGCGTCAGCCCTATCAGCCGGAGCTTTACGACCTGTTCGTGAAGCTGGAATTTACCAAGCTTATCAAAAAATACGGTCTGACCCCCTCCACGCCCGCGCCGGGACCGGCCGCCGTCACCCACGATGAGGACTATGTGACCACCGTGGAGACACCGGAGACCGACGCTGACGGCGAGCGCCTGCTGGCGCTGTGGCGGAAGGCCCCCCATGTGGCGGTGTACGGCCTTGCCGACCTCTCCGTGTTGGCGGTGGCCTGCGACATCGACGACCGCAGCAGTCTGACGGCCATTCTGCGGTCCGACCGCTTCGGCGGCGACTGGGATGAGTTGCTGCGGGGATTGTTCTCCGCCGATATCCGCAAGGCTGCCCACAATGTGAAGGATCTGACCCGCGCCCTGCTGGAGCGGGATCTTCCCGCCGAGGGCTTTGTCTTCGACACGGCGCTGGCGGGCTATCTGCTGGACGCCACCGCCGGAGGGTATGACCTCCAGCGGCTGTTCGTGGCCTATTGCGGCGCGGAGCTGCCCGCCCCGGCCCATCTGGCAAAGGACGCCTTCTCCCCGCTCAGCGACACCACGGCGGAGGAATCCGCCCTGTGCAGCTATACCAGCGCCGTGGCGGCGCTGTATGAGGTGCTGCCGCCCAGACTTGAAGAACTGGGCATGACAGCGCTGCTCCACGAGATGGAACTGCCCCTGTGCCGGGTGCTGGCGGAGATGGAGCTGGCGGGCTTCCGTATCGACGGTGCGGCGCTGGCCCGGTTCGGCACTGACTTGCAGCAGCGCATTGTAACACTGGAACAGTCCATCTACGACATGGCGGGCGAGACATTCAACATCAACTCCCCCAAGCAGCTGGGCGCCATCCTCTTCGACAAATTGCAGCTGCCCCACGGAAAGAAAACGAAAACCGGCTGGTCCACCAACGCCGAGGTGCTGGAAAAGCTGCGGTACGAGGCTCCCATCGTGGACAAGGTGCTGGAATACCGGCAGTATGCCAAGCTGAAATCCACCTATGCCGACGGTCTGCTGCGGGCGGTGTCCCCCGACGGGCGGGTGCGCACCAGCTTCCAGATGACGGTAACGGCCACGGGCCGTCTCAGCTCCACGGAGCCGAATTTGCAGAACATCCCCACCCGCACCGAGC
>CAVHKA010000158.1:0-4769 GCA_963636325.1 Agathobacter sp. | reverse complement strand
CTGATCGGCGTGACCCTGATCCCCCTGCTGTCCGGCCTGCTTGGCTGAGCGGCGGCAGGACCATCCCAACCGGAGGCTCCCGTTTCACGGCGGGAGCCCCCGAAAGGAGGTGTGACCACCCGTGATAATTGAAATGATCCAGGAGTGGTTCAAGGAGCTGCTGATCGACGGCATCATCTCCAACCTCTCCGGGACCTTTGACACCGTGAATACGAAGGTGGGCGAGATCGCCGGCGAGGTGGGCATGACGCCGGCCGGCTGGAACGGCGGCATCTTCAACATGATCCGCGGCCTCTCTGAAACGGTCATCGTTCCCATCGCCGGCATCATCCTCACCTTCGTCATGTGCTATGAGCTGATCCAGCTCATCGTGGAAAAGAATAATCTCCACGATTTTGACACCTGGCTTTTCTGGAAGTGGATCTTCAAGACCTTCTGCGCGGTGCTGATCGTCACCAACACCTGGAACATCGTCATGGCGGTATTCGATATGGCGCAGAGCGTGGTCAGCCAGAGCGCCGGCGTCATCATCTCCGACGCGGGGATCGACATTTCCGGCGTGGTCGGCAATTTGGAAACGACCCTGGCGGACTGGAGCATCGGTTCTTTGCTGGGCCTGTGGTTTCAGAGCATTTTTGTGGGCCTCTGCTCCCATATCCTCACCATCGCCATCTTCCTTGTGATCTACGGAAGAATGATCGAGGTGTATTTGACCGTATCCGTGGGGCCGATCCCCTTTGCCACGATGGCCAACCGGGAGTGGGGCCAGACGGGGCAGAACTATTTGAAGTCCCTGCTGGCCCTGGGCTTTCAGGCGTTTCTCATTATGGTCTGCGTCGGCATCTATGCGGTGCTGGTGCAGAATATCGCCGTGGGGGATGATATCACCGTGGCGATCTGGGAGTGCCTGGGCTATACGGTGCTGCTGTGCTACACCCTGTTCCGCACCGGGAGCCTTGCAAAGAGCCTGTTCGGGGCGCATTAAAGGAGGTATCAATTTTGGCATACGTAACGGTCCCGAAGGACCTGACAAAAATCAAGAGCAAGATGCTGTTCGGCCTGACGAAGCGGCAGCTTGTGTGTTTCGGATCGGCGGCGCTTGTGGGAGTGCCGCTTTTCTTTTTGAGCAAGGGCAGCATGGGCACGACGCCGGCGGCGCTGTGCATGATCCTTGTCATGTTACCCTTTTTCCTGTTCGCCCTGTATGAGAAGAACGGGCAGACCCCGGAGGCGCTGCTGGGCAATCTGATCCAGTGCAAATTCACCCGTCCGAAAAAGCGTGTCTATCAGACAAACAACGCCTATTCCGCTTTGGAAAAGCAGGCGGAGCTGGAGCGGACGGTGGGGCGGATCGCCTCCGGCGCGGGGAAAAGAGGCAAGGGCCGGCGCAGGCTCACCCGGCAGGAGCGAAAGCAGATCGAGGCCGTCATCCGGCAGGCCAGGGGGGACGGCAAGAATCACACCGTACAGGCAAGCCTCCCCTTCCGCAATATGCACCCGGACGGCCTGTGCCGTCTGGACGACCGGCATTTTTCCAAAACCATCGCCTACGCCGACGTCAGCTACCGTCTGGCAGGGCCGGACGATCAGCGGGATATCTTTGAACGCCTCTGCGATTTCTATAACGGCTATGACCCCTCCATCGGCGTGCAAATGACCCTGAGCAGCAGCCACAAGGCCGGCGGCGGGGACCTGTTCCGCATGGCGGCCCAGGGGGACGATCTGGACGGGATCCGCGCCGAGGCCTCCGGCATCCTGCAAACGCAGTATGAGCGCGGCAGCAACGGCTATGTGAAAAGCAAGTATGTCACGCTGACCATCGAGGCGGAGAGCGTCCAGGCGGCGCGGGCAAGGTTTTCCCGCATCGAGGCGGACACCCTGAACCGCTTCAAGGTCATGGGCGCGGCGGCAAAGGTGCTGGACGGCAAGGAGCGGCTGGCGTTGCTGCACGGCCTCCTCCATCCCAGAGGGGAGCCCTTCGCCTTTGAATGGGACTGGCTGGCGCCCTCCGGCCTGTCCGTGAAGGATTTTATCGCGCCTTCATCCTTCGAGTTTGGGGAGACGCGGCGCTTCCGCATGGGCGAAATGTACGGCGCGGTGTCCTTCTTGCAGATATTGGCCCCGGAGATCCAGGACCGTATCCTCACGGATTTCATGGATGTGGAGGGAAACC
Organism: Agathobacter sp.; assembly: GCA_963636325.1. GTDB lineage: Bacteria > Bacillota > Clostridia > Oscillospirales > Oscillospiraceae > Vescimonas. The sequence continues at coordinate 2,596 of CAVHKA010000158.1, read as the reverse complement.
TTCTCGTCACCATGCACGTCCGCGGCATCAACCAGAACGAGGCCATCAAGATGGTCAAGCGCAAGATCACCGATCTGGACGCCATGAAGATCCAGGAGCAGAAGAAGGCCGCCCGCAGCGGCTACGATCTGGACATTCTCCCCTCCGACCTCTCCACCTACGGCGGCGCGGCGAAAAATCTCTTGCAGGATCTACAGAGCCGCAACGAGCGAATGTTCAATATGACCTTCCTCATGCTGCATCTGGCGCCCACGAAGCAAAAGCTGGAGATCGCCGTTTCCCAGTCGGCCAGCGTCGCCCAGACCCACAACTGCATCCTGACCCGGCTGGACTTCCAGCAGGAGGACGGGCTTATGTCCTCGCTGCCGCTGGGCCTCAACCGTATCAGGATCGAGCGCAGCCTCACCACATCGGCGCTGGCGGTGTTCGTGCCCTTTGTGACCCAGGAGCTTTTCATGGGCGGGGACGCCATGTATTACGGGCTCAACGCCCTGTCCGGCAACATGATCCTGCTGGACCGCAAGCAGTCCCGATGCCCCAACGGCCTTGTGTTCGGCACGCCGGGCAGCGGCAAGTCCATGAGCTGCAAGCGGGAGATCACCTATGTCATGCTGACCACGAAGGATAATGTCATCATCTGCGACCCGGAGGACGAATATTCCCCGCTGGTGAACCGGCTGGGCGGCCAGGTGATCCGTCTCTCGCCCAACAGCCGCGACTATGTAAATCCCCTGGATATCAACCTCAATTACAGCGAGGAAGAAAACCCGCTGGCGCTGAAAAGTGATTTCGTGCTGTCCTTCTGTGAGCTTATCATGGGCAGCAAGACAGGATTGGAGGCCATCGAGAAAACCGTCATCGACCGGGCCGTGCAGAAGATCTATCAGCCGTACTTCGCGGATCCCCGGCCGGAGAATATGCCGATCCTCTCCGACCTCATGGCAGCCCTCACCGCCCAGCATATCCCGGAGGCGGACCGTGTGGCCCAGGCGCTTGACCTGTATGTAAACGGCTCTCTCAACTTCTTCAACCACCGTACCACCGTGGATATCCGCAACCGCCTTGTCTGCTTCGACATCAAGGGGCTTGGCAAGAACCTGAAAAAGCCGGGGATGCTCATTGTCCAGGACGCGGTGTGGAACACCGTCACGGTGAACCGCTCCATTGGGCGGGCCACCTGGTATTTCGTGGACGAGTTCCATTTGCTCTTGAAGGAGGAACAGACGGCGGCATACAGCGCCGAGATCTGGAAGCGTTTCAGAAAGTGGGGCGGCGTCCCGACCGGGGCGACGCAGAACCCCAAAGACCTGCTTTCCTCGCCGGAGATCGAAAACATTCTGGAAAACAGCGATTTTATCTACCTGCTGAACCTCTCCGCGGGCGACCGCAAGCTGATGACGGAGCGGCTGAACATCTCCGCCGAGCAGCTTGCCTATGTGACCAACGCGGACCCCGGCAGCGGCCTTCTGTTCTTCCAGAATGTGATCCTGCCCTTCCGGGACGAGTTTCCGAAGGATACGGAGCTGTATAAACTTCTCACGACTAAGCCCAGCGAGGTCGCCCACGGCGGGGAAAGCGGATAAGGAAAGGATGGGACAAGATATGAAATATGTGATCGACAGCAAGGTATATGAAAACCACATCAATGATGAGGTGCATCTGTACGGACTTCTCCATCAGCTCGCCTTTCTGGCGGAAAAGGCGAAGGACGAGAAGGATCTGGAAAATCTGGTCGAGACGGCAAAGCGCTACGGTGAGATCGCGGAGGAAAAGTTTGTCGCCTGGCGTATCCCCGGCCGCTATCTGGTGTTTGGGGACCGGTCTGACCTTGCCGAGCTGAAAGCGGCGGAGCTCACGCCCTTGACCGCCGTGCTGAAAGAACACGACGCAAAAATCAGGGAAAAGCAGCGCGGCGTCACCGCCGATGATCCCGCCTACATCATCTCCGGCGGCGCCTTTCGTCTGCTGGCGGCCGATATCTTTGACCTGCTGGCGCAGTACAGCTTTCTCCGCAACCGTGTTGTAGAAGTGAAAACGGAAAAACGGCTTGCGCGGCTGCAAAAGAATCTCTCCGGCGAGAATCCGAGCATCCGAAGAATGTACCGCAGGTGGGGCTTTGCGGAGGATCAGGTCGTCACCTGCTATGACATTCTGGAGGCAACGCTACGGCGTGCGCATCTGACGCCCTATGACCCGGAGGAGACAGCGGAGGACGGCATCGGCTGCGGCCGCTGCTGCGCCCTCTGCAAAGATCATTCCTGCGAGGACGACTATGACTGAGCTGACCCATGTGAGCCTGTTTTCCGGCATCGGCGGGCTTGATCTGGCGGCGGAGGCGGCGGGCTTCCGCACCGTCTGTCAATGCGAGTGGGCGGACTACCCCTATTCCGTTCTGGAAAAGCACTGGCCGGAGGTGCCGAGATTCCGGGATATCACGACTTTTACGAAGGAGGCGTTTTTTGAAAAAACAGGACTTAAAACCGTTACCGTTATCTCAGGCGGCTTTCCCTGCCAGCCCTTCTCCACCGCGGGGCAGCGAAGGGGCTTTGCGGATGAACGCTACCTGTGGCCGGAAATGTGCCGCGTTATTACCGAG
>CAVHKA010000157.1:0-4839 GCA_963636325.1 Agathobacter sp. | reverse complement strand
GTCGATATCTCCTTTATGTGAATATTTGTGTGATAGGGGGTTGCTTTTAATAATTGTCCTCTTACCTGTCATTGCGAACCAGTGCTCGCCGCGAAGCAAGTACCCTTGGGGTGCACACGGTGTGGCGATCCGTGCTTGGCCCCCTCTGAGAGGGGGCTGTCACCGAAGGTGACTGGGGGAGAGAATTCGAGATTTTTATTCTCTCCCTCCGTCAACGCTTCGCGTTGCCACCTCCCTCACAGAGGGAGGCAAAGAAATACGGATTCCCACGACAGTGACACCGGTCACTGTCTCGGAATGACAAGGGAAGTGCAAATAAAAAACGCCCTGATACCGTCGTAACGGTATCAGGGCGAACTAAACAAATAGTCCGTGGTTCCACCTGAATTTGGATGCATCCACACTCTTACTGCCGGTAACGGGGCGTCCGGCGGGCATTTCCTCCCGCGGCTCCGGGCAGCCACGCCCTTCATCGCCTGTAACTTTGCCTAGAATAGCACGTTTTTCGGCAGGTGTCAAGAAATTTTGCGGTGAGACAAAACAAAAACCGCCACTCTGGCCAGTGACGGTTTTCTGAAATAGTGAAAACTTAACCTAGTTGGAGCCAAACCGCTTGTCAGCAGGACTTCTCCTGCTTTTTATTATACACGGGCGTCCGCGTTTGTCAAGCGGGCGCTTTTATTTTTTCGCGGCGCTGTCGATCAGCAGAAGGGAGCCTGCGGTGCCGTCGGGCTTGATGTCGATGCTGGCGGTGGGCCGCTGCTCCTCCACGAAGGTCACCGTCCAAACGCCGGTCTTTATGTCGTAGCGGCCATAGGTCTCGTCATACGGGCCGTCATACTGGGCCTTGGCGGCGTCGATGGCCGCCTGCTCCGTTATGGCGTCACGGCCGAACTGAGCGGTACCCAGAATGGCCAGTACCTCATTCCGGCAGCTGTCCCAAGTCTCCTTCGTCAGCGTGCCGGTAGGGGCGCAGACGTAGTCGCCGGGGACGCTTTCAAAATACAGGTTCAGCCACAGGCTGCCGTCATTTTCCTCCGTATGCTGCCAGACCTTCTGGCCACCGGACAGGGTCAGCTCCTCGCTGGTGACGCCGGTGCCGCAGATGCCGTAGCCGCCCCGCCAGCAGAGAAGCTCAAAGGACACAGCCTTATCGTCGGTCTTCCGGAAGCGGATGCCCTCGGTGTTCATGGACTTATCCTGCACCGACTCCCACTGCCAGCCCTCCGGGATGGTCATAGTGATATCCACATAGCCGCTGGTATATTCGGCAGTCTCGCCGGTGATGGCAGGCTGCGGATCGGGCGTATCCACATTTCCGGTGGGATCGGAGGGCTGCGGCTTGGCGGCGCAGCCGCTCAGCGTGGTGACGGCCGCCAGCGCCAGCGCGCACACCGCCGTCAGAAGAATGAGGGAGACAGAACGTTTCATGGGAAGCACCAACCTTTCTGTCTATTAGACGCTGCCAGTGGGCAAAATGTTCCCAGTAACATCAATTTATCATATCTCTTTTTCTCCGGCGGGGCTGGCAGACGCATGCGGCGGCTGCCACAGCCATGGTGTTGAAGATGATGTTGTAGCTGGTGTTGATGTTGAAGTTGGTGTTGGTGTTGGCATCATTTGCATGCAAGTGCCGCAAATGTATCCTCGGCGGATTCCTGGTCGGGAGATCGCTTGCTCCAGCGCTTTTCCGCGGCCTTGCGCTTCTGCTCCACCACCTTGAGATACCGCTGGTCATCCCGGTCGATGTTCAGCCGCACGAACTCCCACACATACACCAGCGCCTGACTGGAAAATTGGGGCAGTACGCCGTTCTGGGCATACTCAAAAATGGCCATGATGAGGGCGTGGACGTCCTCCACCGTCATTTGCTTCAGCATGGGGTACAGCTCGAAATACAGCATCACGCCGGGCTTTTTGGAACCTTTCATGGAAACAGCCTCCTTTGTTGTGTTTGACCATGGGAGGAATTTCCGGCGTTGTTGCATGAAACAGGGCAACAGGGGAGCGGGAAAGGGAGCAAAAGTAAGCAAAACAAAAACAGACGTCCAACGGACGTCTGTTGCATGTGGTTTGTTAACCGATCTTGTTGAGCTTCAGGGTCAGAGCGGACTTCTTGTGAGCCGCGTTGTTCTTGTGCATCAAACCCTTGGCAGCAGCCTTGTCGATGGCCTTGACCGCCACCTTGTAAGTGCCCTCGGCCTCGGTGCGATCGCCGTCAACGGCAGCAGCCTCGAACTTCTTGATAGCAGTCTTCAGTGCGGACTTTTCGGCTTTGTTGCGGGCATTGCGCGCCTCTGCCACCAGAACACGCTTCTTAGCAGACTTGATATTCGGCAAACCAAACACCTCCTCGGTTATGACATTAACGTAGATACAAAGTCCCACGCAGGATGATATTTTAGCATCTTTGCCTAGAAATTGCAAGCTTTTTTTTGATATTTGTCTCTTTTTTTCGTGAAAAAGTTTTGGCGGCGGAAAATTTCGCCGTCACCCACAAGATTTTGTGTTTGGGAAAGGAGCGTGACCACAAACATGCGGATCACACGGACGGATCTGGCGCTGGAATCCATGGAGGAGCTGCGGTCGGGCGGCGGGATTTCCCGTCTGGCGGGCGTCAGCGCCGCGGAATATACCCGCCATGGCTGCGGCGTGACGGAGGTAAGTGTCACCACGAAACAGGCGGCGGAGACCCTGGGAAAACCGGAGGGCCGGTATGTGACCATCGACCTGCGGCCCTGCTTCCGGCGGGAGGAGGGCTTCTTCCGCCGCTCGGCGGAGTGTCTGGCGGAGGAGCTGCGGCGGATGCTGCCGGGGGTGGGGGAGGATTTTCCCGTGCTGGCGGCGGGTCTCGGCAACCGGGGCATGACCGCCGACGCGGTGGGGCCGCTGGCGCTGGAGAACCTGCTGGTGACCCGGCACATGGTGCGGTCGCTGCCGGGACAGTTCCGGGGCTTTACGCCGGTGGCGGCGGTGTCCCCCGGCGTACTGGCGGCCACCGGCATGGAGACACTGGAGCTGCTGCGGGGCGCGGTGCAGGCCTCCGGCTGCGCCGCCGTCATCGCCATCGACGCGCTGGCCGCCCGCAGCCGCGACCGGCTGTGCGCCACCATCCAGCTGGGGGACACGGGCCTGATCCCCGGCAGCGGCGTGGGCAACCACCGGAAGGCCATCAATGCCCGGACGCTGGGGGTGCCGGTGATCGCGGTGGGTGTGCCTACGGTGATCGCCGCCAGCCTGCTGGGAGAGGGCATGGAAGATGACGATCCCCTGTTCCTGACGCCCCGTGACATCGACGAGAAGGTGCGGGAGCTGGGCCGGCTGATGGGCTACGGTATCACCATGGCCTTGCAGGAGGGCCTGACCGTGGAGGACATCACGGGACTGCTGGGGTAGGGCTGATGGCGGATATTTTGACGCCGGCCCCTACGCACGAACACCGATAGAACATTGTAGGGGCGGACGACCCTGTCCGCCCTGTCAGAAATGGTAAGGTTAGCATTAGGGCCGATACCCCAAGGGTACTTGTTCCGCTACGCTTCACAGCGCTCGTCGTCCGCCCCTACGCACTTTTCCAAAGGCTCCCCTTACAACGAAAAAGCTGCTGGAAGGGCAGCTTTTTCATTACTTCTTATTGGGGTTGTAGTAGTCCGTCGGCTCCTCCAGCACAATGGGGAGGCCGTTCTGATACACCGGCAGGGTCTGGAACTTGAAGCGGCTGGCGGCGTGCTTGCGGTCGATGTCCGCCTTGATCTTCTCGTCCACCACGCCCCGGCGGATGTACTCGTTGACGGCGTGATAGGTGAAGCCCAGATTGTCCTCGTCGGTGAGGCCGGTCAGACCGTCGGACGGCGGCTTGATGAGGAACTTCTCCGGCAGGCCCAGCGCCCGGCCCAGGGCGATGACCTCCTCGGTGGTGTACATGCCCAGAGGGGAGAAGGCGCCGGCGCTGTCGCCGTAAATGGTGCAGTAGCCCACCCAGTCCTCGCTGAGGTTGCTGGTGTTGATGACGATGCCCTGCTCCACCGTCTGGGCCACGGCGTACAGGGTGGCCATGCGGACGCGGCTGGGCAGGTTCACCAGCGTCTGGCGGCTGGGGGTCAGGCCCACCCGCTCCATCTCCTTCACCACGCCCTGCACGGCGTCGTGGATGTTGATGGTCACATGGGGAATGCCCAGCACGTCCACCAGACCGTTGGAGTAGTCGATATCCGGCTGCACGCCGTCGGGCATCAGCACGCCCATGACGTTCTCCCTGCCGTAGGCGGCCACGGCCAGCGCGGCCACGGTGGAGCTGTCCTTGCCGCCGGAGATGCCGATGACGGCAGTCTTGCCGTAGCAGGCGGCCATCTGCTGGTGCATCCATTCCAGCAGTCCGGCAAGCTGTAATTGTACGTTGAATTCCATGGAGAGACCCTCCTTGTTCAAATTTGGTTTATTGTAGCACAGGGCCGGGGTGAGCGCAATAGGGAAATGGTGCGCCACCCGTGCATAGAGGGCGGCGGGCCACATGGGGCCCGCCCTACGAGAGGGTACGGTAGAATTGCGTATGGGGCGGCGTCCCCGACGCCCCGCCGCGCGGCGTATAGCAAAGTGTTTCGTAGGGGCGACCCTCGCGGTCGCCCGCACAGCTATTTCGGGCGGCCGCAAGGGCCGCCCCTACGCACGGTGAACGATGTTTTTTTTGTGTACGGCGGGGCGATGTAGGCATCGCCCCCTACAAAAGGGTACGGTAGAATACCGTAGGGGCCGATGCCTACATCGGCCCGCACGATGAATACAGCAAAAAAGGAAGCCCGGAGGGCTTCCTTTTTCGGTAAACGTGATTCTCAGTCGTCC
>CAVHKA010000156.1:0-4997 GCA_963636325.1 Agathobacter sp. | reverse complement strand
GGCCACGTCCCACTTCTCCCACTCGAAGCGCTGCAGCTCGTTCTGGCTCTCCAGCTTCTTCACCAGCTGATCCCAGTCGAACTTGGTGCCGGTCTGCTCCTCGATGAACTTCCAGGCCTCCTCGATCTCCTTCTGGCAGTGCTTCTGCACCAGGGGATCGTCAAACTGCATGGGCTGCGGCATGGCGAACAGGGGCTTGTCCATCAGCCAGTCCTGCAAAATGGAGGTGGCCACGGAGCCGTCGCAGGCCTCGTTGGAGGTGATAACCGCCTTGTAGTAATCGGGCACATCGTCCAGCACGAACAATCCCGCCTCCGCCTGGCACATGGGGCAGGGGTCGCCGGGCAGACCGATGGACTGCACCGCGTCGATGTAGTTGAGAACGGTGTGGTTGTTGACATGGCAGGTGACGAAGTAGGGGATCATCTGCAACGGAACGTTCTCGTTCTCCTTGCTGAAGGGATAGAAGATGCCGCCCCAGACGGTCTCGTCATGGGCCATGGTCTTGTCATGGCGGGCCTTGGCCTTCTTGCCCTTCTGGATGTTCAGGTCGTTGGAGAACATCTGCATGAACTGATAGATGGTGGCGTTGGTCATGGCGCGGTAGTGCAGCGGGCAGGCCCGCAGCGCCTCGCCCCGCAGGCCCTCCATGCCGCGGTCGAACCAGTGCAGCACGGGCAGATAGGTCTGGCCCATCCAGCGGTAGCGCCAGCAGCCCTTGAAGAAGGTCACCAGTCCGCCGTAGCGCATCACGTCGTACACCAGCATGGCGTAATTATACATCCACACCTTGTGGAAATAGTAGAAGGTATCCTTCACGCCGCGCCACTCGCGGTGCTTGTAAAGGCCGGTCTTGTCGCAGTACAGGTCGCCCAGACGGCGCTCGCCGTGGGGCTTGCCGTACCAGAAGTCCTTTGCCAGCTTCTTATAGTTCACGTCCTTGGCCTTGGCCAGCGTACCCTTCAGATCGATCTTCTTCATCAGTTGTTCCCTCCCTGGATCTTCTTGATCTCCACGCTCTCGATAAACGCCTGGAAGCGGGTACGGAGCTGACCGGAGGCGGAATTGATATACTCCTTCTCAATGGAGCAGACGGGGTAGCCGAAGTCGCGCTGCAAAACCACCGTATCGATAACGCGCTCATAGCTCCAATACTCGCAGAACTTGTTGGAGGCGATGATAATGCCGTCGGCCTTGTATTCCTTGGCCATGTCGGCAATGACCTGCTTACGGCGGCGCATCTCGTTCTGCTCCATGAAACGGGTGCACTGGCTGGTCAGCAGATAGTGGCGGGCGATGGCGCGCAGAGGCGTCTCGCCCTCTTTGATCTCGATGGGCTGGCGGGCCTCGGCCGCGCCGTAGCAATACCGGTCGCCCACCACGCGGGCGCCGCAGCTCTCGATAAGCTTGATAAAGTCGGGATCGTCGTTCTCGCTGCCGGCCAGCACCACCTTACAGCGGAATTCCTTCCTGGCGTCGGGCTGGCGGGCGCGCATCTCCTCCGCCGTCTCCCGGAGCTTGTCGATGATCAGGTACTTGGGACATGTCATGGTGGCCAGGGTGATGACCGCGAACTCATAGCCGGTGATGGTGGGGTTATCCAGCTTGCGGTACTCGCCGATCTCCTGCACCAGACGGCAGACCTCGTTATGTTCCTCGATGGTCTTGCGCAGCGCCTCGTCGGAGGTATCCACGCCGTAGTTGTCCCTCAGAAAGTCCAGCACATGAGCCTTCAGCTGGCCCTCATAGTGGTCGATGGAGTTCTGGGTCTTTTTGAAGGGCACGTCCATGAAGGAGCACTGGAAGCGCTCATTTTGGATCACATCCTGCATCCGCTGCAAATGCTCCTGGAACCGGCAGGTGACGGTACACGTCTCGGTGGCCAGCTGGGCGTCCAGGAAGTTGAAGCCGCCCTCCAGCGCCCGCTCCAGCAGGCTGCGGCCATAGTGGCAGGTACGGGACGACATGTAATAGGTAGCCATGTCGGGTGAGGTACAGCGGGGCGCCCGCAGCCGCACGCTGAAGCAGCCGGGCAGATCCAGCAGTACCTCCGGCATGAAGTAGCAGGTGTACCCCAGCGCCAGCTTCCCCTCGTCCTTGGCCTGCTTGACCAGGTCGTTATTGGCCTCCTGCAGCAGGTTCTCGAAATAAATCAGATGCTTCAGATCCCTCATTGTGTTCCTCCTTAACGCCGCATAACACACAAAGCGGTAATTTACAGAAAAATTATACATAATTGCAGATTTTTTGTCAATAAATTTGTGCGGTTTGCATAGAAAATGCACAGATTCCGCAAATATGTCTGTTATTTGTCATTTGACTTACCAATGGCCGCGTGGTAAAATAGGAAAAAACGAAAGCGAGGGCCTTTCCATGTGCGATCATGAACACCAGCACACCCATGCCGACGGCACTACTCACACCCATTGCCACACCCATGACCACGATCATTGCCATGACCATGATCATGACCATGCCCACCACTCCCCCGAGGAGGCGCTGGCGCTGCTGGCCTATATGGTGCAGCACAACCGCCACCACGCCGAGGAGCTGCATGAGCTGGCCCACAGCATGGATGACGAGGCTGCCCAGCTGATCCACGACGCCATTCTGGACTTCAACCTGGGCAACGAAAAGCTGGATGAGGCTCTGAAGCTTCTGAAGGGAGAATAAGAACCATGTGCCTTTCCACTGTTTACACCCTGAAGGGTGATGAGAAGAAGGAAGTCTGCAAGAATGTGGCCTCCATGAAGGTCGAGGGCGATACGCTGGTATTCAGCGATATCTTGGGCGTTCCCACCACCGTGGTGGGCAGCATCGAGAAGATCGACCTGATGGAGAACATGATCTTCGTCCGGCAGAACTGAACCAAACAAAAAGAAGGACGGATGCAGCGCATCCGTCCTTCTTTTTGGTTTTTAGAACGGCCTCCGGCGGCCCACTTTTCACTGTGTGGCGGAAGGAGTTCCTGCGCTGTTCGCGGCGGCATGTGGTCATGCCGCCCTACAAAATTCTATCGGTGGTCTGCCGTAGGGCGGGGTGACCACACCCCGCCGCACATTCCGTCATTCCGAGACAGTGACCGATGTCACTGTCGTGGGAATCCGTCCCCAGAAAGAAGAAACGGATTGCCACGCCAGTCTGCGGACTGGCTCGCAATGACAGAATAGGCTGTTTTTTACCGCTTCACCACTTCCCGGCCATCCGACCAGACGGACACGATGTTGTGGCGGTGAGTCATGTAGATGATCCGCTCGAACCGCTCCTCCACGCTGAGGGGATGGCTGGCCTCCGGGAAATCATCATCGTCCACCACGATGGCGTGGAGCCTGTCGCCCACGGCGAAGCCCTCGCCCGCGCCGAAATACTTATGTCCGGCGGTGGTGCCCAGGTAGTAGCCCTCCCCCACCGTCAGGAAGTCGGTGTGCCAGTCATCGCTGATACGGCGCACCTTGGAGGTGCGGATGGACATGGCGATGACCTTGTACATGGGCAGCTGCGCGCCGCCGGCAATGTCGCTGCCCAGCGTGACCCACAGGCCCTCGTCCAGCATCCGCCGCACCGGACACACGCCGGAGCAGATGTTCACGTTGGAGTCGCCGCAGTGGACCACCACCACGTTGGCGTCCTTGATGGCCTTGCGCTCCACCTCGTCGGAGTGGACACAGTGTGCCATCAGGGTGTGATTCTTCCACAGGCCGTACTTATCATAGGTCTCCCAGTAGCGCTTGCACTCCGGATGCAGCTCCCGCACCCACTGGATCTCGCCCATGCTCTCCGACAGATGGGACTGGACGTACAGGCCCTTTTCCTCAGCGATGCGGCCCAGCGCCGCCATCAGCTCATCGGTGCAGCTGGGGGTGAAGCGTGGCGTAAGGATAGGCTTCACATGCTCGAACCGGCAGCCCTCCAGCCAGCGCAGCGTCTCCCGGACAGACTCCTCGGTGGTCTCCTGCAGGACGCCGGGCAGGCCGTTGCGGTCCATGTTCACCTTGCCCACATAGCCGGTGACGCCCGCCTTTTCCAGCTCCTCCATCAGCACCCAGGTGGCCTCGGTATGCAGGGATGAGAACATGGCCACGCGGGTGGTGCCGTTGGTGATCAGGTCGCTGGCCAGCCGCTGATAGGTGCGGCGGGCATAGTCCAGATCGGTAAAGCGGGACTCGGTGGGGAAGGTGTAGGTATTCAGCCAGTCCAGCAGCGGCAGATCCATACCCATGCCCAGCATGGGATACTGGGGCGCGTGGAGGTGCATGTCGGCAAAGGACTGCATGATCAGCTTGTCGCCGTAGTCCCGCAGCGGGGCATGGGCATAGCATTCCGGCAGCGTGTGATAGACTCCGGCGATCACGCCGTCCTCCAGCACCAGAAAGCCGTTTTCCGTGATGTCCATCCGGCCCAGCGCCGGAGCGTGAACGATATGGCCCTTCAAGACCTGTGTCATGAAACGATCCCTCTTTTCAGGCAAAATAAAATGAGCGCCCCGCCGCCCATTGCGGCAAAGCACCCATAGTGGCGTCACCGGTGACGCCGTAGAAACGCCGTACCCCGTCGCGGCACGGCTATATGAGTTTCTTTATGTACGGGTCTATGATAGCATACGCGGCGGTATTTTGCAAGGGGGAGTTTTGGGGAGTGCGGCGGGGCGATGTGGGCATCGCCCCCTACGAAAGAGTTCGGAGAGATCGCGTAGGGGCCGATGCCCACATCGGCCCGCACGGTAAACGCAAAAGGCTTGGCGTACCGTTGTAGGGGCGGCCCTTGCGGCCGCCCGTCGACAAGTGCGATTCCGGGCGACCGCAAGGGTCGCCCCTACGAAACACTTTGCTATACGGTGCGTAGGGGAGGGGCTCTGCCCCTCCCGCCCAGCTTACGGTGGCATTTCCGGTATACGGCGGGCGGGGTAGAACCCCGCCCCTACACACAGATACGGCACTCTTTCCGTTGGGTGCGATGCCCAACAGGTGCGAAACGCTCCCCTGTCATAACCCTCCCTC
>CAVHKA010000155.1:0-5007 GCA_963636325.1 Agathobacter sp. | reverse complement strand
GGGAGAATTACTTCTCGTCCTTGCGCTTTTTGATGAGCAGCGCCGTACCGCTCAGGGACAGCAGAGAGGTCACCGCATAGAGGGCGATACCCATGTCGCCGGTCTTGACAGACTGGACGGGCTTGGTGGTGGTAGTGGTGGGCTGCTGCCGTCTGATGGGGTTGGAGGGACGCGTGGTGGGCGTGTAGGTGTAGCTATAAGTGTTGGTAAAGGTGAAGGACGCAATGGGCTTTACTTCCGCCGGAACAGAGTTAATAATTACAGTTTCCTTATACTCCTTGCCGTCCCGAGTGACCTTCAGCGTATACGCATTGCCATCATACGTCCAGTTGGTCAGGTTGCCCTTGACCTCGGAGATCGTCAGGGTCGCCACGCCATTGGCATCGAAATCATCGTAAGGAACAACGACGTCCACATCCTGAGAGACCTTCCAAGTACCGTCAGCCTGCTTCACAGGGGTCAGGGAAACAGCCTTGAGAGTCTTTGTGCCAACGTTGATGTTGAAGGTGAAAGCGGGCATGGCAGTGGGCTGAGTGTTGCCGGTCACCTTGACGTTCTTGGTGATGTTGATCTTCACCGTGGTAGCGTTTTTCGGCGCGTTGGTAACGGTCAGAGTGTTGTTATCGAATTTGACCATCGACTGGTCGTTAGCCGTCACAGTCAAGTTGCTACTGTAATGTGCATCGTACTTTTTGGTGGTTTGATTGAGTATATACTCAGGAGTGCCGGTGCGCTCAACCTTGACAGCCCAAGTGGTATTGGACTTGATATAATTGGCAGGAGCCTCAGTTTCCATCAGAGTGTAAATGCCCTCAGGAATATTATTAAAGGTTAAGCTGCCGTTAGTATCGGTTGTCTCAATATAATACTTGTTACTGTCAGTAGTATCCAACAGTTTGAATTTAGCACCGGACAGCAGTTTGGCGTCAGCCGTCGCATCGACCTTCTTGATGGTCAAGCTTGCCGGAGCCACAACATCGTCTCCCGTGACCATTGTGTAGGTGTTGGTAACAGCAACGGTAACTGCCTGATTATTCTTATCAAGGGTAACGTCGTAGCTTCTGGCTTCCTGGTTGCCATAGGTGGTCGTCAGGTCATAACCATCAATAGCGGCATCAATCTCAGTGATGGTGTAAGTGCCGAAGGAGAGGTTAGCAATGGTAGCACTTAGGCCATCGAGAATACTCACAGAGACCGTATTTGAATAGTTATTGTCGCCAGTGATGGTAAAATTGAACTCATCAGGAGTATCCTCATCCTTCAAACCCTGGACAGTTTTTTCAATGGTCAGCGAGCCGGTGGTGGGAGCGGAAGTTTCTTCAATGGGCTTGACCATGACCATCAGCCAGCAGTACGAAGCGTGGTCCAACAACGACTGCTTCTGGGACAATTCCCACATAGTCATCGAAACGGAAGTGATGGATTCATCGCCCTTCCGAAGGAGTAGAGGTGCGGTACAATTATAGCTATTATTTTCGGGGCCGATGCAGCAGAAAGCTACATAGGCAATATAATAGTTTGGGTCAGCAGTAATGCGAACCTTTTTATAAAGGGGATGAAAAGTCGTATCATAAAGCGTGTTCTGTTTCATATTTTCCTTACCACCGAAGGGCTTTTCAATTGTAACAGTAACATTATTAGACAAGTCCTCATCGGTGCTGGGCTGCGTTATCGTTAAGCCGCCCGCAGAAGTCTGTTCGATTTTGGCGTACTTCCAGCCCAAGGTCCTAGTAAGCAAAGCTGTTGCCTGCGGGTCGCCTGCCAAAGTATCAAGCTGCTCCACAGATTGCTGCTCCTCTGCAACAGGCTCCGCTGCAAACGCCACGGTGGGTATCAGCGATAGCGCCATGATCAAGCACAGCAGCAGGCTGACTACTCTTTTCTTCATAATGTTCTCCTTTCGTTTTTCATGCTCTTGTCCTGCGTCGGGGTCAATCTTCCCCCGATTGTCAATATTATACAATACGCCCTTGCCGTTGTAAAGATTGAAAAGGTTACAAAATCGTCATATTTTCGACCTGATGTTCATTATCAGGTCACGGGATGGAGTGGCGCAGGTGGGAAGTGACGGGGGGAAAGAAAAAAGGCCCCCTCCCAGAGGGGGCCTTAACGGGCCGATGTGGGCATCGGCCCCTACGAAACGGTTACCGATAGAACGTTGTAGGGGGCGATGCCCACATCGCCCCGCCGAATACCGAAAGCAGTATCGTTGACCGTGCGGGCGGACAGAGTCGTCCGCCCCTACGGAACGGATTACCGTGTCATTCCGAGACAGTGACCGACGTCACTGTCGTGGGAATCCGTATCCTGATAAAGGGGACGCGGATTGCCGCGCCAGTCTGAGGACTGGCTCGCAATGACAGGCCGTCACCGCGCATAAAAAAAGCTCCCCCGGTGGGGGAGCCTTTATCTCGTCGCGTCAGCAGCCGAAAAAGCCGCACAGCAGCTTCAGCAGGGAAGCGCAGTCAAAGTTGCAGAACATTTCTGTGACCTCCTTGGTATGGATTCGCTCTTGCAAGAACACCGTCATTATACCCCGCCGGAGGACGTATTGCAAATGCAATGCTTGCCAGAAATGGGAGTCGGGGCGTTAAGAAAACATGCCGGTGGCATGTTTTTAGCCTCCGATCGCGGCGGCTATGCCGCCGCAGCATCCATCTTAGTTTGCACTGCACAACCACCGGTCAACCCCTCCGTCACGGCTTACGCCGCGACACCTCCCCTTACACAGGGGAGGCTTATATTGCTTTCCATAGATGGAAGGAAAGCAAAAACCGCCACTCTGCCAAGTGACGGTTTTTAGAGTTTTCTAAAACCCAACTGTAGAGTCAAGCCGCTCTGCTTGATACTCTTGCATTTATTATACCAGTTTTCCCCGCGTTGTCAAGTCCCGTCACAAAATCAACAGCAATCCGATGGCGATCAGCAGCTCCTCGTCCGCCTGCTGCTTGAACAGGAAAAACAGCAGGAACAACAGCAGCAGGTCGCCGGTGTCCAGATCGTCCAGATGCAGCGCGTCCAGTATCCCCTTGCCGAAGGCGATCTCCGGCGGGCGCTTGGGCGGCGGCCCGGACTGCGGCGGACGGGGCGGCGGTTTGGGCTGCTGCTGGGGCCTCGGCGGGGGAGGCCCGGAGGGCTTCCGCGGCGGAGGCGGCAGGGGACTGTCGTCCAGCGACGCGCGGACGTAATTGCCGCGGTTCTCGCGGGCATAGCGGTCATACAATGTCCAGCCCTCCCTCCGTCAAAAAGCGCTTACCGATGCAGATCAGGTGCGCCAGCTTCGCGGCGCGCTCCACCTTGGGCTGCTTTTCCTCCTTCAGGAAGGGCCGCAGGGCGTACAGCAGCTGTGTGGTCTGGCTGTTGGACTGGCGCAGGTCTTGCAGCAGCGGCAGAAATTTGGCCAGCATCATGGGGTCGAAGCCGTCGCCCGGCGGCGGACCGCTTGGCGGCGGGGGAGGCGGCGGATTCTGCGGCGGCGTGTTGGGCCGCGCCCCGCCGGAGAGTTGCTGCGCCATCTGGATGATGCGTGCCATGGCCGCCGGGTCGTTGAGCATGGCATTGAGCTTGCTGTCCATATCGTCCATGTGGCCGCCTCCTTTCGTGGGGTTCGGTTACTGCTGCTGCAATTGCTGGCTCAGCCGCTGTAAAAGGGCGCGGCCCTCGCCGCTGGACAGCACGGTTTTCAGCAGCGACGCCATTTCCGCCGTGCTGGCCCCTTGCGTCATGGCCTTTTCCAGCTGCGCCCCGTTTTGCTGCTGCATCAGGGCCATCAGCGCCTGACCGTCCGGGGACTGGGCCATGCGCTCCATGGTGTCCGGGTCGGTGTGCAGCTGCGCCGCCATCTGTTTCATGTCCATGTTCCCACCTCCATACGGCAATATATGCGGCGGGCATGAAAAAAGTGCCAGTCCCACCGGACCGGCACTTGGATATGTATGCTATTGTTGAGCTGAGCCGTAGTCGCACAGCTCCTTCAGCGGGCAATCCCCGCATTGGGGAGCGCGGGCCATGCACAGCGCCCGGCCGTGCAGCACCATCCGGTGGCAGAAATCGCTGGATTCCTCCGGTGGGAGGACCTTCCGCAGCTGCTGCTCCACCTTCAGGGGGTCCTTGCTGCCGTCGGTGATGCCCAGCCGTCCGGTGATGCGGATGCAGTGGGTGTCGCAGACGTAGCCCTCCTGGCCGTATACGTCGCCAAGAATGAGATTGGCGGTCTTGCGTCCCACGCCGGGCAGGCGGAGGAGGTCATCCATGTTGTCCGGCACTTTGCCGCCGAAGTCAGACAGCAGCATCTGGGCGCTGCCCACGATGTCTTTGGCCTTGGCCCGCCAGAAGCCGCAGGAGCGGACGTATTCGCCCACCTCGTCGGGCGTGGCCGCCGCGAAGGCCTCCAGCGTGGGGAAGCGCTCGAACAGCGCGGGGGTCACCAGATTCACCCGCGCGTCGGTGCATTGGGCCGCCAGACGGACGGAGAACAGCAGCTCGTAGTCCTTTCGATAGTCCAGCGAGCAGATGGCGTCCGGATACAGCTTTTTCAGTTCCTCGATGATGGCGCTGATCTGCGCTTGTGTTTTCATGGGCCTCACCTCGGCTCTATTGTATCAGACCTTGCGCAAAAAAGCAAATGGTGGTATAATACAGCAGTATCATTTTTGGGAGGTGAGCGCATGCGGCCATTGGCGGACGAAATACGGCCCCAGACTTTAGATGAGGTGGCGGGACAGAAGCATTTGCTGGGCGAGGGCGCGCTGCTGCGCCGCCTGATCGAAAACGGAGCCGAGGCCAATCTGATCTTCTACGGGCCCTCCGGCACGGGAAAGACCACCATCGCCAACATTATCGCCAAGCGGACGCAGAAGGCGCTGTACCATCTCAACGCCACCACTGCCAGCTTGTCGGATATCAAGGCTATTATCGCTGACGTGGATACCATGATGGCGCCCAACGGCATTCTGCTGTATCTGGACGAGATCCAGTATTTCAACAAGAAGCAGCAGCAGAGTCTGC
>CAVHKA010000154.1:0-5068 GCA_963636325.1 Agathobacter sp. | reverse complement strand
CCCTCCAATGCGGTTAAGGTCTGGCGGCGGAAGCGTGTGCGGAAATACTGGGACAATTCCTCCACGGACATAATCCATTCGCCGGGGTAGATGGTATAGCTGATACCATCAATGCGCTTGTATGAGGTGCGGAAGTTGGCATAGGCGCAGAGCACGACAAAATAAAAAAGGCCGGAGCCTCCGCTCACGCGAATGCTCCGGTCTGCTATCAAGGCTTGTACGAACTGCCGGTAGATCCGGCATCGTGGATAGTCTACGATCTGTTTGATCTCAAGTGTATATTCCTGCATATTTATTTACCTCGTTATTTTGTAAACTGACTTGTGTTGAAAAGCATAGATGTGTATGCAAAAAAGACACGCACGATTGAAGATGATCCTTTTCAATCGTGCGTGTCAACCTTCTTTGTTGCCGCAAAGGGTTTTTCTCGTTTTTTCCTCGCACCATTCCCGCACCATTTTGGCATCGAGATATGGTTTTTTACATTGACTTATATTCTACTTAAAAATGCGGAATCCCTTAAATTACAACGGTTTGTGGAGATTTATGGAAATACATAAAGGTACATGAAATGGTCAATTTATATCGATACCTAATTTCATATATATGCATCTCCTTAATCGTGCGGTTTTTACTCTAACGTGTAATTATACCAGATACCTTGTCGGCGCTCAAGTGGTTTTTCGCAAAGTTCCCTGCCGCGCCGGCGGATTTCTTTTCCCGACTATGAATCCCCACACCGTTCTTTTCATTTTCTTAACAAAAACTTAACGCAGAAATGTCGAAAAATGTGGTATGGTATGTATCAATAAAAATTTTACATCACCCTATGGAGGAATATCGTACCCATGAACACTTATCGTGCCGGTATCGACATTGGCTCTACCACCGTCAAGCTGGTGGTACTGGACGACAACGACAACATTCTCTACGGCGACTACCGCCGCCACCAAGCACACACCCAGCAGACGCTGGCCGCGCTGCTGAGCGAAGCCCGGACGGCCCTGGGCGACTGCGCCCTCCGCCCCGCCATCACCGGCTCCGGCTCCATCAATCTGGGCCGGGCGCTGGACATTCCCTTTGTGCAGGAGGTGGTGGCTGTGGCCACGGCGCTGGAGCGGCGCTATCCCCGGACGGACGTGGCCATTGAGCTGGGCGGCGAGGACGCCAAGATCATCTATTTCACCGGCGGCCTGGAGGAGCGGATGAACGGCGTATGCGCCGGCGGCACCGGCTCCTTCATCGACCAGATGGCCGCCCTGCTGCAGACCGACGCCAAGGGCCTTAACGACGCGGCGGCGGACTATCAGGAGCTGTACACCATTGCCGCCCGGTGCGGCGTGTTCGCCAAGACCGACATCCAGCCCCTGATCAATGAGGGCGCCACCCGCGCCGATCTGGCCGCCTCCATCTTTCAGGCGGTGGTGAACCAGACCATCTCCGGCCTTGCCTGCGGCAAGCCCATTCGGGGCTGCGTGGCCTTTCTGGGCGGGCCGCTGCACTTCCTGCCGGAGCTGAAAAAGGCCTTTATCCGCACGCTGAAGCTGACGGAGGAAAACATCGTGGACCCGGAGGACTCCCACCTGTTCGCCGCCATGGGCGCGGCGCTGGAGACGGAACCGAGCGCGGCGGCGCGGCCCATCGGGGAACTGATCGACCGGCTGGCCCAGGGCGTGACCATGGCGTTTGAGATCAAGCGCCTGCCGCCACTGTTTGCCGACAAGGCGGAATACGACGCCTTCTGCGCCCGCCACGCCCACGCGGTGGTGGAAAAAGCCGATCTGAGTACATACGAGGGCGACTGCTTCCTGGGCATTGACGCGGGCTCCACCACCACAAAGCTGGCCCTGACCGGCGCAAAGGGCGAGCTGCTGTGGTCCTACTATGCCAACAACAGCGGCAGCCCTATCAAAACCGCCATGGACGCCATGACCCAGCTTTCGGCGCTGCTGCCGCCCACGGCCCGCATCGCCCGCTCCTGCTCCACCGGCTACGGCGAAGCGCTGCTGAAGGCCGCTTTCCATCTGGACGAGGGCGAGGTGGAGACCATCGCCCACACCACAGCGGCGGCCTTCTTCGATCCGCAGGTGGACTGCGTGCTGGACATCGGCGGACAGGACATGAAGTGCATCCGGCTGAAAAACGGCACCGTAGACAGCGTGATGCTCAATGAGGCCTGTTCCTCCGGCTGCGGCTCGTTTTTGGAAAATTTTGCCAATTCCTTGGGATTTACGGCGGCGCAGTTCGCTGACGAGGCATTGTTTGCCCGGCACCCGGTGGATCTGGGCACCCGCTGCACCGTGTTCATGAACTCCAACGTGAAGCAGGCCCAGAAGGAGGGCGCGGCGGTGTCGGACATCTCCGCCGGACTTGCCTATTCCGTCATCAAGAACGCCCTGTTCAAGGTCATCAAGCTGGCCGACGCCCGCGAGCTGGGCCACCACATCGTGGTGCAGGGCGGCACCTTCTATAATAAGGCGGTGCTGCGGGCCTTCGAGCGCATCGCCGGAACCGAGGCGGTGTGTCCCGATATCTCCGGCCTGATGGGCGCCTTCGGCGCGGCGCTGATCGCCCGCAGCCGCTATCACGGCCAGCCCACGGAAACGCTGGACTTTGCCCACATCGCCGCCCTGACCTTTGCCACAAAGACCGCCCGCTGCGGCGGATGCGAGAACAACTGCCTGCTGACCGTCAGCACCTTCTCCGACGGCGGGCGCTATATCTCCGGCAACCGCTGTGAAAAGCGGGTGAAGAACGCCAACGCGGCCCAGCCGGGGGCCAATCTGATGGCCTATAAGCGGCAGCGGCTGTTCGACTACCCCGCACTGGAAGAGAACGAAGCCAAACGCGGTGTCATCGGTATCCCGCGGGTGCTGAACCTGTACGAGAACTTCCCCTATTGGGCCACCTTCTTCCGGCAGCTGGGCTTCCGGGTGGTGGTGTCCCCCTTCTCCACCCGTGCCATCTATGAGATGGGCATGGAGTCTATCCCCTCCGAGTCGGAGTGCTATCCCGCTAAGCTGGCCCACGGCCATGTGGAATGGCTGGTACGGCAGGGGATCACCACCATCTTCCACCCATGCGTATTCTATGAGTATCAGGAGACGCCTGACGCTCAGAACCACTATAACTGCCCCATGGTGGTGTCCTATCCGGAGAACCTGAAAAACAACGTGGAAGCCATCACCTCCGGGCAGGTGCGGTACATCCGGCCCTTTATCGCCTTTACCAGCGAGAAAACAGCGGAGGACCGGCTGGTGAAGCTGTGCCGCGACGTGTGGGACATCCCCGCCGCCGAAGTCCGCGCCGCCGCCCGTGCCGCGTGGGCGGAGCAGCGCCGGGCCAAGGACGACATCCGCGCCGAGGGCCGCCGCCGTCTCGAGGAAATGGAGCGCGGCGGCAAGCGGGGCGTAGTGCTGGCGGGACGGCCCTACCACATCGACCCGGAGATCAACCACGGCATCCCGGAGCTGATCGCCTCCTACGGTCTGTACGTATTCACCGAGGACAGTCTGCCGCTGGACACCCCGCCCCAGCGTCCCCTGCGGGTGGTGGATCAGTGGGTGTTCCACTCCCGGCTGTATGCCGCGGCGGAGTTCGTGGGCAAACGGGACGATCTGGAGCTGGTGCAGCTGTTCTCCTTCGGCTGCGGACTGGACGCCGTCACCACCGATCAGGTGTGTGAGATACTGGAGAAATGCAACAAGCTCTATACCGTGCTGAAGATCGACGAGGTGAACAATCTGGGCGCGGCCCGCATCCGGATCCGCAGCCTGCTGGTCGCCATGAACATGCGGCAGGAGCAGCACATCTGCGCCAAGCCAGTGCCGCTGGACTATCACCGCACCGAGTTCACCCGCGAGATGTTCGACCAGGGCTATACCATTCTGGCACCCCAGATGTCCCCCATCCACTTTGACGTGATCGAGCCGGTGTTCCGCCGCCATGGCTATCATGTGGAGATCCTCAACAACGCCACCCGGAAGGCGGTGGACGTGGGTTTGCAGTACGTCAACAACGATGCCTGCTATCCCTCCATTCTGTCGGTGGGACAGCTGATGGAGGCGGTGCTGTCTGGTCGGTACGATACCGACAGGTTGGCCCTCATCATGACCCAGACCGGCGGCTGCTGCCGGGCCAGCAACTATGTGGCCTTCATCCGCCGGGCGCTGGAAAAGGCGGGGCTGAGCCACATCCCCGTTATCTCCCTGAACGCCAACGGCATGGAGAAGAACGAGGGCTTCCGCGTCTCCCCCGCCATGCTGCTGTCCGCCCTGCGGCAGCTGACCTTCGGCGATCTTCTCATGCGGTGTCTCTACCGCACGCGGCCCTATGAGGCCGTTCCCGGCTCCGCCAACGCCCTCCACGCCAAGTGGCGGGATATCGCCATTTCCTACGCCATGGGCGAAAAGACCGGCTATACCTACGGCGGCATCTGCCGGGGCATTGTGGCGGATTTCGACGCCCTGCCGCTGAATGAGAGTCTCCGCAAGCCCCGCGTGGGCATCGTGGGAGAAATTCTGGTGAAGTATATGCCCCTTGCCAACAACTACCTTGTGGATCTGCTGGAGCAGGAGGGTGCGGAGGCGGTGGTGCCCGACCTCACCGACTTCCTCATCGAGTGTATCTATCAGCAGAGCTACAAGCACGACTACCTGGGTACCGGCTGGACCTCCAGCCTGCTGGCCAAGGTGGGCACCGACGGCATCGAGGCCGTCCGCAGACCCGCGGTGGAGGCCCTGAAGGCCAGCCGCCGCTTCGACCCGCCCACGCCCATGGCCCACATTGCTGACCTTGCAAAGCCCTTCCTGTCTCTGGGCAACCAGTACGGCGAGGGCTGGTTCCTGTGCGGCGAGATGGCGGAACTGCTGACGGAGGGCGTGCCCAACATCGTGTGCATCCAGCCCTTCGCGTGCCTGCCCAACCATGTGGTGGGCAAGGGCGTCATCAAGGCGCTGAAGGCCGCCTACCCTCAGGCCAACATCGCCGCCGTGGACTATGACCCCGGCGCCAGCGAGGTGAACCAGCTGAACCGCATCAAGCTGATGCTGTCGGCGGCCAAGAAGAA
>CAVHKA010000153.1:0-5069 GCA_963636325.1 Agathobacter sp. | reverse complement strand
GGCTATGATGGAGCAGGGCTGCTTCTAAGCCGAACGCCATCATTCCAAAAAGCAATAAAAAAGTTCCGGTGCATACGCACCGGAACTTTTTTATTGCACCCTTCTGCCGTCATATGGTACAATGGTTATATATTACAAATGCAGGAGGATGCCACTATGAAAGAGATCCGCCGCGTCGCCATTGCCGGTGCGGGCACCATGGGCTACTCGCTGGCCCAGGCCTTTGCCGCCGCCGGATACCCCGTCCGGCTTTATGACCTGTTCCCCGCCGCGCTGGACAAGGCAAAGGACATGATCGCTCTGAACCAGCAAACCGAGGTGGCCAGCGGCAAGCTGACGGCGGGGCAGTCCGCCGCGCTGGTGGGCCGTATCTCCTTCACCTCCCGTCTGGAGGATCTGGCGGACACCGATTTTCTGGTGGAGGCCATTCTGGAAAAGCTGGAGGTCAAGCACGATTTCTACCGCCAGCTGTGCGCCGTCGTGGCGGAGGACGCTATCCTGTGCAGCAACACCTCTGGCCTGAGCATCACCAAAATTGCCGAGGCCATCACCCATCCGGAGCGGTTTGCCGGGATGCATTGGATGAATCCGCCCCACATCATCCCCCTCATCGAGATCGTGGAGGGCGAAAAGACCGCGCCGGAGACGGCGGAGCTGGTGCGGCAGGTGGCGCTGAGCATGAAGAAAAAGCCCGTTATCGTCAAGGATGCCCCCAGCTTCGTGCTGAACCGCTTACAGCAGGCCATCCTGCGGGAATCCCTTCACATCGTACAGCAGGGCATCGCCAGCCCCGAGGCGGTGGACGACGTGATGAAATACGCCCTGGGCTTCCGCTACGCCTGCTTCGGCCCCTTCGAGACCTGCGACCTGGGTGGCCTGGACATTCATCACAACATCGCCAAGTACACCTTCGCCGACCTGTGCAACGCCACCGAACCCTTCGGCCTCATCAGCGAGTGCATCGAGCATGACCGCTTGGGCGTGAAAAACGGCGCGGGCTTCTACGACTACTCCGACGGCCGGGACGTGGAGGTCATCCGCCACCGGGATCACATGTTCAACAAGCTGGCCCAGTGCCTGTTTGAGGACGAGGAATAAACCATAAGAAAAAGGCAGCCTGTGGCTGCCTTTTTCTTATGAATTTTTCACCAATCGCAGTTGTCGGCGCGGGAGATGCCGCCCAGCATGCCGCAGGCCAGCGGGATATCGTTGATGAGGATGCTGATCTCCATCTTATTCTCCCCCGTGATCTCCGCCAGCTTGTCGGTCAGCGCCGTCATGATGGCATTCTTGGCCGCCTGGGTGCGATCCGGGATGGTGGTCCAGTCGATGCGCACGATGGGTGCGGTCTTGCGGACGTTCTCCGGATCCATTTCATGGATGTAAACGTACACATTCTTCAGCGGTGTGCTGGTGTTGGCGTGGATCGTGGCCGCGGCGAAATCCATCAGATCCTGCTTCCACTCCCTGGTGTGCTTTCCGGTAACGGTAACGTGAACATGGGGCATGGTAATATCCTCCTGTTATCATTTTCACGGCGCTTACGCGCCGACGGTTACGCTTCGATGGCCTGACGTACTTTCCTGATCTTCTCCGCTAACTCCGTGAAGGCCGTGCAGCTGAGGGACTGGGCCGCGTCGCTGAGGGCGGCGGCAGGCCGGTCATGCACCTCGATCATCACGCCGTCGGCTCCTGCCGCCACGGCGGCCAGCGCCAGCGGCGCCACCAGTTCGCTGCTGCCTGCCGCATGGCTGGGATCCACGATCACCGGCAGATGGGTCATCTGCTTCAGCACCGGGATGGCGCTGATGTCCAGCGCCGCACGGCTGGTCTGGGAAAAGGAGCGGATGCCCCGCTCGCACAGCACCACATTGGGATTGCCGCCCGCCAGAATGTACTCCGCCGATTGCAGCAGCTCCTCCACCGTGGCTCCGACAGCCCGCTTCAGCAGCACCGGCTTGGGCTGTCCGCCCAAGGCCCGCAGCAGCTCATAGTTCTGCATATTCCGCGCGCCGACTTGTAACATGTCCACATGTTCGAACTGCGGCAGCTGCGCCGCGTCGGTGATCTCCGACACGGTGGGCAGGCCCATCTCCTTTCCGGTCTGGGCCAACAGCTCCAGCGCCGGAGCGCCGAAGCCCTGAAAGGCATAGGGTGAGGTACGGGGCTTGTACGCGCCGCCCCGCAGTATCGACGCACCGGCTGCTTTCACGGAACGGGCCACTGACTGCATCTGAAACGCTGACTCGATGGCGCAGGGTCCGGCCATCAGGCAGAAGCCCTCACCGATCCGGGTCTCCCCTACCGTCACCACCGTGTTCTCCGGATGGTTGCTGCGATCCGCCAGCCGCCACACCGGCGTCAGGCGCTTCACCTCATCCACATAGGGCAGGGCCAGCAGCCGCTGCTCGTCCAGCGTCCAGGTGGGACCCACCAGCGTCAGCAGCACGCGGCCGGCGCTCTCCGCGCGGGCCGCGCCGATGCCCTCCCGGCTCAGCTGGATCACCAGCGAGCGTATCGCCGCCTCCGGCGTATCGTGTTTCATAAATACCAGCATATATGCCTCCGAAAATCAGCCCAAACGAGCGAATTGTGTTCTTAACTAAATAAATATAGCATACTTTTCATCGCTTGGCAACACATCCCTTCTAATACGCTATATCACATTTCTTAGCATTAGGCATTATTGACAATGTCCGCAAATCTGATATAATGACGCTGAGGAGAAAGGAGAATCACTATGTCTTGTAACTTTACATTGAGCTGCTGCTCCACCGTGGATGTGCCCTACAGCTATCTGGAAAGCCGCCATATCCCGGTTCTTTTTTACACCTATGTAGTGGACGACGTGACCTATGTGGACGACATGGGCCGCGATCCCAACGCCCTGCCCCATTTTTATGAGATGCTGGCGGCGGGCAAACTGCCCCAGACCAGCCAGATCAACGTGGCCGAATACGCCGAGTTCTTTGACGGACTGCTGAAGCAGGGCGGTGATGTGCTGCATCTGGGCTTCACCTCCGGCCAGTCCGGCTCCATCCACAACGCCTTCATCGCCGCCGATATGATGCGGGAGAAGTACCCCGGCCAGAAGCTGCTGGTGGTGGACACCCTGTGCTCCTCCTCCGGCTATGGCCTGCTGGTGGACACGGTGGCCGATATGCGCGACGCGGGCGCTTCCATTGAGGAAGCCTATCAGTGGACGCTGGACAACCGCAACAAGGTGCACCACCAGTTCTTCTCCACCGATATGACACAATTCCGCCGCACGGGCCGCGTGTCCGGCGCTGCCGCCGCCATCGCCACGGTGCTGAACATCTGCCCCATCATGCGTCTGGACAACAAGGGCGCCATCAAGGCCTATGACAAGGTACGGGGCAAGCACAAGGCCATCGAGACCACGGTGAACACCATGGAGCAGCACGCCCAGGGCGGCCGCGACTACGACCAGCGCTGCTGGATCTGCCACTCCCAGTGCCTTGATCTGGCCCAGCAGCTGGCCGACCAGCTGGAGGTGCGCTTCCCTCACCTGAAGGGCAAGATCCGCATCTGCGACATCGGCACCATCATCGGCAGCCACGCCGGTCCCGGCACGGTGGCCGTATTCTTCTACGGCGACGAGCGCCCCGAAATGGAATGACACAGTCAAGCCACCCCTATAAGGGCTTGATCAAAACCTCCGGCTAAGCCTGATCTCGCGCTCTCTCGCCTTGCCTGCCGCTTCCTCCGAATTATCCGGCGCGGACTGATCTTTTGGGGCATCCGGCGTTGCCGAAGAAACGGTTCTTTCTGTGTTGTTCTGCGGTGCATCCGGATCAGAGGCCGTCTGTCCGCAAGCTGTGAAAGCGAAGAACACCAGCAGCGCCGACATCAGAATAAGTACAAAGTTCTTTTTCATCATGTCTCCGTTCCCGGTTTCAGCGGGCCGTAGAAGTAGCTGGCTGTTGCGCCGCCGTCGATCAGAAAAGTGGAGCCGCTGATGAAGGTGCCCTTGTCACTCATGAGCAGCTCCGCCACATTGGCCACCTCGTCCGCCGTGCCGGGACGGCCCGCTGGGCATTTGGCGAACATATTCTTATAGAAATCTCCACGCGGGCCGTTGAACTCGTCCAGTGCCAGCGGCGTGACGATGATGCCGGGCGCGATGTCGTTGAGCCGCGCGCCCCGCTTGCCCCACTCCACCGCCTGCGCCATGACCCGCTTCTCGTTGCAGCGCTTCGCCAGCATTTTGATAGGGCCGTACTTCTGGCCCTCGTTGATCAGCGCTTGGATGGATTCCCGGCTGGACAAGTCCATTTCCATGGGCACCACATCGAAACCCGCCTCGTTCATAGTCTTGGCGATGGCCTGTGCGTTTTCGATTTTCTTATCGCCCACGACGATTTTCATACCCGCACCCATGCGGCGGGCAATGGCCATGCCGATCTGTCCGGCACCGGCCCAAAGCATGACATTTTTCATTTTTCCATCTCCTGCACCCATTTTTCCAGTGCGGCTTCGGCGCTGTCTACGGCGCTGCCGTGAATGGCAAGCCCCTTGGTAACGACCGCACCGGGCGCGGCCTTCTGAATGTCCTGCACCGTATGGGAAAGGCCGCTGCCCTCATGCGTGCAGAAGGGGTGGATGGTCTTGCCGGTGAAATCGTAGTTTTCAAGGAATGTATAGACCGCCATCGGCATGGTGCCCCAGTAGTTGGGATAGCCCAGATATATCTCGTCATAGGCGTCCAGATCATCGGGCAAGTCCAGAACCTCCGGGCGGGCTTTCTTCTGCAAATCAGCCTTTGCCTCTGCAATGCAGGTCTGGTAATCGTCAGAATACGGCTGCGCCTGTTCGATCTTATAAAGCTCACCGCCGGTCAGGTCGGCCAGTATTTCGGCGGCCTTTTCGGTGTTGCCCACGGAAATGCGGCGGTACGCACCGCCGAAATAATTCTCTCCCGTGCGGGAGTAAAATGCGATCAAAATCGCCATATCAGTTCTCCTTCCTGCTTTATCTGATGGTTCTATTGTAGCCGAAGTATGCCTTGCAATCAATTTTTCTTTCAGGGCTTTCAGATAAGAAAAGCT
>CAVHKA010000152.1:0-5151 GCA_963636325.1 Agathobacter sp. | reverse complement strand
CGCGCCGGGCTGGGCTATCTCATCGTCTACGGCTCGCAGGTGTTCAACATGGATCTGGTCATGGCCAGCGTGCTGGCACTGGGTGCGGCGGCGGTGGGCATGTACCTGCTGGTGCTGCGGGCGGAAAAATTCCTGAATTCTGTATGGGGGGTTCGCGTATGAAAAAGCGTATTATCTGCATTTGTATGGCCGCGCTGCTGTCGCTGTCGCTTCTGGCAGGCTGCGGCGCGGAAGGAAACACGGACACGGAGCAGGACGCGGCGGCGCAGACCGTCACCGTCCGGCTCAGCGAGGTGACGCACTCGGTGTTCTACGCGCCGCAGTATGTGGCCATGAGCCAGGGCTTCTTTGCCGACGAGGGGCTGGACATCGACCTGAGCAACGGCGGCGGCGCCGACAAGGTCATGACCGCCGTCGTCTCCGGCGGCGCGGATATCGGACTGGCGGGGCCGGAGAGCTGCATCTATATCCACGGGCAGGGCAAGGACGATCTGCCGGTCATCTTCGCCCAGCTGACCAAGCGGGACGGTTCGTTCCTGGTGGGGCGGACGGACGAGGACTTCGACTGGTCGAACCTGAAGGGCAAGACCATCATCGGCGGACGCAAGGGCGGCGTGCCGGAGATGACGCTGGAGTACGTCATGCGGCACAACGGCGTGGAGCCGCAGGAGGACGCGGTGGTGGACACCTCCGTGCAGTTCAACATGATGGCCGGGGCGTTCACCGGCGGGCAGGGGGATTATGTGACACTGTTTGAGCCTACCGCCACCGAGGTGGAGCGCGCCGGGCACGGGTATATCCTCTGCTCCATCGGCGAGGAATCCGGCGAGATACCCTACACCGCCTACTTTGCCGCCCGGAGCTATATGGACGCCCATCCGGAGGTGATCCAGGGCTTCGCCAATGCCATTGCCCGCGCACAGCAGTGGATCGTGGAGCACACCGACCGGGAGGTGGCGCAGGCCATCATCGACCAGTTCCCGGACACCGATCTGGATACGCTGGAGGCCGTCACCGCCCGTCACCGGCAGATCGACGCGTGGAACGCCGCGCCCATGATGGCGCGCTCGGCGCTGGAGCGGCTGGAAACGGTGATGACCGAGGCCGGCGAGCTGGAGAAGTCCCAGTGGGTGGACTTTGACGCGCTGGTGGACAACAGCTTCGCGGAAAAGGCCATGGAGAGCATGAAATAGCAAAAAAAGAAAGCCCGCAAGGGCTACTCCCGATAAGAAAACATCGTGAGGAAAGAGAGAACGGTATAGCTTCGGCTGTACCGTTTTCTCATTTTTCCATTGATGCCGTGACTTTTGACATTTCCAAGGCTCCGATACCCTTGTAGTAAATGTCGATCTCCTGCGTCCGATTCTTGCCCTTCGGGTCGCTGGCCGCATGGACGATGATTTTCTCCACGAACTCATGGAGGATGCAGGGCGTGAGCTCCGGGATATCCGTATACCTCTCCACAACGGAGAGAAAACGATCTACATCCGCCGATTTGCTTTCCTCCAGCTCCACTTCTTTCCGAAGGGAACTCGCCAGCACCTTGAGCTCCTGTTCTTCCTTCTCATAGTCCGCAGAGAGCTTCTGAAAGCGTTCATCGGAGAGCTTGCCCGAAATGTTGTCCTCATAGAGCCGCTTGAAGATAGCATCCAACTCTGTGATCCGCTTTTCGGAATCGGCAAGCTGCCGTTTCCGCTTTGCAAGATCCCGGTCGCGCTGCCGCAGGTCACTGTCCATGACCAGCCTCACAAACTCGTCCTTACTGCGGGAGGCGAAGGAAACGATCTCCCGCAGGTTTTCCAGAATCAATTCCTCCAAGATCACCGTGCGGATGGAATGGGTCTGACCGCAGAAGTCACGGCTCTTTCGGTAGCCGGCGCACAGGTAGTATTCCTGCTCGCGCCGGAAGTTGGTGGCCCTGCATTGATACATGACAGATCCGCAGTCCGCGCAGAACATCATGCCGGAGAACATCCCCATTTCTCCCATTTTTGTAGGACGCCGGCGCGTCTGCCTTGCTGCTCTCGCGGCGTCTGCGATTGCCTCCGTCCAGATTGGGTCATGGGTGTTCTCAAAGATCAGCCACTCACTTTCCGGATTATGGATGACCTTTTTGCTCTTGTAGGACTTCTTCCTCGTCTTGAAATTGACCGTGTGCCCCAGGTACTCCCGCCAGCGGTCCATGATATCCGCTACGGTGGAGGCATCCCATGCGTAGGGCAAACCCCGCTTGATATTGCTTGCTTTCCGGCCCCTGCTGGCATAATAGGCGGCCGGGGTCAAGATCCTTCGCTCTGTCAGCTTTCTTGCAATCTGGGACGGTCCGAAACCGTCCATCACATATAGGCCGATCTCATAGACCACCGCTGCGGCTTCTTCGTCCCTGACCCACAGCTTTTTGTTGTCAGGAGACTTCATGTAGCCATAGGGCGGCAGGGTCGTCAGATGCTCGCCGGCGTTGCCCTTGACCTTCATCACGGCACGGATCTTCTTACTGGTGTCTTTCGCATACCACTCATTGATGATGTTCCGAAAAGGGGTGAACTCATTATCACCCTGGGTGCTGTCCACGCCATCGTTGACAGCAATAAAGTGAATGTCATGCTCCGGGAACATGATCTCGGTATACATGCCCACTTGCAGATAATCACGGCCCAGGCGTGACATATCCTTGATAATGACCCGCTTGACAAGGCCGGCTTCGATATCCGCAATCATTTGCTGGAAGCCAGGGCGGTTGAACGTCGTACCCGAAATGCCGTCATCAATATAAAAGCGATAATTTTTGTAGCCGTGGTCAAGTGCGTAGCGTTGAAGGATCTTTTTCTGGTTGATGATACTGTTGCTGTCGCCCTGCAATTCATCGTCACGCGACAAACGGCAGTACAAAGCGGTAACAGCTTCGACGCTCATAGCGTTGTAAGG
Source organism: Agathobacter sp. (assembly GCA_963636325.1). Taxonomy (GTDB): domain Bacteria; phylum Bacillota; class Clostridia; order Oscillospirales; family Oscillospiraceae; genus Vescimonas. Next base: position 2,226 of record CAVHKA010000152.1, on the reverse strand, counting down.
GAATTGAAGCGCGGCAGCGGTGTTTGACTGATGATACATAGTAACCTCCCATCCGGCAGTCAAACACGGTTTTGAAGTCACCTTCATTATACCGCGTCTTTTTGTCCCTGTCTGCCTGTTTGGGAGAATTAAGTTGTCGCTTCTTTCTGAACGTCCGCTTTCATCAGACGTTCCAGCTTCACGGCAATACTCTCGTCGCTCTTTTCTCGAAAGAAGGAATTGACGATAAAGGTTGTGTTGCCGATCTGTTTTTCGCTCCGCTTCGGCGGGGCGTATTTCTTTTCAGATGAAACGGTCGTTTGCATAGTTAGCCCCTTTCTAATCGTCTGAAAACAAATCATTTTTTGATAGCTTACGAAGAACAGCAGAAACGGACGGCTGAATGGTCTATCAGCTCCACGGGAATCCCACCCCCGCGCGGTTCTCGCGCGGCCCTGCTCATTGCCTGCGACGCCTCACCGCCTGAATACGGCTGCACGCCCGGACTGTGACTGCAAGGGAGTATCGCCCCGCCTGTGCATCGTGGCCCGCGGGCTGCCTTGCCCGCTTTGCGGCCCGGTGGATATCGCTCGCCCCGTTGGAGGGTCATGGCGCACCGGCCGTATGGCTCCGCACAGACGGGAATGTATCCGTCTGCTCTATGCTGCGCCGGGATTTGCCGGGCTTTCTTTGTCAAGGAGCAAAGGGCTCAGCCGCGCGGAAAGGGGTGCGCACGGTCAGATCCCGCCTGGGTTCAGTTCAGGTCGAAACTCAGGATGGCGACGATCAGCTTCGTCTCGATCCGGCGGCGGATCTCCTCGTCCACTGCAAGGCAGGGATTTCCGTTCTGGTCATACCCTCTGCGCATGGACAGTGCCGCTATGTAGCCGGAATAGTGATCCAGCACCTGGTTCACCGCCTCCGGGTCGCCCCGCACGGCGGCGGCGATCACCGGATACGGGATCAGCTTGTGCTTACTCATTCGCGTCACCTCCCATCAGCTTTTTCAGCAGCTCATAGGCTCGCTGCCTGCGATGATTGACCGTTCTTCGGGGCAGGCGCAGCTTTTCGCCGATCTCCCGATCTGCCAGCTCTAGGAACCAGTACATCAGAAAGATATCCCGGAGGCCCTGGGGCAAAACGGTCAGCGCATCAGCCAGCCTGTCGTCCTTAATGAGGATCACATCGCCGTCCACAGGGAAGGATGTGTATTCCCACGGATAGAGGTCATAAGTCGCAAGCTCACCGCAGGCATCATCCGACAGCTCGGACAGGGACACGAAGCGATCCTGCTGCCGATGGATCTGCCGGAAGGCGTTTGCGGCTTCATGTTTGATCGTTCTCTTGCAGAAAACATCAAAGGTGTGCTGCTTATGCCGGTAATGGCTTTCAAGGTCCATATTCTCACCTCCTTCCTCGCCGGAAGGCAGGTCATGGATTCCCCTTTCACCCCTTACTGGTCTTGCAGCACCCCCTTTTGGCCAACTTTGCGAAAAAATTTCAAAATATTTTTTCGTGCTCATACAGCGCGCTCCTTTCGTTCTGTTCAGGTGGTTTCTTCCAGAACGAAAGGGCGGCGGGGAGCGGCAGCCCACGGCGGAGAAGTGCCGTGAACGACAAAAAGCGCCCACACAGGCATAAAAGCCTGTATGGGCGCTTGGGCGCACTTCAATATTGAAAATGTTGGAGGCTGCCGGATGGCATGGGCATCCCAGCGCAGCCGGAGGGCGATCAACTATGCTTTCATTGTGGTATCCAACCGCATCAGCGGACCCTCCTGCATCTTCCCATCATACACATGGGCTCCTTTCCAATCAAAGTGGGGAAGGGAGAAAACGGCGGCTGCCTCTAACAGAGCAGCCGCCGTTTCCTCTATGCCATACGCTGCATTTCATTGGTTTTATAATATAAATCAGGGCATTTCAGGATCATCCACAAGGGATACGCTGAACTCCTGCGCAGTCGCTCCTTCCGGCAGCAACTTCGCCATGACCACGAGCCGTTGGTTGCCGGTATTGGCATCGTCATACTTCCGGCAGCAGGTGGAAAGGGTCAGGACGGTATCATCTTCGGAGAAGGTCACACCGTCAAAGTCAAGCCAGTTTTTCCGTGCAACCGTTTCAAAGAAGCTGACCAGATCATCTCCCGTGGGATCAGGCGCAATATAGTCAAAGCCAATATCCGTGATGAACAGCGCGGTGATCTGGAAAATCATGTCCTCGCCATCCACAGAGAGATAGATATACG
>CAVHKA010000151.1:0-5152 GCA_963636325.1 Agathobacter sp. | reverse complement strand
GCCGACCTGAACGACGTGAACATGATCGACCCCTTCCATCTGGAGGCCTACGGCAAGACCACCGTCAACTATAACCGGGACGTGGAGGTGTTCCCGGTCCTGAACGCCATGTTCCAGAAGATCCAGGGCGAATCCCCCTATAAATCCCCCACGGATATGGGCGTCAACATGGCGGGCTTTGCCATCGTGGATGACGAGGTGTGCCAGACCGCCAGCCGCCACGAGATCGTGCGGCGGTACTACACCGCCGCCTGCGACCGGGTGAAGGGCAAGTGCGACGAGAGTGCGATCCGGAAGCTGGAGCTGCTGATGCAGCAGGCTCATGTGTCGCCGGAGCAGTGTCCCGCCGTGGTGGCCAGCCTGAAAAAAGCGGAGGAGACCGGCACCGTGGCAGGCGCCATGACGCTGCCGGACGGCACGGTGGTGACGGGCAAGACCTCCTCGCTGCTGGGCGCTTCCGCGGCGCTGCTGCTGAACGCGCTGAAGCATCTGGCGGGCATCGACCGCAAGCTGGAGCTGATCCCCGCCTCCGTCATCGCGCCCATCAGCAAGACCAAGATCGAGTATCTGGGCCACCACAATCCCCGGCTGCACTCCGATGAGGTACTGCTGGCGCTGTCTATCTCCGGACTGACCAACCCGCTGGCGGCCATGGTGCAGACCCAGCTGAAGAACCTGAAGGGCTGCGACGCCCACTTCTCGGTGATCATCTCCGAGGAGGATGTGAAGCTGTATAAGCGGCTGGGCATCAACGTCAGCTGCGAGCCGAAGTATGAGATCAAGAAGCTGTATCATAAATAAATGAACATTTATGAATAAAAACAGGCGGCATTGCCGCCTGTTTTTATTTTCCCTTGTATTTCCGCCGGGTGGCAAGGCCGCCGCGGATATGGCGCTGGGCCTTGTTCTCCTCCAGCAGCGCCTTCACTTGCAGCCACAGCGGCCGGTTATACAGCGGCAGCCGTTCGCTGATATCCTTATGGACGGTGGATTTGCTGATACCGAATTTTTTGGCGGCGGCCCGCACTGTCGTCCGGTTCTCTATCAGGTAAAGAGCCAGTTCTTCGGCCCGTTGCTCCAGATTCTCTTTGATAGCGCACCACTCCTTCAAGCAGTACCACTATATGAGCCGGAGTGCGGAAAAAGAACGGTGATTCAGGCCGTCCGGTGGGGAATTTGTATAAGTAAATAATTGTTTTGTATCGGAAAAGGCGTGTTACTGGCCGCGGCTGGCGGCGATCTGGGCCTTGATGCTGGCGATGATCAGCGCGGCGTCGATGCTCATGGCCACGCCGTCGTAGCCCTGGGCGAAGCGGGCGGCGGTACTCGCGCCGTCACCGGCAAAGATCAGGCAGGGCTTTCCGGCGGCGCGGCAGGCGGACAGGATACGTTCCAGCGCCGCACAGAATTGCGGGTTTTCAAAATCGCCGGGCATGCCCATGGAGATGGACAGGTCGAAGGGGCCGATGAAGATACCGTCCACACCCTCCATGGAGACGATGGCCTCGATCTCCGCCAGCGCCTCCGCCGTTTCGCACTGGGGGATCACCAGCGTCTCGGCGTTGAAGTGGGCCATGGTGTCCAGCACGCCGCACTGGGGATCGGTGCCCCAGCCGTCCTTGCGGGAGGGGCAGAAGCCACGCTGTCCCACGGGGGCATATTTGGCGAAGCTGACGATGCGGCGGACATCCTCGGTGCTGCGGACATCGGGGATGATAAGGCCCTGCACGCCCACATCCAGCAGCTTCAGAATGGCGGGACGGCTGATCTCCCGCGCGCGGGCCAGCGGCGTCACGTTCCGCGGTTCCGCGGCCCGCACCATGGAAGCGGTGGTCTCCGCCTCCACGGGGCTGTGCTCGTTGTCCAGAATGACAAAGTCCAGACCGGCGCAGCCCAGACATTCCACCACGGCGGGACTGCCGGTGCCCACAAAGGTGCCGAGGGGCTGCTTGCCCTGTGCCAGCTTTTCTTTCAAGGTATTGTGCATTGCGGTTCCTCCTTATTGTTATCGTTGTTTGCGTGTATTGTACGACAAAAGGCTTCCGGGCGCAAGAGGGGATACAATATAATATAAAACGAAGGAGCGTTTTGAAACGCTCCTTCGTTTTGTAAAAATGCGGGATCACTCAGCGGCGATGCGCCAGCCCTCCGCCTGCTGGCGGATAGCGGTGAAGCGCCGGTATAGGCCGTCCTGCTGTACCAGTTCCGCGTGGGTGCCGCGCTCGGCAATGCGGCCATCCTCCACCACCAGGATCTGGTCGGCGTTCTGGATGGTGGCCAGACGGTGGGCAATGGTGATGATGGTCTTGCCCCGGGTCAGTTCCGAGATGGCCTGCTGGATCAGGTGCTCGTTCTCCGGGTCAATGCTGGCGGTGGCCTCGTCCAGAATGATGATGGGGGCGTTTTTCAGAATGGCACGGGCGATGGAGATACGCTGCTTCTCGCCGCCGGAGAGGGTGCCACCGCCCTCGCCCACCACGGTGTCATAGCCGTTGGGCAGCGCCATGATGAAATCGTGGCAGCGGGCTTTTTTGGCGGCCTCGATCATCTCCGCCTCGGTGGCGTCGGGCTTGCCGAAGAGGATGTTGGCCCGAATGGTGTCGTGGAACAGGTACACGTTCTGAAACACCATGGAGATGTTGGAAAGCAGGCTGTCGCAGGTGAACTCCTTCAGGTCGTGGCCACCCACGGTGATGCGGCCGGACTGGGGATCGTAGAACCGGGCCAGCAGACTGCAAATGGTGGTCTTGCCGCTGCCGGAAGGCCCGACGATGGCGGTGAAGCTGCCCTCGGGAAGGGTCATGTCGATGCCGTGGAGCACCTCGTCCTTTTCCTGGCCGGTGTAGGAGAAACGGACGTTTCGCAGCGCCACATCAGTGTGCCGGATATCAGCCCGCTTTTCCGGCTGGGGAAGCTCAGGCATTTCCAGAAATTCCTCCAGATTCTCCACGGTGAACTTTACCTGCCGCATGTTCTCGGAGAACACCTCCAGCTTGGCAAGAGACCCTACCATGGAGATGGACAGCATGACGGCCAGCGCGGCCTCCGGGGCGGTGATAGTGCCCCTGTTGGCCAGTGCCAGCGCCACCGGCAGCGTACCGATAAGGGTGGAGGGGAACAGGGCGAAGCTCAGCTTCATGGTGGCGAAGGTGGAGGCCAGCCATTTCACCACGAAGGTGCGGAAGTCGTTGATGGCGGCGGCGTACTTCTCATAGCTGACGCCGGCACGGCCAAAGGCCTTGATGACCTCAATGCCCTCGATGTATTCCACGATGGTGCTGTTCATGTAGTTGGCGGACTGGTCGTACTTGTCGAAGTTCTTGCCACTGATCTTGAAGGTCAGCCCCATGCAGATGAAGGACAGGGGGAACGTCACCAGCGAGGCCGGCGCCAGCCGCCAGTCGATGCACAGCAGCGCGATGATGCTGACGACGGGCAGCACCACATGGCCCGCGCCCTCCGGGATCATGTGGGCCAGCGGCGGCTCCAGATTTTCGATCTTGTCCACCATCATGCTCTTGATCTCACCGATGGTGCGGTTCTCCACGTTGCCCAGCGGCGCGTGGAGAAAGCGGTCGGCCAGCCGCAGCCGCAGACCCTCCAGAATGGTATAGGCCATAGCGTGGGAGGTGCCGGTGGACAGGCTGAATAGCAGGATCTTCACCGCGTAGGCCAGCAGTGCCAGCAGGCACCATTTGACGGCCAGTGCCGCCGTGGCCGTCCCGGCCACGAACAGGCAGATGAGCGCGTACATGCAGTAAAACGGTACAAGCCCCAGCATGACGCTCAGCACCGACAAAATGACGGACAGGCCCAGTCGCTTCTTTTCCCCCTCGGCATAGGCGAAAAGCGCGCTTGTCCAGCTTTTCTTTTTGGCTTCCATACAATGTCCTCTTTTCTGCTTGAATTTTTGGTTAGGGAAAGCTAACTGTTATGTAAAAATTATAGAGCATCACTGCCCCATAATTTTCAGCCATCCGGCGGTGTAGAAATCGTTCAGCTCCTCCAGATACCGCTGCGCGTCGGCCAGCGGCATGTCGTGGATGATGATCTCGCAGCAGGCGTTCATCATGCCGGTCGCCAGCATGTGCTCCAGCCGGGGGTCGATGTCCGGCACGGTCTTGCCCATGGCCCGCAGCACGCCGCAGTACCGCTCGGTAGCGGTGACTTCCATGGTCGCCAGCTGGTCGATCAGCGAGGAATAGGGCGTACCCTCGGCGCACTCCAATATCAGGTGGAAGGCCGGACGGCGGGCGTTCATATAGAACAGTAGCTCCTGCATGCAGTTTCGGCCCACCTTGCCCATCTGCACCTCCTGTTCCTCCGGCAGCAGGGCCTCAAAGCCGAAAACGGCGTCGCGGTAGGTGTCCAGCACATGGCGGTACGGCTCGTCCACCAGCGCGGCGAACAGGGCCTCCTTGCTGTCATAGTAGCCATACAGGGCGCCAGTGGTGACGCCGGCGGTCTTGACGATGTTCCGCAGCGACGCGGCCTGATAGCCCTTTTCCAGAAATTCCGCCTGCGCGGCGGCATGGATACGCTCCAATGTGGAGCTGTTTGCTTCTGTCATTCGCTTCTCCTATTATAACAGTGTTATATCACGATGTTATATTATCATCACACCGCGGCGTTTGTCAAGTCCCGAAAGGCGGAAAGTTTGTGGGTATAAACTTCTCATCCCAGTACGAAATGGAAGTACCCCCTGCCTGAACGACAGTGGGGTACTTCTATTTGACAGGCGGCTTAAACTCGGATATTTTCGTTTTCCACTCCTCGTTTTCTCAAACCGCAAACCAGCGCAAGCGTTTGCGGTTTGAAAAGGAGGAGCAGCGGCGTGAGTGCGCTCTGACTTATAAAAAAGTCGGAGCAAGCGATACAAAGCTTGCTCCGACGTGGCGCAGCGGGTGGGATTTACCCCGCAAGGGGGCATAAACTTCTCATCCCAATACAAAATAAAAGTACCCCCTGTCGGTGACAGGGGGGTACTTTTATTTGGCGCAGCGGGTGGGATTCGAACCCACGTGCGGTTGCCCGCAAACTGATTTCGAGTCAGCCCCGTTATGACCACTTCGATACCGCTGCATATGAACTAAGTCAGTATACCACACATTTTTTCGCCGCGCAACGCATATTTTGCGGGAGAGGTGATTTT
>CAVHKA010000150.1:0-5155 GCA_963636325.1 Agathobacter sp. | reverse complement strand
CTTGATACCCATGCGCGTTGCTGTCTGCGAGGACAACCTACTCCAACGTGATATGATCGTGCACTTGCTGAACCGCTGCTCCGCGGAACGATCACTTCCCGTGGAACTGGTCCCTTACGAATATGGAATGAACCTTCTCTACGATGTGGAAGAGGGGGCGCATTTCGACATCGTGTTTCTGGATATTTATTTACAGGACGCGATGGGCAATGAACTGGCTCACAGGCTGCGGGCCATGGGCTATCAGGGCAAGATCGTGTTTCTGACCGCTTCGCCGGACTTCGCCATCGAAAGCTATGATGTGGCCGCCAGCGGATATCTGCTCAAGCCCATCAGCTATGACCGGCTGAAAGCCGTTGTCGACAGGATCACGGAAAACTTTGACCCCTATACCTATCAGATCCGGCACAGATCAACGGTGACAAGGATCGCGCACCGCGACATTCTGTACATCGAAAGCTCCAACTCCAAGTGCATGATCCACACGGTGTCCGGCCGCGTACACACCGCCTATAAAACGCTGAATACCATTGAAAAAGAACTGAATGACTCCTGCTTCCTGCGCTGCCACCAGAGCTTTCTGGTGAACATGGACCATGTCCAGCAGATCGGAAAGGGATTCCTGTTGTCCAACGGAGAGACGATCCCCATCCGGCAGAGGGGCGTAAAGCCGATACGGCAGGCATATATGGCATATGCCGCCGCACTGTCCGCCGCTTATTGACGCGGCGCCTGTATCTGACGAAAGGAGACCGCATTTTCGGTTCACAGCATGAAGACCAGGGAATTTTACAAAATGATCGGCGGCGATTATGACGACATGTTCCGCAGGATCCCGTCGGATAGCATGATAACAAAGTTTCTGCTGAAATTTTCCGCGGACCCCTCCTACGCGGCGCTGGCGGCGGCCAGAGAAAAGCACGACAGGGACGGGGCATTTCTGGCCGCCCATACGCTCAAGGGCGTCGCGGCCACGCTGGGTCTGAAAAAGCTGGCGGAGGCTGCCTCCCGGTTGGCCGACGCACTGCGTCATTCGTCCGGTTTTCCCGGCGACGCGCTTTTTGACGCGGTCACCGACGCCTATGACCGGGTGATCGCGCAGCTTGCCGCGCTTCTTCGATAAAGCCGCAGCATACCACACCGCTTATACGCAGAGGAAGGATATCTCATGAGACCCCAAAGGATCATTGCATGTACTCTGGCGCTGGCCTGCATGCTCACCATATTTACCGCCTGCGGCAGCCGATCCGACACCGCTGGCGAAGCGCATGAACCGCTGACCATTGTCTCCCTTTTCCCGGAAATGGAGCATTTTATTGATAAGGTCCACGAAACCTATCCGGAGATCAATATTGAGGTGATCCCATACGCCGGCAATAACACCACGGCCTATCTCAGCGCTCAGCTCCGGTCCGGTGATATGCCCGACATCTACCTGACCACCTTCTACGCGCCCGAACGGCAGGATCTCAGCGGCAGACTGATCGACCTGTCCGGATACAGCTTTACCAACAACTACACCGCCTCCAGCCTCCACGAGGTCTCGGACGACGGCGCAATCTATCTGCTGCCCACCTTCTTCACCTGCCTGGGCATCACTTATAATCAGACGCTTCTTGACGAGCATGGCTGGACGCTGCCCTCCACCTTCGCGGAGCTGCGTGAGCTTGCCCCAAAGGTAAAGGCCGCGGGCTGCCGGCTGGCGCTGAATCAGGTCGCGCTGCCCGGCTACGGCTTCCAGTACCTGTGCAACATTATGGACACAGGCTTTCTCAACACGCTGGACGGCAGAAAATGGCAGAACGATTTTCTGGACGGCAAGGCAACGGCGGAGGACTCGGCGGGTATGCGGCAGGCGTTCGCCCTTGTGGAGGAATGGCGGCAGCTGGGCATGCTGAACGGCGAGGGCAGCTGGTACGACAACAATGAGACGAAGCGCATGATGGCGGAGGGCAACACGCTTTTCATGCTGGGCAGCACCAATAACATCACGCCCGAGGACTCCGACAATGAGTTCCGGCTCATGCCGTATCTGTCGGAGGACGGCACGAAAAACACCATCATTATGCAGGTATCCCGGTATATCGGCCTGAATAAGGCCCTGGAAAGGAACCCGCAAAAGCTGACCGACGCCCTGCATGTGATGGAGATCCTGTCCACCGTGGAGGGGATGTCCTCGCTGAATGAGAGCTGCGCCAACTCGCAGATGCTGCCGCTGAAGGACTATGTGATCCCGGAGAGCAGCTACTATAAGCCTGTGGAGGACGAGCTGTACAACGGGCTGACTGCCCCCTTCATTTTCAGCGGCTGGGAAAACATCATCGTGTCCGTCGGCAATGTGGCATTGGAATACATACAGGGCAACGCGACACTTGACCAGCTGATCCGCGCCTTTGACGATAACCGGCGGCTCCTGCGGGACGATACGTCCGCCGCCTGTACCTCGGTGACCGAAAAGCTGTCCAACGACGATTGCGCAAGGCTGGTCGGTATCTGCTTCGGCAAGGCGGCCGGGGCCGATCTTGCCCTCATCTCCAAAAACGCCTATTATGTGGTGGATGGCATCAGCCATATGAACGGGAAGGGCGTGTCCGGCGAGCTGTTCCCCTTGCCGGTGTCCGATCAGGAGCTCACCTCCATCCTGCCCACCGGCTGGCGCGGCAACATCCAGACCGTCACGCTGACGGGCGCGCGCATCAAGGAGATGGCCGAGACAGGCTATGACTGCGGAGACTGCGGCGTGTTCTTCCCCTATGAGCTGGTAAAGCCGGACAGCCTGACCCTCCGGAACGAAAAGACCTATACGGTGGCCATCGCCGGTGTGACCGAACAGGTCGCCTCGGAAGGCGGCCTGACAGACACCGGTATTCTCGGGCTCACCGCGGCGCAGGAGTATCTCAGTCAATTCAAGACCTTTTCGCGGGCCAATATCTGCTGGGAGTAAAGCCAAATGAAAGAAAACCGCGTAAACACAGAGGGAAACCGGCTTCGCTCCCTGTCCTTCGCTCTGGCTGCGTTTCTGCTGCTGATCAGCATCGCCTTTTTCATATTCATGCGCCTCTACGACAGGTATATCGACGACATCCTGTATAAAGAACGGCAGCAGCAGATGAAGGAGGTCACCGTTCAACTCTTCAAGCGGCTGGACGACGTGACCCGCAGCTGGTGGAAGGATACCGACGTTTTCTGCGGTGCTATCGAAGATCACAGCTTTTCCTCTCCGGACGAGTTGTATGCCTATATGCAGTCGCTGTCCCAGCTGTATAAGGTGGATTGTGAGCAGCGCCATCTGGTGGCGGTGGACGATTCCGGCAATTATCTGACCCATGACGGCTGGAACGGAACTCTGTCGGAAATGGCGTTTCTGATGGACAGTCCGGAACGGGTCTCCTTTGTCACCTCACGGGTGGGCCGGACCGACATCGGGATCTTTTTTCTGCAAAAGCTGCCGGAGCCGGTGACTGTCCGGGACGGCGGCAAGACCCTCCGCCTGACCTATTTCGGCTTATCCTGCCGGCTGGCGGAGCTGGACCCCTTCTTCTCCTGTGAGGCTTACGACAATAACAACAGCGTTTACGTGCTGGATCAATACGGCGGACGCCTCTTCAGCAGCGGCGACGACACGCTGCTGGGCTATAACGCCTATGCCACGCTGCAGGAGATGACCTATCTCCACGGTACCTCGTTTGAAGCCGCCAAGCAGGAGCTTGACAACAGCGGCCTTGCCTACTCCAACGCGGTACTGCACGGGGACGAATACTACTACGCGCTGAAGAAAATGAACAACGCGGACTGGACGCTTCTGTTTCTGGTGCCGTCGGACTATGTGGCCCAGGATATCGTGCTGCTGGTGGATACCACGACGCGGATGATCTTTTCCTTCGCCATCATACTGGTCATCGCCTGCACCATTGTGATCACCGTCATCCTGACGGCAAGCCAGAAGCGGAATCTTGCCATCGAGCGGAAAAATAACGACATGCTGTCTGCCGTCAACCGCGAGCTTGACCAGAAGAACACGGAGCTTTCCGCCGCGGTAAAGCTGGCGGAGTCCGCCATGCGAGAGGCCAAGGCCGCCAACAGCGCCAAAAGCGAGTTCCTCACCAACATGTCCCATGATATCCGCACACCTATGAATGCTATCTTGGGCATCACCCGCCTGATGGAAAACGAGCAGCACCTGTCAGACAAAATGCGTGATTATATCCATAAGGCACACACCTCCGGCCAGCATATGCTGGCGCTTATCAACGATGTGCTGGATATGAGCAAGATCGAGGCGGGAAAGATCCGCATCGTCAAGGAAATGGTAAGCCTTGCCGAGCAGGTCGGGCAGATCGACAGCATCATCCGCCCCCGTGCGGCGGAAAAGGCGCAGGACTTCATGATCCGCACCCATGATATAGCGCATGAATTTCTCATCGGTGACAGCATGCGCCTGGGACAGATCCTGGTCAACCTGCTGTCCAACGCGGTAAAATACACGCCCTACGGCGGCACGATCCGTCTGGACCTTGCCGAGCTTCCCTGCGCCCTCCCCGATCATGCCGTCCTCAGCATCGTCGTCACCGATAACGGCTATGGCATGACGCGGGAATTTCTGACCCACATTTTCGACCCCTTTACCCGGGCGGAAAGCTCCACCACCAACAAGGTGCAGGGCACCGGCCTCGGCATGGCCATCACGAAAAACATCGTTGATCTGATGGGCGGCCGGATCACGGTGGAAAGCGAGCCGGGCAAGGGCAGCCGGTTCGAGGTGACGCTTTCCCTGCCCATCGACCGCGGCACCACCTGCCATGTGGACGCCGCCGGTATTCTCCTGATCACAGACGATGCCCGGCTCATCAGCAACGTCAAAGCCATGACCCGCGCCTCTGGGCCGGACGTATTCGTGTGCGGTAATGCGCACGACGCGGCGCAGATGCTGAAGCAGCAGAAGGCGGATGTCGTTCTGCTGTCCGGCTGCTCCGGCAGCGCGGAGCTGCCCGCCCTCGCGGACACCCTGCGGAACTCGGCAGGACGGAAGCTTCTGATCCTCTGTACGGACTATGCCCATGCGGAGCAGTCTCACGGTTTTCTGCCCTCTATCGGCGCGGATCTGGGCCGGACGTATTCGTGTGCGGTAATGCGCACGACGCGGCGCAGATGCTGA
>CAVHKA010000149.1:0-5158 GCA_963636325.1 Agathobacter sp. | reverse complement strand
AGGTGTGGTCCAGCAGAAGCAGGTGGTCAAAGGCGTCGCGGCGCATGTCCGTCTCGATGTGGACGCCCATGATGTGACCGATGCCGGACATGAAATACTGGGCGGCACCGTCGATGACGCGGAGCACGAAGTAGAGCCCGGCCAGCTTGAGTACGATGTCCGCCGTCAGGGTGATGCCCACTCCCATGGCGGAGTTGGTGATGGTGCTCATGATCTTGGGCAGGATGATGTCGCAAAGCGTCGTCAGCGCGGCGCAGAACAGGTCAAAGAACAGCACGCCCTTGTACTTGGCCAGATACGGCAGGAACCGCCGGATCAGTGCGCGGCTGCTGGTGCGGTGGGCACCGGGGTCTTGGATGGTCTTGGTTTGATCGTTTGACATGGTTTCTCCTCTTTTACTCCCTCAGTCACCTTCGGTGACAGCCCCCTCGGAGAGGGGGCCAAAAGCCTCCCTCCTAGAGGGAGGTGGCATCGCGTAGAGATGACGGAGGGAGTTTACTTCTTTGAATAATCTCTCTCCCCGTAAATGGCGGTGCCGATGCGGACGAGGGTGGCACCCTCGCGGATGGCGTTCTCATAGTCGCCGCTCATGCCCATGGAGAGGGTCTCCATCTTTACGTTGGCGTAGCCGCGCTCCCCGGCTTGGACGAAGAGCTTGTGCACGGCGGCGAGATAGGCGCGGTTCTGGGCGTTATCGTCGTTGACGGGCGGGATGGCCATCAGGCCGCAGACGCGGATGTGCTCCTGTGCAGCAGCAGCGTCCAGCAGGGGCCAGAGCTGCTCCGGCGAAACGCCGGACTTCGACGCCTCGCCGCCGATGTTCACTTCCAGCAGAACGTTCTGCACAAGGCCCGCCTTGGCGGCTTCCTTCTCAATGGCGGCCAGCAGGTGCTCGCTGTCAACGCTCTGGATCAGGCTGGCACGGCCCAGCACCTTTTTGATCTTGTTGGTCTGCAGATGCCCGATGAAATGGCTCGGCTTGCCGCAGTAGGCCCCGGCGTCATAGTTGGCGCAGAGCTCCTGCACGTGGTTCTCACCGAACACATCGATGGGCAGGGCCGCGCTGGCGGCCACGGTCTCCGCCGTGCGGGTCTTGCAGGCGGCGCAGAGCTGTACTTCAGCGGGGTCGCGCCCGGCTTCGCGGGCGGCAGCCGCCATCTTCTCGCGGATGGCGGCAACGGCCTCCCGCATCTCTTCCAGTGTCTTTTCAGCCATAAAAACTCAGTCCTCCTCGGTATAGCGGGCGCGCTCGCCGCCGATCAGCTTCGGGCGGGTGCGGGCGCAGAGAATGTTTGCTTCGCCGATTTTGGAAAGGCTCAGCCGGACCGGCACGGCCACCCGGCGCAGGTGCATGCCCATGAGGGTGCCGCCGATATCAATGCCCGCATGGGCGCGGATCTCCTCCACGGCGATGGGGTCGCGGAACTGCTTCCAGCAGGTCGTGGCCCAGCTGCCGCCCGCATGGGGGCGGGGCACGACGCAGACTTCCTCCCAGCCGTATTTCTCGGCGGCTTCCCGCTCGATGATGATGGCGCGGTTCAGGTGCTCGCAGCACTGGGCCGCCAGCCAGATGCCCTGCTGGGCCAGCACGGGCGCAATGCCCGCGTAGACGGCTTGGGCGGCTTCCAAGCTGCTGTCCTTGCCGATGTGCCCGCCGACGATCTCGCTGGACGAGCAGCCCACCACAAAGACGTCGCCCCTGCGGAGCTTGGCCTGTGCCAGCAGCTCGGTCACCGCCTGACGGGCCTCTTCTTCGATTTGCTGTCTGAATGCTTCGGTCATAGTCAGATCACCTCATATCCTTACCCAATTCAATTCTGTTTCCCCGGAAATGGCCAGATACACCCGGCTGCCCACGGGGCAGAGCGCGGTGGTGCTGCCCGCTTTTTTGACGGAGACGGTCAGCCGCCCGCCGCCGGAGGCGGCGGCTTCGGCCCGGATGCTCCCGGCGGGCAGGGAGAACAGATTTTGCTGCATCGTCTGGCTCAGCCGGAGGGCGGCACCCCGCAGCAGGGTGCTGTCCGCGTGGTTTTCCAGCCAGTCGGCGCGGGCCCAGCGATAGCTGATATACAGGGTGCCGTCCTCGTCCAGCGCCAGTGCGCCGGGGTATCCGGGCAGACCGGTCAGGGCCGTCCCGCAGTTCTTGCCCCCGGCGGTCAGGCCGCGGGCCGTGGCCTCCACGCTCCAGACGCAGCGGGTGCCGAGGTCGGAGACGTAGAGAATGCCGTTTTCATCCAGCGCAAGGCCGGAGGCTCCGGCTGCCCCGGTCAGCACGGTCTGCACCGTGCGGGCGGCGGGGTCGTAGACGTAGACGCTGCCGGTGCCGGTGTGCGCGACCAGCTCCGTGCGCAGGGCGCTCTCCACGCCCTGCTTCGGCGAAACGGCGGCGGCATCGGTGAAGTAGACGCTTCCGTCGGCCCCGACAGCCACGGCGGTGGGGCAGGAGAGGGCGGTGCCGTCGATCTGGGTCACGACCTGTTCGGCGGCGGCACCCCAGCCGTCGTACCCGGCGCGGCAGAGGGCCCCGCCGCTGGCGGTGACCACGGTGTACCAGATGTCGCCGTCCGGGTCAAAATCGAAGCCGGTGATCTCGCCCTCCGCCGTCAGGATGGAAGAAAGGCCGCTGCCGTCCTCCCGCATCCGCAGCAGCGCGGCCCCGCCGGTGCGGGTGTCGGCCTGTGCGGCGAAGTAGAGCCAGCCCTCCTGCTCCCGGATGCAGGAAATGTCCCGCCAGCCGCTGACGGAAAGGACGCTGCCGCTTTCGGCGGTGCGTCCGGCGTCCGGCACCGGCTGGACCTCCGGGGCCGTGTAGGGCGTAACCGTGACGTCAATGGGCCGCAGCACCAAGCCCCAGACGAGGGCAGCGGCGGCGCAGAACACAAAGACGATGCTCAGCTTCTGAAAGCGCCGGAGCACTTCCTCCCGCTCGGCAGCGCGCTGGGCCTCCTGCGCGGCCCGGCGGCGGGCGGCGGCTGCCGTGGAGCGCTGGGCGCGGCGCATCCAGCGCTCCACCCAGAGGGCGGCGCTGGGGCCGATGGTCAGGGCGGCGATGAGCAGGATGAGCAGCAATTCAACAAGTCCGATCCGCATGGAAGTATGGTCCCTTTTTTCTTAAAATTTGTGTGGTTTCGTATCGTTTCAGTATAGCACACTTGTGCGCAAAAGCGCAAGCCGCGCCCTTCTGGATTGCACCGCCGGAATGTGGTATACTGAAAAAGGGGGTTTTTCCAAACCCTTCACCCAAACTTCACAAAAATTTCCAAACTTCGCTGTATGATAACCTCAGAAAATCAGAAACTATTCCGTGAGGAGGGAGCCACTGATGGCAAAAATTCTGATCGTTGATGATGAACCTCGGATCCGGGAGCTGATCCGGGAGCACCTGCAGTATGCGGGCTATGTCTGCGAGGAAGCGGGCGACGGCTCGGCGGCACTTTCTCTGCTGAGCGGCGGCGGATATGATCTGGTGATCCTCGATCTGATGATGCCGTTCATGGACGGCATGACCTGTCTGCGGGAGATGCGCAACCGCCACATCAACACGCCGGTCATCATCCTGACGGCCCGCGGTGAGGAATACGATAAGCTGGCGGGCCTTGAGGGCGGCGCCGACGATTATGTGGTCAAGCCGTTCTCCCCGCGGGAGCTGGTGGCCCGCGTCAAGGCGGTGCTCAACCGCACCATGCCCCGGAGCGAAAGCGCCGACGGAACCATGACCTTTGGCGAATTGACCATCGACACGGCCAGCCACACCGTCCGGGTGAGCGGCGAGGAAGTGGGCCTGACGCCCAAGGAGTTCGACCTGCTGGTCTTTCTGGCGTCCAACAAGGGCATCGCCCTCAGCCGTGAGAAAATTCTGCAAAAAGTGTGGAACTACGATTATTTTGGTGAGGACCGCACCGTGGATACCCACGTTAAGATGCTGCGCGGCCATCTGGGCAAGTGCCGGGGCTACATCGCAACGGTGTGGGGCATCGGCTATAAGTTCGACCCGGACGCGGCGCGGTAAAACGGAGGAACGCAGTTGATGCGGCAGCTGGAAAAAAAGCGGCGCTCCATCGGCATCCGGGGGCAGTTGATGTGGTTTCTGTGCCTGATCTGCCTTTTGCTGCTGGGAATGTTCTGGTTCCTGAGCACGCAGCTGCTGGAGCCGCTGTACACCAAGCACATCCAGAAACAACTGACCGAGGAAGCCGACCTCATCGTGACCAAGATGGACGAAGCCATTGCGTCGGGCACAACCCTTTCCTACTGGGCGTTCGGCGGCATCAAGGTCACCAACGACGATTTCTTCAGCCAGCTCGGCAGCGAGATCTATTCCGGCGGGGAGCTGAGCAGTTTCTGCGTCGATATCTCGGACGCCACCCTCCGAACCATCAAAAAATACGAGAATCTGTCCTATTGCAGTCTGCATCAGAAATCCTTCCCGGATATGCTGGATGACGACGCGGTCTATTCGACGGCCCGTCAAGTGCGCCAGTACTGCCGCGAGAATGGGGAGTTTGCCCGCGTGCTCCCGGCGGCCAAGCCCTCGGCCTATAATCAGCTCGTTGTGGGGCGGATGACGTCGGACGGGGCCTATACCGTCCTCGTCAGCACCACCCTGATGCACGTCTCCGAGGCGGGCACGGTGCTGAGCACGGTGCTGCCGCTGGCGGCGGCGCTGATCTTCGCGTTCTCCATGAGCGCGGCGTGGCTGTTCAGCGAGTGGTTCACAAAACCGCTGCGCCAGCTTTCCGGCGCGGCGCGGCAGGTGGCGCAGGGCAACTACGCCGTCCATGTGGAAACGCGGCGGAACGACGAGCTGGGCGACCTTGCCGAGGACTTCAACCACATGGCGAAAGAGGTCCAGCGTGCCGCCCAGATGCAGCGGGACCTGCTGGCCAACGTCTCCCACGACCTGCGCACCCCGCTGACCCTCATCAAGGGCTACGCGGAAACGGTGCGGGACATCACCGGCGACGACAAGGCCCACCGTGACGAACAGATGAACATCATCGTGGACGAGGCCGACCGGCTGACGGCCCTTGTCTCCAGCGTCATGGAGCTGAGCAAGGTGACCAGCGGCGCGGAAAAGTGCGAGAAGGTCCACTTCGATATGGCCCAGCTCTGCGACGAGGTCAGCGAGCGGTACGACGCCATCTGCGCCCAGAACGGC
>CAVHKA010000148.1:0-5158 GCA_963636325.1 Agathobacter sp. | reverse complement strand
GACCTTCCACAAGGTGCGGGGCCACGCCTACGCCAGCACCATGTGCATCGGCAACATGCGTGCCGGAACGGAGGCGCTGTGCGCCTACTTCCGGGAGAAGGATAAGAAAATTCTGTGGAAGGCGCTGACCTATTTCGGCGTGATCCTGGTGTTCGGCGTCGGCGCGGGACTGGGCAGCGTTCTGGCCGCGGCGTTCGGCGACCGGGTGATCTGGGTCTGTTGCGTGTTGCTGTCGGTCAGCTTCGGCATGATGTTCGTGCCGGAAAAGTAATGGGATAAGGAAGTGATGCGTATGGAGAAAAAGAAACGGAACCGGTTCCTGGTGGTCTGGCTGGGCCTGATCGTGCTGACGCTGGCCGCCGCGCTGGTGGTGGGCGGCGGAGGCGAATCGGCGTCCATCAAGGAGACGATGCGCGACGCGGTGCTGCACGGCACCAACCGGATCAGTCTGTTTGGCTGGAAAGCGGTAGACCCGGCGTTTATTTCGGCGCTGGTGGTATCGGGGCTTCTGCTGCTGACAGCGGCGCTGCTGCGGCTGCTGGTCATTCCCCGCTTCCGGATGGTGCCGGGGAAATTGCAGCTGGCGTTGGAGGAGCTGGTGGGCTTCTTCGATAACCTGGCGAAAAGCAGCAGTCCCCACCGGAACACCTTCCTGGGTGCGTATGTGTTCGCGGCAGGCGTTTACATCTTTACGGGGACGCTGTTTGAGCTGTTCGGTATCCAGGCGGTGACGACGGGCGGCGTGTCCGTATCGCTGCCGGCGCCCCTGTCGGATATCAACGGGGCTATCGCCCTTGGCTGCCTGTCTTACCTTGTGATCATGTCCGGCGGCATCGCCGGGAACGGCGTCAAGGGGATCGGGCTGACGCTGAAGGATTTCTCGCTGCCCGTGTCCATGAGCTTTCGACTGTTCGGCGCACTGCTGAGCGGACTGCTGGTGACGGAGCTGGTGTACTACTACATCCACCTGAGCTTCGTACTGCCGGTGGCGGTGGGCGTGATGTTCACGCTGCTGCACGCGCTGATCCAGACCTATGTATTGACAATGCTGACCGCTCTGTTCTATGGCGAGGTCACGGAACCGGCCAAGCGTAAAACGAAAGAAAAAATAAAACTGCGGAGGAAAAGAACATGAAAACCATTTCTAAGAAAGTGATCGTTATGGCACTGGCGGCCGCGCTGATCTGCGCGTTTTGCACCGTGGCCGCCTTTGCCGCCACGTCCGATAACGCCGCTGCCAATACGGCAGCGGAAACCGCTCAGACCGCCGCTGAGACGGCGGGCAGCGCCACCGGCAGCAAGGCCGTGGCCGCCGCGGTCTGCGTGGGCCTTGCCTCCGCGGCTGCCGCTGTCGGTATGGGTCTTGCCATCGGCAAGTCGGCGGAGGGCATTTCCCGCCAGCCGGAGGCCGCAGGAAATATCCGTACCAGTCTGATGCTGGGCCTGGTGTTCATCGAAACGGTCGTCATTTACGCTTTGATCATTGCCATTCTGGTCATCTTCGTGCTGTGACGGGAGGTGTCGGTATGGGTGTACCACTGAATATCGACTGGCAGCAGATACTGCTGCATCTCTTCAACTTCCTGATCCTGTTCGGCGGATTGTACCTGCTGCTGTACCGGCCTGTAAAGGCGTTTATGGACAAGCGTACCGCCTATTACGCGGACATGGACGCGGAGGCCAAGCGGAAGCTGACCGACGCGCAGAATGAGGAAAAGCAATACCGCGACCATCTGGCCAACGTAGAAAATGAGGCCGCCGCACTGAAGCAGCAGGCCATGGAGTCCGCGCGGCAGGCGGCGGCGGAGCAGCTCCGGCAGGCAAAGGAGGAACGCCGCGCCATTCTGGACAGAGCACAGAAGGAGGCCGCGCAGGAGAAGGCCAGAGTGCTGGCCGAGGCCGGTACGGAGATCGACGCCCTTGTGGCGGAGGCGGTGGATAAGCTGCTGCCGCCCTCCGGGAAAGCGCCGCTGGACGATTTTCTGGACAAGGTGGAGAAGGAGGACTGACGCATGACGGAGCATGAGATCAGAAAAGTCGAGGTCGAAGCCTATCTATACAGCGCCGAGGAGCCCTCTCAGGAGCAGCTGGAGCGCCTGCGGGCGTTTCTGGAAAAGAAGTATCAGAAAACCGTCGGCGTCGTGTGGCGGAAGGACGAAAGCGTCCATGACGGCTTCCGCATCGAGGTAGGCACCTCCGTTTACCGCTGGCAGCTGGATCAGATCTACGACTGGAGCGCCGCGTGCAAGAGCCGCCAGCTGAAGGAACAGGTGGCCCAGGCCGTCCGCAGCCACGGCGACGTGATGCCGCTGGTGCGGCAGGCCATTCAGGGCTTCGCGCCCGCGCCCCGTGCCGACGAGGTGGGCACTGTGCTGACGGTGGGCGACGGGATTGCCACGGTCAGCGGGCTTGCCGGGGCGGAATACGGCGAGATCCTGCTGTTTGACTGCGGATTGAAGGGCATGATCCTTGATCTGAAGGAATCCGAGATCGGCTGCGTGATCTTCGGTGACGACAGCGAGATCACAGAGGGCAGCATGGTGCGCCGCACCGGCAAGGTGGCGGGCACGCCAGTGGGCGAGGGCTTTCTGGGCCGCGTGGTCAACGCGCTGGGCGAGCCCATAGACGACGCCGGTGAGATCGCGGCGGAGGACTACTATCCGGTGGAGGCTCCGGCTCCCGGCATCATCGACCGCCAGCCGGTGAACCAGCCGCTGGAGACGGGCCTCCTGACCATCGACTCCATGTTCCCCATTGGCCGGGGCCAGCGTGAGCTGATCATCGGTGACCGCCAGACGGGAAAGACCGCCATCGCGTTGGACACCATCCTCAACCAGAAGGGGAAGAACATCGTCTGCATCTATGTGGCCATCGGCCAGAAGGCGTCCTCTGTGGCGCAACTGGTGGAGACGCTGCGCCGCCGCGACGCCATGGACTATACCATCGTCATGGCCGCCACCGCCAGCGATTCCGCCACGCTGCAATATATCGCGCCCTATGCCGGATGCGCGCTGGGCGAATACTTCATGCGCCGTGGCAGGGATGTGCTGATCGTATACGACGATCTTTCCAAACACGCCGTGGCCTATCGTGCCTTGAGCCTGCTGCTGGAGCGCTCCCCCGGCCGCGAGGCGTATCCCGGCGATGTGTTCTATCTGCACTCCCGGCTGCTGGAGCGGTCGGCCCACCTGTCCGACGCGCTGGGCGGCGGCAGCATGACGGCGCTGCCCATTGTGGAGACCCAGGCGGGCGATGTGTCCGCCTATATCCCCACCAACATCATCTCCATCACCGACGGACAGATCTTTCTGGAGACCGACCTGTTCCACGCCGGACAGCGTCCGGCGGTCAACGTGGGCCTGTCCGTGTCCCGTGTGGGCGGCGCTGCCCAGACACAGGCCATGAAGAAGGCCTCCGGCACGCTGCGCCTTGATTTGGCACAGTACCGCGAGATGGAGGTGTTCATGCAGTTCTCCAGCGATCTGGACGACACCACCAAGCGCCAGCTGCACTACGGGCAGGGCCTGATGCGCCTGCTGCGGCAGGAGCAGTACCACCCCTACAGCCAGCACCAGCAGGTCATTTTACTGACGGCGGCGCTGGATCACGCCTTTGCCAATGTGCCCGTGGCGGACACCGCCAAAAGCGCCCGTGTGCTGCTGGATATGGCGGAGACCACGCTGCCGGAGCTTTGCCGGAAGATCGACCGCACCGGACAGCTGTCGGACGAGGATCGCAAGGCCATTCTGGCGCTGGCGGACAATCTGCTGAAGCATCCGAAAAGCTGAGGCGCACGGTATGGCAAATGTAAAGGAATTGAAAGACCGTATCCGCAGCGTGGGCGACACGCGGAAGATCACCAACGCCATGTACCTGATCGCTTCCATGAAAATGCGTAAGGCCAAGGCAGAGCTGGACGGCACGCGTCCCTATTTCGAGGCCATTCGCGGCGAGATCAAGCGTATTTTCCGCACGGTGCGGGATGTGGAGAGCCAGTATTTCTATCCCGACAGCGGCGAGCCGCCGCTCCACGGCCCCTATGCCTGTCTGGTCATCACGGCGGACAAGGGACTGGCGGGTATGTATAACCAGAACGTGATCAAAAAGGCCGAGGCCATGCTGGCCCAGTATCCCGACACCAAGCTGTTCGTGGTGGGGGAGTACGGGCGGCAGTATTTCGCCCGGCATAAGATCCCGGTGGAGCAGAGTTTTCTCTACACCGCCCAGAACCCGACCATGCGGCGCGCACGGGAGATCAGCGAGATACTGCTGGAGCTGTTCCGCAGCGGCAAGGCGCAGAAGATATTCGTCCTCTATACGGATATGAAGAACGGCCTTGCGGAGGAAGCGCAGCTGGAGCGGCTGCTGCCCTTCCATCGCGGCACGTTTGCCTCTGCTGCGGCGGAGCATGTAAACCAGCCGGCCTTTGAATTTACGCCGTCGGTGGGTACGGTGCTGGACAGCATCATCCCCAGCTATGTGTCCGGCTACATCTACAGTGCTCTGGTGGACAGCTTTTGCAGCGAGCAGAACGCCCGCATGACGGCCATGCGTTCCGCCGGACAGAACGCGGAGAAGCTGCTGACGCAGCTCTCCGGCCAATATAACCGCCTGCGCCAGGCGGCCATCACACGGGAGATCACGGAGATCTCTTCCGGCGCCAAGGCCCAGAAGCAGGCCATACGAAAGAAACAAAACGCGGAGGTGAGCGTACTGTGAATACAGGAAGCATCATTGCCATATCCGGCCCTGTCATCGACTGCCGCTTTCCGGCGGGACAGCTGCCGAAGATCAAGGAGGCCCTGACGGTCACGGCAAAGGACGGGACGAGGGTCATGGAGGTGGCCCAGCACGTTGGCCACGATACGGTGCGCTGCATCCTGCTGGGCGCCAGCGAGGGCCTGTCCAGAGGTATGGCTGTAGAAGCGCTGGGCACGGGCATCAGCGTCCCCGTGGGCGACGCGACGCTGGGCCGGATGTTCAATGTGCTGGGCCAGCCCATCGACGGGGAGGACCCGCTGCCCGACGATGCCCAGCGTTGGGATATCCACCGCAAGGCCCCGGCCTTCTCTCAGCAGCAGCCTACCGCCGAGGTGCTGGAGACCGGCATCAAGGTCATCGACCTGCTGGAGCCCTATCCCAAGGGCGGCAAGATCGG
>CAVHKA010000147.1:0-5191 GCA_963636325.1 Agathobacter sp. | reverse complement strand
TGTATCCCGAGGATAACCACTACGAGGGCAAGTCCCTGCGGCTGAAGCAGCAGTACTTCTTCGTGTCCGCCACGGTGCAGTCCATCACCCGCCAGCATATCCAGCAGTACGGCACGCTGAAAAATTTCCACGAGAAGAACGTCATCCAGATCAACGACACCCATCCCGCGCTGGTGATCCCGGAACTGATGCGTATTTTGATCGACGACGCGGGCCTTGGCTGGGACGAGGCATGGGACATCACCACCCACTCTGTGGCCTACACCAACCATACGGTGCTGGCTGAGGCGCTGGAGGTCTGGCCCCAGCAGCTGTTTGAGACGCTGCTGCCCCGTGTGTGGCAGATCCTTACCGAGATCGCCCGCCGCTATCAGGAGAAGATCACCGAGTTCTATCATGGCGACATGGACAAGGTGGCCCGCATGGCCGTTATCTGGGACGGTGCGGTGCGCATGGCCAACCTGTGCATTGCCGGCGGCATGGCCGTCAACGGCGTCAGCGCCCTGCATTCGGACATCCTCCGTAAGGACGTGTTCCACGACCAGTGCGTCATGGAGCCGGACAAGTTCAAGAACGTTACCAACGGTGTGGATCACCGCCGCTGGCTCAGCCAGGTCAATCCGGGCCTGGACAGCCTGCTGAAGGACACCGTGGGCGAGGGCTATCTGACCCACGCCGGTGAGATGAAGGGGTTGGAGCGCTGGGCCGACGATAAAGAGGTGCTGCTGCGGCTGGGCCAGATCAAGAAGGCCAACAAGGAGGCCTTCGCCAGGTGGGCGCACCGCCAGCAGGGCGTGGTGCTGAACACCGACGCCATCTTCGATGTACAGGTGAAGCGCCTGCATGAGTACAAGCGCCAGCTGATGAACGCCCTGCACATCATCTACCTGTATCAGCAGCTGCGGGACGATCCCAACATGGACTTCACGCCCCACACCTTCCTGTTCGGGGCCAAGGCCGCCCCCGGCTATGCCGTGGCCAAGCGGATCATCCATCTTATCAACTCCCTTGCCAACGAGATCAACAACGATCCCGTGTGCAAGGATAAGCTGCAGGTGGTGTTCCTGGAGAACTACCGCGTCTCCATGGCGGAGATGCTGATGCCCGCCAGTGAGGTGAGCCAGCAGATCTCCACCTCCGGCAAGGAGGCCAGCGGCACCGGCAACATGAAGTTCATGATGAACGGCGCACTGACCGTGGGCACGCTGGACGGCGCCAACGTGGAGATGCATCAGGTGCTGGGTGACGAGAACATGTTCCTGTTCGGCCTGCGCTCCGACGAGGTGGCCCGTTTGCAGCACAATTACGATCCCCACATGCTGTATGAGCGGGATCCCATGCTGCGCCGTGTGGTGGATCAGCTGAAAACCGGCTTCTCCGACGGCGTCAGCTACGAGGATCTGTGGCAGCGGCTGGTGTTCGGCGCGGACTGCCCGCCGGATCAGTATATGCTGCTGGCCGACCTGCCCTCCTATGCCGAGGCGGAGCAGCGCATGGTGCGCGCCTACGGCGACCGGGAGAACTGGAACCGCATGAGCCTCATCAACATCGCACGCAGCGGCATCTTCGCCGCCGACCGCTCCATCGCGGACTACGCCGACACCATCTGGCATGTGCCGTATAAGAAGTAACTCATAAAAATAAAGCCTGCGAGTCAGCCGACTCGCAGGCTTTATTTTTATGGAAATCTATTGGATGAAAAGAGAGACCAGCCCCATCACACCTGCCAGCAGAAAGAAAATACCGCCGACGTGGAGACTGATCCTGTACCACTTGGAAAGCTCGCCGGGCGTGTTGGATTTCCAGCCTTCGGTCAGGTCATAGATCTCTTGGGGAAAGCGCAGCATCAGGAAACCGATGATCAGAAATAACAGGCCTAACAGTATCAACGTTGCGCACCTCCTTTATCAATAATTGGGGTCTTGCAGCTCCTTTTTGATCTGGGCAAAGGCGGCGTCCTCGCCCTGTTCCTTCAGCATCAGAAGCCACCGGTCCAGCAGGGCCGCCGTGTCGGCGTGCATATAGCGCCTGGCGTCGGTGTGCTTTAAGTCCTTGCTGCGCTGATAGTACGCCCACGGCGAAGCGTCGGTATATTTCTCCTTCTGATACACCCGGCAGGCGGCGATGCGGTCGCAGAACATCTCGGCCACATACCTCTTGGGCATTTTGCACCCGCCGATGTACACGCTGCCATCCTCACGGAGACAGTAGTCGATCCAGTACTCGAAATGATGGCGGTTGCGGCCCTTGTGGTGGAGCCACGACAGGCTGACGCCGTTGGCGATGCGCTCGGCATCGTTGGGGCTGCGGTAGCCCTGATAGTATTTCACGCTGCGCCAGAACTCCGTGGGGCTGTATTTGCTCAGGTCGTGGGCCAGGCCCTGCCAGACCAGCCCCAGCTTCAGGCAGTAGTGCCGCACCAGACGGCGGTGGGTGTTCACAGTGCGCAGATGGTCGAAAAGATGCATGGCGCGGCCTCCTTTGAAAGGGTGTGCCACCAGTATAGCACATTTCTGCGCGCCTGCATAGAAAAAGAGCGGCGAAATCTCCTTCGCCGCTCTTTTTATCAGAAAAGGTCTTGGTAAACTCCGGGGAATTTACAGGTTCTTCTCGTAGGACTCGATCATCTTCTTGACCATCTGGCCGCCGACGGAACCGGCCTCACGGCTGGTCAGGTCGCCGTTGTAACCGTTCTTCAGGTTAACGCCCACCTCGGACGCGGCCTCCATCTTGAACTTATCCATAGCGGCACGAGCCTCGGGAACGTTCAGCTTGTTGGTATTCTTAGCAGACATGATTGTGATCTCCTTTCTTGCGTTGATCAAGCTTGCGCTTGTCGATTGGGTATCGCAATGCTAGATTGCCCTCATGTCCGCACAATATGCGCTTTTGTGATTTGGTAATTTTTGTTGCCGCGGCACGCTTATTTTCGCATCAGCCACTGGGCCAGTCCGAGCACCGCCAGATGCAGCGGATAATACCCGTAGAAAAGCCATTTCATCACACGGTCGACCCCGGGATTCTTCCCGCGCTGCCCGTTATACAGGCCCAGCAGCGGGATCGCCAGCACCACACACAGCTGAAGCAGACCATACACCCGATCCAGCGCGAAAAAGTACACCGCCGCGTAAAGCGCCACATAAAACAGACACCACGCGATCTGCTTTCTGGCGTTGCCCCTGTTGGAGCCGATGGAAAGGATGCAGAGGGACGCGATGCAGCTCCAGTCCGCCGGGAAGGTCACCGCGCACACCAACAGGATCCCCGCCACTCTGACTGGCATGGACAGCCTTTTATCCTCGCTGATCCACAGCATGACAAGTCCGCCCAGCAGCGACCACGCCACACTGGTCTGATTCAGGAACGAGCCATAATAAAACGGAATAAAGGAGTGCCAGTCCACAAAATCATTGGAGGCAAACAGATACGCGAAATGGGAGATCACCGCCAACAGCAGCAGCCGCAGGGCGTAGTTCCGCCTGCTGCGGGTATAGTGATAGCCCTCGGCAATGAAAAAGCACATGACCGGGCAGGTGAGCCGGCCGATGATGTGCATGAGGATCGGCAGCGCCGCTTTGTCATAGCCGGGAAACAGCAGCCATGCCAGATGATCCACCGTCATGGCCGCGATGGCGATCAGCTTCAGGGCGTTGCTGTCCAGAACGCGGTGTTTTGTTGTCAATGCGGTCGTATTCTCTTTCATATCTATTATGTCCCTTGTGCGTTTTTCCCTATTTTAGCCCGTGGACCGCGGTTCCGCAAGCCCCATTTTGCCCCGAAATTTTTTTCTCCGATCAAAATATACCAAAAGCGCTCCGGTCTGTGGACCGAAGCGCTTTTCTCTTTTATGCGTCTTCCCCGCTTTGGGCGTTCCGCAGCAGTTCCTCCGGCGACACGCCGTACAGCTTGGCCAGTGCCAGCAGATTGGCGGTGCTGGGATCCGCCGCGCCAGTCTCCCACTTGCTGACGGCCTGACGGCTGACGCCGATGGCCTCCGCCACAAACTCCTGGGTCATGCGGCAGCGCTCGCGGTGACCCTTCAGCGCCTTGGCCAGGGACTCCACCGCCGCCCGGTTCTCCTGCCGCACTTCGCCGCTGCGCAGGTATTTCCGCAATGCCTTGATCAGCAGCACGATCAGATACACAATGGCGGCAACAACGACCGCCGTTATCAGGAACATCAGAAGGGTGCTGATGGAAGCAAATCTCATAATGCCATACCTCCTTCACGGCAACCTCTGCATATCATCTGCATAATGCCCACACTCCCATCACCAGCAGCGCCATCAGCGCCGCGCCCAGGACCATCAGGCCCAGATACCATGTCATCATCGGTTTCGCTCCTTTGCGTTTGATGGCCTTTATGATACCGGAAACGGCCCGTTGCCGCCACCAACTACCGCGCAACTTTGGGTTGCGGAGGAAAAAAGGCCCCCTCTGAGAGGGGGCTGTCAGCGAAGCTGACTGGGGGAGAGAATTTGCGCTCTTTCATTTATTCTCTCCCTCCGTCACGGCTTCGCCGTGCCACCTCCCTCACAGAGGGAGGCTTATTTTACAGCTTCGTCACCATGGGGATGATCATGGGGCTGCGCTTGGTCTGCTTATAGAGATAGCTGCTGACGGCGGACTTCACCGTGCGGCACACCTCGCCGTCGTCCTTGCGGCGGCGGTTGGACATCTCGTCCACCGCCTCCATGGCCACCCTGCGCATCTCCTGCATCAGCACCTCGGACTCTTTGACGTACACGAAGCCGCGGGTGACGATCTCCGGCTCGCACAGCAGCTGGTGATCGTGGCTGGAGATGGACAGGACCACCACCACCATGCCGTCCTCGGCCAGGATCTTCCGGTCGTTCAGCACCACCGCGCCCACTTCGCCTACGCCGCCGCCGTCCACGAACACTTCGCCGGCGGGAACGGTAGTCTCGCACTTCATGTGCTTGGTGGTCAGCTCGATGACGCTGCCGTTGTCGGCCACACAGATGTTGTTGGGATGCATGCCCATGCTCTCCGCCACCCGCTTATGAATTTGCAGCATGCGCTGCTCGCCATGCAGGGGGATAAAGAACTTGGGCTTGGTCAGGGCGTGGATGATCTTCAGCTCCTCCTGACAGGCGTGGCCGGACACATGCAGCATGTCCGCCTTGTCATACACCACGTCCGCGCCCTTGCGGAACAGCTCGTTGATGAC
>CAVHKA010000146.1:0-5253 GCA_963636325.1 Agathobacter sp. | reverse complement strand
CTCCGAGGAGATGAAGATGCAGAACGAGGGCCGCAAGATCCTGCACCTGCCGGACCTGAAGGTCAGCTGCACTTGCGTCCGCGTCCCCGTGGTCCGCAGCCACAGCGTGTCCATCGTGGTGCGCACCAAGGAGAAGATCAGCGTGGCCGACGCCAGGGCCGCCATCGCCAAGGCGGCAGGCTGCCGTCTGGTGGACGATCTCCAGAACAAGCAGTACCCCATGCCGCTGGATACCTCCGATCAGGACATCGTGTTCGTGGGCCGCATCCGCGACGATCTCACCAGCGATAACGGCCTGAACCTCTGGTGCTGCGGCGATCAGGTGCGCAAGGGCGCCGCCACCAACACCGTCCAGATCGCGGAACTGGCCATGGGCGTAAAGTAACTGGCATGAAATCTGACGATTTCATTGCCAAAAAGGCTTGCGGCCGGCTGCGCGCGTCCTTCGGACACACTGGCGGCCGAGAAGAATTTTTCTGACGCACATGTCGTCAGAAAAATGATTTGATTTTTTCGCGTCTGCGGACGCGAACTCTGCGAGGCAATGATCCGTTATTTGTTTGCATATATCAAATCTGATTTTCCTTCCATTCTTCATACACAAAAAGCAGGAGGGCGCTTCCCGGCGGGGGAGCGCTCTCCTGCTGCGTCCGGTTTGACAAACATGTCCGACATCTGTATACTGTTGCCATCAATGACCGGAGGTACACAGCATGGAAAACAAGCTGATGCGGAATAAATGGTTCCTGTATATCACCGAGTTCTTCGCCGGTGTGTCGGTGATGGCGGTGGAGCTGGGCGCCAGCCGCCTGATGGCTCCCTACTTCAGTTCCTCGCAAATCGTGTGGACGGTGATCATCGGCGTCATCATGATCGCCATGGCCATCGGCAACCTGTGGGGCGGCAAGCTGGCGGACAAGACCAACTCGCCGGACAGGCTGTACGGCCGCATCCTCATCGCCGCCATCTGGATCGCCCTGATCCCCTTCGCGGGCCGGTGGCTCATCGCCGGAGTCAGTCTGCTGCTGGCCACCTTTGTGACAAAAAACTTCCTCGTCTGGGCGGCGCTGGCGGCGTGTCTGGTGATCTTCGCCTTCCCCTGCGTGCTGCTGGGTACGGTGACGCCGTCGCTGACAAAGTTCACGGTGGATAATCTGGACGACACCGGCAAGACTGTGGGCCGTCTCAACGCCCTGAACACCATCGGCAGCATCATCGGCACCTTTGTCCCCACCTTTATCACCATCCCCGCCGTGGGCACGGCGGCCACGTTCCTGATCTTCGCCGGGGTGCTGGCGGCCATCGGCATCGTGTATTTCGCCTTTGCCCGGAAGCGGATGATCAAGGGTATCGTGGCGGCGGTGGTCATTGTGGGGCTGTGCTTCACTCTGCCCACTTACAGCTTCGCCTTCTGGGAGAGCGACATCACGCTGGAGGACGAGTCTATCTATAACTACCTTCAGGTGAAGGACAACGACAAGCGCACGGTGCTGTCCACCAATGTGCTGTTCGGCGTCCAGTCCATCCAGCGGAAGGACGCGGAGCTGACGGGCATGTACTATGACTACGCGCTGGCCGCGCCCTGCATGGCGGGTATGGACGGCAGCGACAACGACGGCCGCAGCGTCATGATCCTGGGTATGGGCTCCGGTACCTATGCCAGCTACTGCGTGCGGTATTTCCCAGGAGTGAAGGTGCAGGGCGCGGAGATCGACCGGAAGATCGCGGATATCGCCACGGAGTACTTCGGCCTGCCGGACAGCGTGGAGGTGGCGGTAGAGGATGGCCGCGCCTATCTGACCGCCTCGCAGGAGCGGTTTGACGTGATCATGGTGGACGCCTATCAGGACATCACCATCCCCTTCCAGCTGTCCAGCGTGGAGTTCTTCACCGAGGTGCAGCGGCATCTGAAGCCCGGCGGCGTCATGGTGGTGAATCTGAACATGACCTCCGCCCAGGACGGCTCCATCAACCAGTACCTGTGCGACACCATGGCCAGCGTGTTCGCCCACACCTATACGGTGAATGTGCCGGCCAACACCAACACGGTGGTGTTCTGCACCGATAGCGACGGTCTGCGCCGGACCTTTGACGAGAACCGGGCGCGGCTGAGCAACGCCAAGTACGCCGACATGATGGCGAAGGTGGCGCAGAATTTACAGGACTACACCGGCGGCGACTGCATCCTGACGGACGACAAGGCCCCGGTGGAACTGCTGGGCATGCGGGTGCTGGACGAGCTGATCGACGGTCAGCTGAACTCCTACAAGGAGCAGTTCTCCATGCAGGAGATCATCGACATGGTGACATAAAAAAGGATGACGGGAAAATTTCCCGTCATCCTTTTTTATGCGTTCTCGCCGCGGGTGCGCTCCTGCTGGGGCGTCAGCGCCACGATCTTATTGAAATAGTGATAAAAGGGTATCAGCGTTTTGAATCCCTCGATGATATCCTCCGCCAGCGCGGGCGAGAAGATGCGCTCATCCAGTGGCCCCTCCCAGCGGAGGGAGAGGGACTTCTTCTGATACCATGGCCGCAGTAAGTCGGAGGTCTGGCCCTTGCCGCGGGCATACTCCGGGCCGTCCAGCGTGAACACCGTCTGCCTGTTGAACTGGCGCACCAGCTTTTCCAATTCCTGCGGATGCTGGTCGATCTGTTTGCGGAAGGTCTCCATCAGCGCCGCCGCAGGCGACCAGAAGCCCAGCCCGAAGCTGTAATAATCCGGCCCCAGCTCAAACCAGAAGGTGGGACGGCCCGTCCAGTCCTTGTCGCCGGTGCGGATGCACCACCACAGATGATCCTTATACGGCCCCCGGCCAAACAGCCGCCGGGCGTCCCGGTAAATGCGGGAGACCTTCAGCATCAGCGGCTCGTCCGGCAGCAGGGCATGCATGGCGTCATACACCTGCTCCCCCAGCTCTTTTGTCGGGGTAAGAAAGGTGTTGATATATTCGTCCTTGTGCTCCATGAACCAGCCCCGCTCGTTGTTGAAGCGGATGCCCCACATGAAGTCCACCGTCTGCTGGGTATAGCCCTGAAATGCCATGATGAAACGCTCCTTATCGCTGCTTGTTTTTCCATGGTATTGTACCCGTTTTTCCGCAAAAAAGCAAGAGGGCCGGTCAAGTCGACCGGCCCTCGCGGGTATGCAGGATGATTTCAGCGCTTGTTGTAGGCTTCGATGCCCAGACGCAGCAGATCCATGGCCCGCTCCAGATCCTCCTGCTTGAGGACGTAGGCGATGCGGATCTCGTTCTTGCCCTTGCCGGGAGTGGCATAGAAGGGCTCGCCGGGAGCGAACATGACGGTGTCGCCGTGGTCGTCGAACTCCTCCAGAAGGAACATCTGGAACTTGTCGGCGTCGTCCACCGGCAGGGCGGCCATGACGTAGAAGGCGCCCTTGGGGCATTCGCACACCACACCGGGGATCTCCTTCAGCTTGCGCATGACGGTGTCGCGGCGGCGCTTATACTCGTCACGGACGGCAGCGAAGTACTCGGGGCCAACGGTATACAGGGCGGCGGAGGCGATCTGATCCAGCGTGGGAACGGACAGACGGCACTGGGCGTACTTCATGGCCTGGGCCATCAGCTCCTTGTTGCGGGAGATCATGCAGCCGATACGGGCGCCGCAGGCGGAGAAGCGCTTGGAGACGGTGTCGATGACGATGACGTTCTCGGCCGCGTCCTCGAACTGGCCCATGGATTGCAGAGGCTCGCCGGCGTAGACGAACTCGCGGTAGGCCTCGTCGCCGATGATGAACAGGTCGTGCTCCTTGGCGATGTCCACCATCATGCGCATCTCCTCCGGCGTCAGCACGGCGCCGGTGGGGTTGCCGGGGTTGGTGACCATGATGGCGCGGGTATGCTCGTTGATCTCGGCTTCCACCTTGGCCCGGTCGGCATAGTGATAGCCATCATGGGGAGAGGTGGGGATGGGGTGGATCTTGGCGCCGCAGGTATAAGCCATGGTGTAGTAGTTGGGATAGAAGGGCTCGGGGATCAGGATCTCGTCGCCGTCGTCCAGGATGCAGTTCATGGTGATCTGCAAAGCCTCGCTGCCGCCGTTGGTGATGAGGATATCGCCCTTCTCAAAATGCATGTTCAGGTCATCATAGTACTTCTGGATGGCGTCGATCAACACGGGGATGCCGGGGGACGGCGCGTATTCCAGTACCGGAAGGTCAAAGTGCCGCACGGCCTCGAAGTAAGCCTTGGGGGTCTCGATGTCAGGCTGGCCGATGTTCAGATGATAGATCTTCTTGCCTTTTGCCTCGGCTGCCACGGCGTAGGGGTGGAACTTACGCATGGGGGACAGGCCGCATTTCAGAACCTTGCTGGAAAACTTCATGATATTGCCTCCTCATATGATTTGACGGCAGGGCACTGCGTGGCCTGCACTTTATAGCATCATACTAGCCTATTTTCCGCCAATCGTCAAGAAAAAATGAAAAGAACGGCCATGATGAAATGGCCGTTCTTATGATAGTAAGACTGTCAGCGCCGCTCAATGACAATATCAAAAAGCCTCGCAGAGTTCGCGGCGCGGACGCCGCGAAAAAATCAAATCATTTTTCTGGCGTCGGTGCGTTAAGAAAATATGCCGGTGGCATATTTTTAGCATCCGATCTCGGTGGCTATGCCGCCGTAGCATCCGTCAAAATTTGCAACGCACGATTGACGCGCGCAGTCGGCCGCAACCTAATTGGTGCAAAATCGCAAGATTTTGCACCAGAGCGAAGCTCAGTTCATCTGCCGTCTGCGGCTCAGGTTCACGGTGCCGTCGGTCATGGAGTTCAAGGAATCCAGGCTCTTGCCGGTGCCCTCGGCCACGCAGGAGATAGCGTCCTCGGCCACTATGGTGTGGATGCCGGTGCGGGCGGTGATCAGCTTGTCAAAGCCATCCACCAGACTGCCGCCGCCGGTCATGACGATGCCGTTATCGGAGATATCGGCCACCAGCTCGGGCGGGGTGCGCTCCAGTACGCCGTGAACGGCCTCCAGGATGCGCTCCACCGGCTCCTCGAACGCCTCCAGCATTTCGGTGGAGGTGATGGTCAGCGTCTTGGGCAGACCGGTCAGCAGGCAGCGGCCCTTCACGTCGATGGAGGTCTCCTCCTCCTTGGGGAACACGCAGCCGATGCGCATCTTCATCATTTCGGCGGTACGCTCGCCCACCAGCACATTGTGCTTGCGGCGCATATACTTGACGATGGCTTCGTTGAACTGGTCGCCGGCCACCTTGATGGAGGCG
>CAVHKA010000145.1:4159-5295 GCA_963636325.1 Agathobacter sp. | reverse complement strand
CGCGGAGCAGCACCCCTCCGAGGTCGCTGCGCTGGGTCTGACGCTGGCCCCCACACTGGTGGTCTGGGATGAGCAGCCCACGCTCTATGCCGGTGTGGAGCGGATTCGGGAGTTCCTGCAAGCCGCCGCGCCGTAACCCAACAGCGCCGCAAAATACCGCTGCACGGCAGCGCAAAGACGTCCTGTTTTCGTTGGAAAACAGGACGTCTTTTGTTTTTTTATCCGCCATACGGGTCCGGCTGCGTTTCATCTGGGATAAACAGGGCTTGAAAGCGATCGTCGAGCACATGGACAGCCCCGACGCCGGATAGGCTTTGTGCGGCGCGATCTGCCGCCGCGCGGAAGCCCTCGGTATCATCCTCCGCAAAGGGGAGATGATACAGCGCGATCTGGTCGGCGTGCAGCTGCTCCCGCAGAAAATCCCGCCCGCGCCGCAGCGTGGCCCAAGGGAAGTTCAGCAGCGATAATATGCCCATCACCGTGAAAAGCGGCAGTAAGCTAACCACGAATAATGGTTTGAAGTTCCTGCCCGGCGCGTCTCTGACGGTCGAAGAAGGCGCTGCGCTTGAAATCTCCAACGGGAAAAACGCGGCGCTGTATTTCTATGGGGAAGACGATTATCAGAAGGCATGGTCCAACAACAGATTTCGTCGCCGCATAGAAGCTACCGGTATTGTGGATAAATCCAATCAAACGATAGCACCCACTGGTGATGCACAGCTGAACCTTGCGGGCACTTTAACAGTGAACGGTGTGTTGTCCTTCAGTACAAACCATCAGTCAGGGCTGACGGCAGTGGGCCCCAATGCCAGGGTAGTGGTGAATACACTGCCTACAACGGCGCAGAAAGCAATTGAAGAGGCAGAAGGGGATGGAAAAACGGGGGGTGTTGCAACATCTTCCGCTTGGCAGGATCCCTCCGGGCCGATGGTGAATGACGGGGCAGTTACTGCCTTCGAGAAGGCCACCTACAAGGCGGTGCCGGCGGGGAATAGCACCTACAACTGGACCCGTTACACGCTGAACGTCAACTATGTGGACGCCGCGGGTAAGCCAGTCACCGGTCTTACGCCGGAGAAGCTCTACTCCATTGACGGCACAGCTTCCTTCCGGGCGCCGGACGGCTATGCCATTAC
>CAVHKA010000145.1:2696-4149 GCA_963636325.1 Agathobacter sp. | reverse complement strand
CCACAGTGGACGATGGCAAGACCAAGCTCGCCAACGCAGTGACGGACGGCTGCACCGATGTGAAGCTGTCCAATATCACGGCGGACGGCACCATCACCGTCACGGTCAAGCAGTACGACCACACGGTTCGCTGGAACTTTGCCAACATTGCAGAAAACGATAAGATCACAAGCGTTTTCCTGAGCTACCTCGCCACCGGCGAGGCGGAGGCCTCCCGCACTGCGGCGCAGGGCGCTGTCATTGACAGCAACAGCGTTGCGGTCAAGAAAGCAAATGGCAGCGAGTTCCCGAGTACGACCAGCTCCGTGACGGGCACGGATCCCCGCGTTGTCCGCGTTATGGGTATCACAGAGAATGCGGTGGTCACCGTCCGTTACAGCGCCAACCGGTCCGTGACATGGAGCGTTACGGTAGATGGCGGCACGGCAGCCACCACCAAGGTGAAGCTTACCGACAGCAGCGAAGCGACATACACACTGGACCAGACCGGCAGCGTGTGGCAGACCGTGGCGCTGGAGGGTGGAGTCACCTATGGTTCAGGGACCGGTATTGCCGTGAAGGAACGCACGGATGTGACGGATGCGATCACAGTGACAAACGTGTATAGCGATGTCACAGTCAATATCGCCATCACCACCTATGCACACAAGGTGAGCGGCACGATCACCACGGTCAACGGTGATACCACCGCGAAGACGACGATCACCCCGTTCTTTCCGAACGACACCGTTTACACACCTGCGCCCGAGGGAAGCGGCAAATACATCGTTTCTCAGTATCGAATCGACGGGGGCACACTGGCTGATAAGGAGACACAGGCTGTCAGCACCATTCTGCCTGCCGATGCGGAGGTCAAGCTGACGGGCAAAGAGGTGAACATCAAGCTCACGTTCCAGTCCTATGTGGCCGTGTGGCAGTGGAATGCTGCCGTAACCGGCGCAGCCAACGTGCCGGCAGACCTTTCCTACACGGAGTATCTGACGGATCAGCGGAATGGAAAAACCTACGAGGGAATGTACGGTGACTGCACTTGCTACCGCACACTGCGCAGCAACGGCACGGAGGGGTGGTACTACGCTGCATTCGGCAGCCTTAATTCGGCAGAAGCGGGTATTGTGTACACGATTCCGGCGGGTCAGCGATACGTTCTTAGCAGCGATCAGCCGAATCCAGTGCTGTCCACTGACAGAGGGAGTACGAAGGTAGAGGACTGGATGGGCGCAGCGCCGTACAGCGGCAATGTCTGGTCTCTTGAGTACTGGGGAAGTCAGCCGACTCTGAACGAAGATATGCCCAGCGCAACAGTGACGGTCAATCTGGTGCCCTACGCCTATGATGTGACCTTCGTGGACCAGAAGGGCGCTGTGCTGGAGAAGTTCTGCGCCGCGGAGAACGGTAAGAACGCTGCAAACGGTGAAGACATCAATTTCTGTGTTGAGGGCAACACGAAACG
>CAVHKA010000145.1:1230-2686 GCA_963636325.1 Agathobacter sp. | reverse complement strand
GGACTGGAGAAGGACGAGGTGGCGATCCCGCTGGATCCTTGGAACAGCGGCAGACTTGATTGTGGCTGCACGCTGACCGGCGTGGAGGCCGATACCACCGTCGAGCTGACGCTGGACAGCTACGAGCGGATCGCGATCTGGAAGTGGACCGTCGGTGACGAGACGGAGCAGCAGGTCACCTTCCTGCAGAGCCAGCAGAACAACACAGCGGTGAGCTGCTATCAGGTCGAGACCAGTCCGTTCACCAAGTGGACCAGCTGGGCCTACAAGGCGTTCAGCGAGAGCGCAACAGCAGGCTATTGTCCGCAGTTCACGATTCCTGCTGGTGAGCACTACTACATTTCTAATGCCTATTGGAAA
Organism: Agathobacter sp.; assembly: GCA_963636325.1. GTDB lineage: Bacteria > Bacillota > Clostridia > Oscillospirales > Oscillospiraceae > Vescimonas. The sequence continues at coordinate 2,326 of CAVHKA010000145.1, read as the reverse complement.
GATAAGGTGGGTGCGGATGCAAAGAGCTGCGAGAGTGAACCAGACACATCGACAAATAACTTCGTGAAGACATACTCTTTCACCCTCGTACCCTACGATGCATCCCTCACCTGGTCGGTGGATGGTGGTGTGACGCAGTACCCCTACATCAGCGGCAGCGATGCTGTGTATGTGGACCACGAAAGCTCAGAGCCTACGAACAAACCCGCACAGGATACTCATTACAATGCCGCCAACAAGACCTGGACTTACTATCCCGCCGACGGCAGGCTCATCAAGAGCGTTGACTCCCGCAACTGCACGGTGCGTCCCGCGGCGGACAAGCTGTCCCTTGCTGTGACGGACCTGCAGGCCAACAGCACCGTCAGCATTGTGACCCAGATGCCTACCACGGCGCTGGAGGGCTACTACATGGGCGACATGAGCTTTGAGTGGGTCCGCAACGCGGCCGTCTACACGTTCGACGCAGACGGCAAGACGGCCAGCTGGAAGCCGGTGGATTCCTTCGCGTGGCGTCATGCCGCCGGCAGCAGGAGCTTCACGGTGACAGAGGACGACACCATCACCGTGGCCAACGGCAGTATCTACTTCATCAACTCCACCAGCGCGGCAAAGACCTATACCATCAAGCTGGAGAGAACAGATGGCGCCGCAGAGAGCGCATTGAAGCTGGTGGTGGACGGCAAGGAGTTTGCTGCGGCCGGTGACCCCGTCACCATTCCGGCACACACCTCGAAGACCATGGTCTGCACGCTGTCCGGTACGCCGACAGAGAGTGAACTGGAAACCGGCGCGATCGGGCATATCACGGTCACAGAAGACAACGGCTAAGCCAAGCATAGACCATCATGACCACGAACCCCACCCCGGAGCGCAGGCTCCGGGGCTGGGCAAAGGGCGGCGGTTTCGCGCTGCCTTTTGCCGAGAAAGAATCCTGCATATTCTGCACTGCACAACGCGATTTCAGGAGGTAACACCCATGTCTCAGGCTGTGAATTACACGAAGGAGCAGCAGCGCTCCCTGCGGAACTATCGGCTCATCATTGCCGTGGAGCTTCTGGCCATCGCGTTTCTGGTGGCGGCCCGCTGGATCTGG
>CAVHKA010000145.1:0-1220 GCA_963636325.1 Agathobacter sp. | reverse complement strand
TGGATCGACTGGAACAAGGACGGCGGCCATCTGGCCGGCGGCAGCAGCGTACAGCAGGAGTATAATACCGGCAAAAATACCGGCGATTTCGTGCCGCCGGAGTTTGATACCGCTGCCGTGGACGGAACGCCTGCGGTGGATGCGGCGCTGGGTTGGGCGGCTCTGTCCATCAGTGAGGATTACAATGTCCACGTCTGCGGCGTGCTGAACGCCGACAGCAACGGCAGCCTGCCGCTGTACTTCACCAATGACGCGGGCAACGCCGTCTGGGCCAAGCTGCGGGTGCTCAACAGTGACAATGAGATCATCGGCGAGACGGGGCTGCTGAAACCGGGCCAGTATGTGGAGCGGGTGCAGCTCAACGAAAAGGCGGCGGCCGGAGACGTGACGCTGCAGATCATGGGCTACCAGCCGGAGACGTATTATTCTGCCGGCAGCGTGGGACTTGCCACGGTGCTGAACATGGCGGATTAAGGATCAGAAAAGACGCAACTACGATCAAAGCAGACCCGAAAGGAGGGCCTCGCCTTGCATAAGAAACACAGAATATGGGGCGCGGTCCTCGCACTGCTCATGCTGTGGCAGCTTCCCAGCGGCGTACTTGCTGCGGAGGCTGGCACAGCTGTGCCGTTTTCCTGGAGACCTTTGGAGATCGAGGGAACCGAGCACCGCATTGTCTGCTATACCGGCGATATTTATGGGGTGGAGGACGATGCGGTGCCGATGGCGCTGGCGGACGACGAGGAGACTCCGGCCGAGACGGTGGATGTCCCTGTTGGGCGGTCTTACGAGGAATCGGAGCTGGTAACGCCCGTGCGCGCCTACGATGGGCCGATTGTCACGTTTATCACGGCGGCAAAGAAGTCCTTCCTGACCGTGCCGGCGGTGGAGATACCGGAGGATGCGGACGAAGAAACGCAGGTGGAGACGCCCCTGAGCATGGTGGATACCTTTTCCTCGTATGGCGTGTATCCCACGCTGGCAGTGAGTGAGACGCAGGATGCGCTGGACGCCGATACGCTGCGGGAGCTGTCCCTGCAGGGGCTTGACCTGCTGGACGGCGGCGCGGCCGCGCTTGCCGAGGCGGCGGACGAAAACGCCCTGCTGCAGGCGCTGGCAGACGGACGGGAGCGCTTTGCCGAGGACGGCCTGCGTCCCCGCGGCTTCCTGTATCCCGCAGGCGTGGAGCTTACGGAGCAGCAGGTGGGCCTGTACTATAC
>CAVHKA010000144.1:0-5298 GCA_963636325.1 Agathobacter sp. | reverse complement strand
GTTGACGGTGGTCTTGCCGTAGGCCTCCAGATGGAAGGGATCGATCATGTTCACGTCGTTCAGGTCGGCGGTGGCGGCCTCATAGGCCAGATTGACCGGATGCTTCAGCGGCAGGTTCCAGATGGGGAAGGTCTCGTACTTGGCATAGCCCGCCCGGATGCCCCGCTTGTGCTCGTGATACAGCTGGCTCAGACAGGTGGCCATCTTGCCGCTGCCGGGGCCGGGCGCGGTGACCACCACCACGCTGCGGCTGGTCTCGATGTACTCGTTGCGGCCCAGACCCTCGTCGGACACCACATGGGCCACGTCGGAGGGATACCCGGCGATGGGATAGTGCTTGTAGCTCTTCACGCCCAGGGACTCCAGCCGCTTGATGAACGCCTCGGCATTGGGCTGGCCGGCGTACTGGGTGATGACCACGCTGCCCACATAAAAGCCCAGCGAGCGGAACACGTCGATGAGCCGCAGCACGTCCTCATCATAGGAGATGCCCAGGTCGCCCCGCATCTTGCTCTTTTCGATGTCTCCGGCGCAGATGGCCACCACGATCTCCACCTCGTCCTTCATGGTGCCCAGCATGCGGATCTTGCTGTCCGGCTGGAACCCCGGCAGCACCCGGCTGGCGTGATGGTCATCAAACAGCTTGCCGCCGAACTCCAGATACAGCTTGCCGCCGAACTGCGCGCGGCGCTGGCGGATGTGCTCCGCCTGCATGGTCAGATATTTCTCGTTGTCAAAACCCAGTTTCATCCCCATATTCCCCCATTATTCAATATGGTGGGTATTATACTCCATCTGCCGCTCCGAGGAAAGCGATTTTTCCAAATTCACCCAGAGAATGGATGTAGAAATATTTTTCCGAATTTTAGCGAAAGCTACCGTTGCTTTTTTCTCCGCAACGCGATATACTGAAAAATACACCCCCATTTTTACAAGGAGGACACCCATGGATCCTTACCGCTTCCATATCATGTGGCGCCGCGTCAACGAGGACGAGTTCCGGGACTTTTTCCAGACCAACGATATTTACGAGGCCAAGGATTTCGCCATGCGTCTGGCCTTTGACGAAACCAATGTGGTCTATGTGCAGGACGTGAAGCGTGACGAGCGTGTCCGGGACTTCGACGCCGAGATCTACAAAAAATAACCAGCTATCATTTTCCCCGCCTCTGCCCATACTAAGGGTAGAGGTGATTTTTTATGTCCAAGAACCGCAAGCCCTTTCCCCATGACGCCACGCCGGACGTCCACGATTTTTCCTCGCCGCCGGAAAACGTAAAAGGCCTGATCAACATGTACGGCACCTATAACATCCAGCCCACCGCCAACACCGACAATGTGTTTCCGCTGATCGCGCCGGGCCTGCCCCGCCAGTGGCGCAAAATGCATCTGGACAAGCACGATCTGGAAGGGTTATCCTAACGCGGCGGGACAGTCGTACCATCCGTAGGGGCCGACGACTCTGTCGGCCCGCCGTATCACGCATCCGTAGGGCGGGGTCGGGGCGTTAAGAAAACATGCTGGTGGCATGTTTTTAGCCTCCGATCTCGGCGGCTATGCCGCCGTAGCATCCATCTGGATTTGCACTGCCCCATCTTTTCTTCTCTCCCCCAGTCTCGCATACGCTCGACAGCCCCCTCGTCAGAGGGGTCCAAAGAAGTGTACCATTCTTTTTCCCCAAAAACTGCCCGCCAAAAGCGGGCACTTTTTGCGTCAAAAATCGCTGGACACTTTGCTCATTTAAACTGCAACTCGGTATAATCCACAAAGAATTGTTAAAGAATTGGCAAAACCCATAATTGACACAAATTTCACAAGGCCGTATAATGTTGTTAGACTGGTAAGACCAGTTGAACCACCCCACGGCAGAAAGGACATCGCATATGTATACGCTGGGCATTGACATCGGTTCCACCACCTCCAAGTGTGTGATCCTGAAGGACGGCGCGTCCATCGCCGCCAAAAGCTTACAGCTGGGCGGTCTGGGCACCGACGGCCCGGAGGACGCCCTGACGGAGCTGTGGCAGACCAGCGGCCTTACCCGCGCCGACATGGCCCGGGTCATCGTCACCGGCTATGGCCGCAACAAGTTCGAGGGGGCCGATGGTGAGGTCAGCGAACTGACCTGCCACGCGCTGGGGGGCCGCTTCGTATTCCCCGACCTGCGGACGGTCATCGACATCGGCGGACAGGACGCCAAGATCATCTCCCTGACCCCGGACGGCCGCATGAGCAACTTCATCATGAATGACAAGTGCGCCGCTGGAACCGGCCGGTTTCTGGAGGTCATGGCCAACATCCTGCGGCTGGACATCGACGATCTGGGTGCCATCGCCGCCCAGAGTGATTCCCCCGCCGCCATTTCCAGCACCTGCACGGTGTTTGCCGAATCGGAGGTCATCAGCCAGCTGGCCAACGGCGTCAAGCGGCCCGATCTGGTGGCCGGTATCTGTCAGAGCGTGGCCACCCGCGTGGCGTCTCTGGCCCGCCGGGCCGGGATCGTGGAGCGCGTGTGCATGTCCGGCGGCGTGGCCCGCAACGAGGCGGTGCGCCGCTATATGGCCCAGGCGCTGGACGTGGAGATCTCCTATGACCCGCTGGCCCAGTATTTCGGCGCCATCGGCGCGGCCCTGTACGCATGGAAGCAGGCCAATAAGTAAGTGAGCAAATACAATTTATATATGTATGAGGAAAGAACAAGGAGGAAAAAACATGGCAGAAGAAGTGAAAAAGGCCCCTCGTCCGGTGGACCCCAATTCCGCCAAGTACAAACTGGGCAAGATCGCCGCTGACGCCTTTGTGGACGCCATTGAGGCCAAGAAGAAGGGCATCCCCGTAGCATGGGTCTCCAGCAACTTCCCCGTTGAGATCCCTGAGACGCTGGGCATCGCCACCGTCTATCCCGAAAATCAGGCAGCCGGTATCGCCGCCCGCGGCGCCGGTGAGCGCATGTGCAATGTGGCGGAGGCCGAAGGCTATTCCAACGACATCTGCGCCTACGCCCGCATCTCTCTGGCCTACGCCAATCTGAAATCCTGTCCCGAGCAGGATGTGGCCATGCCCGACGTGGTGCTGTGCTGCAACAACATCTGCAACTGCATGATCAAGTGGTACGAGAATCTGGCCCAGGAGCTGAATATCCCCATGATCATGCTGGATATCCCCTTCAACCCCGACTACGACGTGTCCGACGCGCAGGTACAGTACGTCTCCGCCCAGTTCTGGGACGCTGTCCACCAGCTGGAGAACCTGTTTGACCTGAAGTGGGACGACGATAAGTTCCAGGAAGTCACCGGCTTCAGCTGCCGCGCCTCCCGCGCATGGCTGGCCGCCACCGGCTGCGCCAAGTACGTACCCTCCCCCTTCAACGGCTTCGACCTACTGAACCACATGGCCGTCATGGTCACCGCCCGCGGCAAGGAGTGCTCCGGCGATGCCATGGAGACTCTGTATAAAGAGTACATGGAGAACCACAAGAACGGCACCTCCACCTTCCGCACCGAGGAGAAGTACCGCATCCTGTTCGAGGGTATCGCCTGCTGGCCCTACCTGCGGGCCACCTCCACCGGTCTGAAGTCCCGCGGCATCAACATGGTCACCACCATTTACGCCGATGCCTTCGGCTACGATTACGACTCCTTTGAGGGTATGATCAAGGCTTACTGCTCCGTGCCCAACGCCATCAATCTGGAAAAGTCCCGCGACAAGCGCATCAAGCTGTGCAAGGACAACCACGTGGAGGGCATGCTGATCCATACCAACCGTTCCTGCAAGCTGTGGAGCGGCTTCATGTATGAGATGGGCCGTCAGGTGGGCAAGGCCTGCGATATCCCCGTGGCCAGCTTCGACGGCGACCAGGCCGATCCCCGCAACTTCTCCGAAGCCCAGTATGACACCCGTGTCCAGGGCCTCATGGAGATCATGGAAGCCAATAAAGAGCAGAAAGGAGCCAACTGAACATGACCACCAACGAACTGTTTGCCAAGCTGCATGAAGTTGCCGCCAATCCCAAGGCCCAGATGGACAAATATCTGGCCCAGGGCAAGAAGATCGTGCTGTGCGCTCCCGTCTATACCCCCGACGAGCTGATCCATTCCATGGGCTTCGTCCCCATGGGCGCCTGGGGCGCGGATACTGAGCTGCGCCGGGCCAAGGAATACTGTCCCGCCTTCCTGTGTTCCATCGTGCAGTCCGCGCTGGAGCTGGGCATCAACGGCATGTACGACGGCGCTTCCGCCATCGTGATCCCCTCCCTGTGCGATACCCTGAAAACCATGGGCGAGAACTGGAAGTATGCCGTTCCCTCCATCCCCTTCATCCCCATGACCTATCCCCAGAACCGCAAGCCCGCTTACGGCGTGGCCTTCACCAAGGCCGGCTACGAGCGCGTGATCCGCGATCTGGAGAAGCTGGGCGGCAAATTTGACGACGCCAAGCTGGCGGCCTCCAACGCCGTGTATAACCGCCACAACGCCGCCATGCGGAAGCTGGACGAGGTGCTGGCCAAGCATCCCGAGGTCACCGCCGCCCAGCGCAGCGATGCCTTCAAGTCCGCCTTCTTCATGACCAAGGAGGAGCACACCGCCCTCATCGAGGAGCTGCTGGCCGCGCTGGAGGCCCAGACCCCCGCCGCGGAAAAGACCCCCATCCTGCTGTCCGGCATCCTGACCGACGCCCCCGGCTTCAACGCCATTCTGGACGATCTGGGCCTGCACATCGTGGCTGACGACGTGGCCGCCCAGTCCCGCCAGTACCGCACCGACGTGCCCGCCGGTGACGATGCCCTGACCGCCCTGGCCCAGAAGTTTGCCGACATGGACAACTGCTCCGTGCTGTATAACGCCGCCAAGCCCCGCATCCAGTGGATCGTGGACACCGCCAAGGCCCGCGGCGCCAAGGGCGTGCTGGTGGCCATGACCAAGTTCTGCGACCCCGAGGAATTCGACTACGTCATGATCAAGAAGGCCTGCGAGGCCGCCGGTATCCCTGTCACCGTGGTGGAGATCGACCGCCAGATGGTGCAGTTCGAGCAGGCCCGCACCAATATCGAGACCTTCCGCGACATGCTGACCATGTAATTTCGCAAAAAAACAATATAGGAGGAACCAAAACCCATGAGTGAGATCAAACGCCCGCTGGAGGGCATCAAGGTCGTCGAGCTGGCCACCTTCATCGCCGCGCCCTGCTGCGCACGCTATCTGGCCGATCTGGGCGCCGAGGTCATCAAGATCGAGGCTCCCGCAGGCGACCCCCTGCGCTACACCGCCGTCAACGAAGGCCGTCCCCAGGATCAGAAGG
>CAVHKA010000143.1:0-5300 GCA_963636325.1 Agathobacter sp. | reverse complement strand
ACCATAGCCGCCACAAGCGACAGCTTGAACATCACATGGAAAATCTGACGGGCGGAACCCCTCCCGTCAGATACCTACCCTGTGTAGTCCCTTGTAAACTGTACTTTGTATCTTGCTAAAAATAATAGCCGTGATATAATAAATTTGCCTAAAATTGGAAACTGCACAACCGAAAACGTGATAGTAAAGGACGGGAGACCATGGACAATCTAACAAAGATCATCCGCGAAGAGATCGGCAAGCAGTACAAAAGCGTGCGGCAGTTCGCTTTTGCGGTGGGCGTACCTCTGTCCACTGTGAACAGCGCGCTGCACAACGGTGTGGGAGGTTCCAGCTTTGACACAGTGCTGCGGCTGTGCAAGGTGCTGGGGATCAAGGCATTGGGCGATGACGCCGCCTTTTATCTGACCGACGACACCGAGAAGCTGCTGACCCAGTATGCCAAGCTGGACGACTACGGCCGCCATACCATTTCTGCCGTGATGCAGGTGGAGTACGACCGCTGCACCGAGCTGAGCAAGCCCGATCTTCAGGAGCATACCAGCGTCAACATCTGATGCTGTCGCTCCGGCAGACGAAAATCAAATGACAGCCGCATGGCAAAGCCATGCGGCTGTCATTTTTTTCTGTTACATGATGCCGGAGTGCTCCTTGCTCTCGGCAATGGCGGCGTTCAGCTTCCGGGCCGGGTAGTATACCAGCAGGCCGAACACCGTGAAGATCACGCACATGCCCAGCAGGATCAGGGCGCAGTCGCGGTAGGTATGGCCGTACATGCCGCCGATGGTCTCGCGGATCATGTCCATGCCGTAGTGGAAGGGCATGAGGAAATAAAGCTTCTGGAACAGCATGGGCAGCACATGGATGGGGTAGGAGCCGCCGGAGCCCGCCACCTGAATGACCATGATGATGACGGCGGCGGCCATGCCCACGTTGTCCAGGGCGTAGACCAGACCGAAGTTCATCATGGCGAAGTTCAGCGAGCAGATGCAGCAGGCCAGCACGAACCGGGCAGGCTCCACGCACTGGATGCCCACGAAGTACAGGCAGCCGAAAGCGGTCACCAGCGCCTGGGCCATTCCAACGAAGAAGAACAGCACGAACCGGCCGAAGTACCGCTCCACGGCCCGATAGCCCAGGAACTGGGGCTGGGTCACCGGCACCTTGATCATCACCGCCGTCAGCAGCGAGCCCACGAACAGCGCCAGCATAATGTAGTAGGGCGACATGGCGGAGCCGTAGTCACCGATCTCATAGGCGATCTCGGTGTTCAACTGCACAGGGGAGGCCAGATAGTCCGCCAGCCCGTCCGGATTGTTTTCCAGCATATCCGTAAATTCCCGGAAGGCCGAGCTGTCGGTGATGCGGCGCACATCCGCCTCTATGTCCGCCAGATAGCCGGACACGGTGTCCGCCAGCGTGGCGCCTGCCGCCAGCGTGGACTGGGACTGTTCCATGGCGGCGGCATAGCCGTCCAGCGTATTGGACAGGCCGTTCAGCTTCCCGGAGCCGCTGCCCAGCAGCTCCTGAATGGAGCGCAGGGCGGCAAGGGCCTTATCATTTTTCTCGTGAATGAAGTCATTGACATTCTGGTTGCTTTGCAGGGCCGCTGACCGGATGGTCTGGCGAACCTCCGCCAGACGGTCCAGCAGCTGATCCTTGATGTCCAGATCACCGGCGTTGGAGATGGCGTCCCGCAGATCGGTGAGCTTTACGATGGCGGTGTCGATCTTATCCGCCAGCTCCGGCGCCTGCGCCGCCAGATTTTGCAGACGGGCGATCACATCGTCGATCTGGCGCATGAGCTGCTGCTGTAATAGTGTGGGATCCTCGGCGGTGCCCCACTGGCGCAGCTTATCCTCCAGATCCACCAGACTTTTGTCGATGGCGTTGAGGATGGACACCACATCGTTGGCGGTGCTGTCAGCGATATTGGAGCCGGTGGAGATCATGTCGCCCACGCTGCCCACCGTGTCGGAGGCGTTCACCAGTACGCCGTTGACGTCATCCACGGTGATGGCCGCCGCCATCAGCAGGTCGTCGGCATTATCCATGACGTTTTCCAGTGAGGTCAGGATCTTGCTGAGCTGGTTCATCTGCCACTGGGCGTCCTGCAATTTTTCGATGAGACGGGCCGCCACATCCTCAGCGTCCAGTCCCAGCGCCTGGAATACGGAGCTGGCGGTGGTCAGCGCTCCGGCCACCTTCTCGATGATGGTGTTGTTGATCTGCTCCTGCACGGCGGTCTTGGCCTTGCCGGTGATCTTGGGCGCGATAGCGTTCTTCTTCTCATTTTCATAATACTGGATCTGAGGATGCTCCAGCTCACCATCCAGCAAGCTGACGAAATCAGCGGTGAATTCCTCCGGCACCACCAGGGCGGCATAGTAGTCGCCGGCGTACACGCCGTCCAGAGCGGTCTCCTGATCCTCCAGGAAGACCCAGCCCATCTGGTCGTTGGTCTGAAGGCCCTCCATTACCAGCTCACCGATGTTCAGGTGCAGGCCCAGGATCTCGCAGCCCGCATCCTCGTTGGCCACGGCTACCTTGATGTTGCCGGTGGAGGCGGGGCCGTAGGGGTCCCAGTTGGAGAGGATGTTGAACCATGCGTACAGGCAGGGCACCAGACACAGGCCCAGCATTACCACAACGGCCACCACACTGGCGGTCAGCCGCTGCCAGTCAGCCCGGAAGATGCTTCCGATGCGCTTGATCATTGATCCACCTCCTTGCTGTCCGCCGCTTTCTCACCACTGGCGGTCAGGTCGGCCGACAGGGCTTGCAGCGCCTGGGCCAGCTGCGCCAGATCGGCGGCCATCTTCTGGGGATCGGACTTCAGGATGGCATCCATATCCAGCGGAATGGCGGCGGGGCCGTCCACCACTACAGGGCGGGCACCCTCCTTGGGCATGGGCAGGGTGACGGCACGATTTTCGTTCTCCGCGGGGGCGTTCTCCGCCGTCTGCGCATCTTCTTCGGCCTGCTCCTCGCCCTTCCATTTCAGCAGCTGGGGCAGGCGGGCGGTGCGGCTCAGCTGGGGCAGGGCGATCAGCTGGCCCAGCGTGGCCTGCTCCTCCTGGGTGATGTCCTGCAGCTTCTTTTGCAGCTCATAGTCCATGTACTCCACGCCGATGAGATACGCCGACAGGGCGAACATAGACAGTATCCACAGGATCAGGGTAAAGACCTTGTTGCCCTCCGCCAGAAACATCAGCAGCAGAAGGCCCACGGTGACGATCACCAGCGCCCGCATGCCCACACGGATGCGGTGCTGATTGCTCTTGTGCAGGGCCGCCACTTCCTCCAGCAGCCGGTCATACAGCTGATGATACTTTTCTTCCAGTGTCATGGGACTCTGCACCTCCTTAAAACAGCTCGGTCTCTTCCAGCTTGGCCTCCATGAAATGGTTCAATCCCATGAAGGGCCGCCGCACCAGCAGGCCGATCAGCAGCGCCGCGGCGCAGAACAGCATCAGGAAAAACAGCTGCGTGATATAGTAGTCGCCATACAGGCCGCAGATGCACTCGCGCATGGCGTCGATGGCATAGGGGAAGGGGAAGAAGCGGTAGATCTTCTGATAGACCTCCGGCAGCAGCTCAATGGGGAAGGTGCCGGAGGAGCCCGCGATCTGCAATACCATGACCACCACCACGATGGCCTTGCCCACGTCACCGAAGGACAGGGCCAGCGAGTAGATCAGCAGGCTGAAGGTCAGGGCCGTCAGCGCGCCGGTCAGATACAGCAGGCCCGGATGCAGGCATTGTATTTTCAAAATCAGCAGGTCGCCGGTGATGATGATCGCTGCCTGGATCTGGCTCAGCAGGAAAAAGATGATGTACCGGCCGAAATACAGCTCACGGGGCTTGGGGTCGATCAGACCGTCCCGCCGGGCGTGGGGCTTGATGATGGCCACCAGAATGACGCCGCCCACCCAGATGGCCAGCACCGTATAGAAGGGGGCCATGGCGGAGCCGTAGTTCTCGATGGGATAGATGGGGGTCACGGTGGTCTGTACCATCTGGGAGAAGTACCGGCCGTACTCCTCCGGGTCGCCGCTGAGGATATCCAGCAGGATATCCATATACTCGTCGGCGGTCAGGTTTTGCAGCTTGTCGATGGTCTCGGACACCGATTGAGAAAGCCGGTCGGCGGCGGGCCGCAGCAGCGCCATGGTCTCATCCAGCGCCAGCGCCGTGTCGGCCATCGCGTCGCGGACGGCGCGGGCATCGTCGCTCAGCTCCTTCACGCTTTCCATAGTGCGGGAGACCTGACCCATGACGTTCTCCAGCTCCTTGCGCAGCTCATCGGCGGTGGGCGTCAGCTTGCCGGTCATATTGCCGATGGCGGCGATGATATCCTTGCAGTCGCGGATGGCGGTCTGTAAGTCCTCGTTATCCGGCAGCGCCGCCAGACGGCTTTGCAGCTGATAGCACTTGGCGGCGATATCCCGTGCCAGCTTGGCGGCCACATGGCCTGTCGACTGCTGCTCCAGCCGGTCCGCCCACGCCGTCAGCTGGTCGCCCAGCTGTCCCATGGCGGCGGCCGCCTCCTCGATGGCCTTGCGGGCCTCCTGAAGCTTGCTGTCGTCGGCCGCAGCCTGCTGGATCTTGTCCAGCGCCCGCTGCACCTTTTGCAGCGCCGTATAGATCATCCGGTCGAGCTCCGCCACAGTCTGCTGTAACTTTCCGGTATCCGGCAGATTGCTGTTGATGTTCTGGATCGTCTGGGCCAGCTTTCCCGGATCAATGTCGATGGTGCTGTTGTCCTTGGCCGCCTCAAAGGCGTCCATGGTGGCCCGGCAGCCCGCCAGCAGATCCTGCACCTGATAGAACAGGCCCTTCACCGCCGCCTCGGGATCATCCTCCGTCAGATCGGCGGCCAGCAGGTTGGCCTGGGTCATGACCCGGCCGATGACCACATCCAGATAGTTCTCGTTGATGGTGCGCTTCAGACTCTCCACCGCGGTATCGGTAATCTTGGTGGCCACGGCGTTTTTCTTGGCGTTTTCATAGTAGGTGATGGAGGGTTTGCCCGTCCACTCCGTCAGCATGTGGAACATCTTATAGGTAAAGTCCTTGTCGATGACCACGGCGGCGTAATAATCCCCGGCATAGACGCCGTCCTTGGCCTGTTTCTCGCTGTCTACGATGACCCAGTTGATGCTGGTGGATTCCCGCAGGTCATTGACCACGTCCTCACCTTTGTTGGTAAAGACGCCGTCCTCGTCGGTATAGCCCCTGTCCAGCGAGGCCACGGCGATGGAGATGCCGCCGGTGTTGCCGTAGGGGTCCCAGTTGGA
>CAVHKA010000142.1:0-5421 GCA_963636325.1 Agathobacter sp. | reverse complement strand
TTTTACCCCTCCGGCCACGCGGGATAGTCCCGCTGGATGTAGGCGCAGACCTCCTGCCGGTCTACTCCCAGCGCCACCGCCAACTCGCCGTACAGCTGCTCCTCCGCCCGGCGCAGGTACCGCTCGTCCAGCTGGCTGATCTTGCGGTTGTGCTGCCGCGCCCAGCGCCGGCGGCGGCAGGCGTATTTGATCATGGCGGCCATGCGGCCGCAGTCATAGGAGGTGACCACCGCGTGATAGTGATCCTTGGCGGCCCGCTGGCCCGGCCCCTCCGGGGCCTCCGGCGGCAGCTGGGGCAGCGCCGCCAGAAAACCGGCAGCCTCCTCCGCCGTCATGACAGGGCGCATCAGCACCCGCGTGTCCACCGGCGTCATCACCTGTCCGGAGCGGTACAGCGGCGCAAGGGTATAGTATTCCTTCGTCTTGTCATAGCCCGACGTATCGGGCGTGCCGACGCTCTCCACCCGGCAGACGCCCTCGCCGCCGTAAACCACCAGATCACCTGCTGTAAACATGACTGCTCCTCTCTCTACACAACAAAAACACACCGCAAAACACTGAAAAAAGCACGGCCCGACGGCCATGCACCTCATGCGTCTTACATTTATTGGTAATAGTATAGCACATTTTTCGGCAAAATGTAAGAGGAAATTCAAATTTTGTTGCAAAAAGCCGCTTCTGTTCCATGACAGAAGCGGCTTTTTCATCAATTTACCTGTTTATTTGAACAGCCACCGGCAGATGAGGATCACCACACAGGCGCCGCCCACGCCGATGAGAAACGAGCCCAGCGAGTTCCGGGCCACCAGACCGATGGCGCCTGCCAGCCAGTTGCCCACGCCGCTGCCCACGATGCCCAGAATGATGTTGCGCAGGATGCCGCCCTTGCTTTTCATCAGCTTACCGGCCAGCCAGCCGATGACGCCGCCCACGATAATAGACCAGATCATATGTATTTCTCCTTATCTTTATCTGTATTTACTTGCCGGCGCGATCCTGCTGGATCAGCAGCTTCAGCGCCTCCACGCCCACCTGCACGGCGGAGGTGGTGTCCTCGCTCATGTCCTGATCCAGGCCCGCGGCCTCCCGCTCCTGGTTCCAGATCACATGGAAGCAGCTGCCGCAGCGGCAGCGCAGCGCGTCCGCCACCACGAACAATGCGGCGCTCTCCATCTCGCTGGCCTTGACGCCCAGACGCTTCCACGCCTCCCACTTGTTCAGCAGCTCGTAGGACACCGGCATCCTGGCAGGGCTGTGCTGGCCGTAGAACGCATCCTTGCACTGGACGACGCCCACCTGTGTCCGCTTGCCCAGCGCCTTGGCTGCCTGCACCAGCGCGGTGGTCACCTCGAAGTCCGCCACGGCGGGGTACTCAATGGGCGCGTACTCCCGGCTGGTATGCTCGAAGCGGATGGCGCCGGTGGCCACCACCACGTCGCCGCTGCGGACGTCCAGATCGATGCCGCCGCAGGTGCCCACGCGGATAAAGGTATCCGCGCCGATGTTGTGCAGCTCCTCCATAGCGATGGAGGCGGACGGCCCGCCGATGCCGGTGGAGCAGACGGAGACCTTCTCGCCCAGCAGCGTGCCGGTATAGATGGTATACTCCCGGTTCTGGGAGACGAAATGCGCGTCGTCAAACAGCGCGGCGATCTTCTCGCAGCGGCCGGGGTCGCCGGGCAGGATCACATAGCGGCCCACATCCCCCTCCACGCAGTGGATATGAAACTGCTTTTCCAGTTTTTGCATAACGCACCTCCAAATGATCACGAATCGTTATATAAACGATAGATATTACAAAAAGTATTTATCTCAAAAGATCAGGCTATTATTTTACCACAGTTTGTTGAAAAATGCAACGCTGGCAGAAGTTGCAGCGGTAGTTTCGCCGGAAATCGACCATACTACCTCCGACACGGTTTGCGTGCCTGACTTTTGCGAAAAGGAGGATGGGATATGAAGGAAAAAGTGATGGCGCTGACCATGGCGGCGCTGCTGGCGCTGGCGCTGACCGGCTGCGGCGAAAACAAGGCAAATACCAACCGTCCCGGCAGCGACAGCAACAACACCACCAACAACGGCACCACCGATAACGGCGCCAACGGCGGCACGGTGGATGACGGCGTTACCGACAGCAACGGCACTACCCGCAGCGGTACGGGCCGCGGCGGCTACGGCGCTTACCGGGACAACGGCAACGACAAGGCGTTCAACGACAACCACGGCAGCACCTTCGGCGGCGCCGGAGAGGACATGCAGCGGGACGCCCGGCAGTTCCCGCCCACAGTGTGGGACAGCATGACCGGGAACCACGGCGCCAGCGGCACCGCCACCTGGCGGCAGATGCTGGAAAACGGCTTTGTCCATGACACCGACGGCTTTTTGCTGGACGGCGAAAACAGCTGCTGGTCATAAGGAAGCGGGGCGGAGGACAGCGCGTGCCTCCGCCCTTTTGCCGTTCTGACAGCGGTGTGCGGCACATATGCTGACGTGAGGTGGTATGTATGCAGATCCATGTGGTACGCGCCGGGGAGACCCTGTACGGCATCGCCCGGCAGTACGGCGTCAGTCCCACGCTGCTGGGGCGGCTGAATCAGGTACCGGCAGGCGGGGCGCTGGCGGTGGGGCAGACGCTGGTGGTCTATGAGCCGGAGCGGGTGCATGTGGCGCGGCCCGGTGAAACGCTGGCGGGCATTGCCCGGCGGGAGGGCGTAACGGTGCTGTCCCTGTATCAGAACAACTACTTTCTGGGCGGACAGCCAGATATCCTGCCGGACGAGGAGCTGATCGTGGCCCTGAAGGGGGAGAAGTCCGGTACGCTGGCGGTCAACGGCTATGCCTATCCCTTTATCGGGCAGGCGCTGCTGCGCGCGGTGCTGCCCTATATGACATATCTGACGCCCTTTACCTACGGCATCACGGCGGCGGGTGGTCTGGTGATCCCTGACGACGGCCGGATGCTGGCCGCGGCGGCGGAATATCAGGCCCGGCCGTGGATGCACCTGTCCACCCTGACGGCGGAGGGCCGCTTCGACAGCCGGCTGGGCGGGGCGCTGCTGGAAAACGCGGCGGCGCAGGCGGCACTGATCGACGCCATTGCCGCCAACATGGCGGAAAAGGGCTATCAGGGGCTGGACGTGGACTTTGAGTATCTGGAGGGCCGTCAGGCGGCGGCTTACGCCGCCTTTATCGCGGCCCTGCGGCAGCGGCTGGATCCCCTGGGCTGGCCGGTGATCGTGGCGCTGGCACCGAAATCCAGCGCCGGACAAAAGGGCCTGCTCTATGAAGGCCACGACTATGCCGCCCTGGGCCGGGCGGCCGACAGCGTGCTGCTGATGACCTACGAGTGGGGCTATACCGCCGGGCCGCCTATGGCGGTGGCCCCCATGCCCCAGGTGCGGCGGGTGCTGGACTACGCGCTGACGGAGATCCCCCGGGAGAAGATCTTTCTGGGGGTGCCCACCTACGGCTACGACTGGCCGCTGCCCTTCCGGCAGGGCATCACCCGCGCGCCCTCCCTTTCGCCGCAGGAGGCGCTGGCGCTGGCGCGGCGGTACGGCGCGGAGATCCGGTACGATGAAACGGCCCAGTCCCCTTGGTTCCGGTATACGGCGGAGACCGGCACCGTCCACGAGGTGTGGTTCGAGGATGCCCGTTCCAGCCTTGCCAAATTCCGCCTGGCGGCGGAGAACGGCTTGCAGGGGGTGGGCCTGTGGAGCCTGATGCGGGACGCGCCCCAGACGTATCTGGTGCTGAACGGCGCGTTTACCATCGAAAAGGCGGAATGACGCAAAAAAGCCGGGGCTGAAGCACAGCCCCGGTTTTTTCATGAAAGGAGAGAGAATAACAATGCAAAAGATGGTACTTTCTTTGACTGATTTTAGTATACAACGGCAAGGGGCGGATGTCAACGAGTGTGACAAACAATTCACAAATTGTTCACAGCGCCGCGGGCGAATTCCTCTTGACGATTCAAAATGTCTGTGGTAGTATTTAGCATGCTAATTTTTAGCATGCTAAATATTTAAAATTTTCGCGACAAAGGAGGGGTTGCCATGAGGTGCCGGGATATTCATGAGGCCACACAGATCGGGGTGCTGATGGGCTATTGCGACCACCAGATGCACCGGCTGATGACCCGTAAGCTGCGGCAGTACGACGTATCTCCCATGCAGTGCCGGACGCTGACCTTTTTACAGGAGGCCGAGGGCGAGGTGAATCAGCGGATGCTGGAGGAGCACCTGATGGTGAAGCCCTCCACCGCCAGCGGCATCGTGGGGCGACTGGAGGAAAAGGGCCTTGTGCGCCGCCAGACCAGCAAAAGTGACGGCCGGTGCCGCATCCTTGCGCTGACGGACGCGGGGCGGCAGTTCTATGCCCAGTTCCGCGCCATTGCCGATCAGGTGAACGCCCAGGCGGGGCAGGGCTTTTCCCCGGAAGAGCGTGACACGCTGCGGCGGCTGCTGCTGCGGATCGCGGACAATCTCAGCGAAACTCAGGAGGACACAGAATGAAAACATTTTTCCCATATACCAAGGGCTACCGCCAGTGGATCCTGCTGGGCGTGCTTTGCTCCATCGCGGAGGCGGTGCTGGAGCTGGAGCTGCCCCAGGCCATGAGCGAGATCGTGGACGTGGGCATCGCCAACGGCGACCGGACCTATATCCTGCTGACGGGCCTGAAAATGCTGGTGCTGTCGCTGCTGGCGCTGGCCGGCGGCGTAGGCGCGGCGGTGTTCGCCGCCAAGGCGTCCATGGGCTTCGGCGCGCAGGTGCGTCAGGCGGAGTATGAGCAGGTGCAGCGCTTCTCCTTCGCCAATATCGAGCATTTTTCCACCGCCAGCCTCATCACCCGCCTGACCAACGACGTGTCGTCGGTGCAGATGACGCTGTTCATGGGCATGCGCATGTGCGTCCGCGCGCCGGTCATGCTGATCACCGCGCTGATCAAGGCGCTGGAGATCAGCCTTGACCTAAGCCAGGTCTTTCTGGTGACGGTGCCGCTGCTGATCCTCGCGGTGGTCATTGTGATCCGCTATGTGGGGCCGTTCTTCACCGCCTTGCAGAACGCCACCGACGACGTGAACCTGGTGGTGCAGGAGAATCTGAACGCCGTGCGCGTGGTGAAGTCCTTCGTCCGGGAGGACGAGGAGACCGAGAAGTTCCGCCAGCGCAGCGATAAGCTGCGGGACACCGCGGAGCGGGCCTTCGGCTTTGTGGTGATGTTCATGCCCATCATGATCCTGCTGATGGGCGGCACCATCGTGGCCCTCATGTGGCTGGGCGGTCACGACGTGGCGGCGGGCACCCTCATGTCCGGCGACCTGATGGCCTTCTTCACCTACGCCAGCGAGATCCTGATGTCCCTGATGATGGTGTCCATGGTGCTGATGATCCTGACCCGCGCCATCGCCTGCGGCAA
>CAVHKA010000141.1:0-5474 GCA_963636325.1 Agathobacter sp. | reverse complement strand
TGGCGCACGGTGGTGCGGATGAAGGTGCAGACCTCGGCGGCCTGCTCGGCGGTGGCGGTCTTGCCGGTGCCGATGGCCCACACGGGCTCATAGGCAATGACGCACTTGCGCAGCTTCTCGGCAGGCACACCCGCCAGCGCGGACTTCACCTGCAGGGCGATCAGCTCCATGGTGATGCCCAGCTCACGCTGCTCCAGGGTCTCGCCCACGCAGATGATGGGGTGCAGGCCCGCGTCCAGCGCGGCCAGAGCCTTCTTGTTGACGGTGAGATCGGTCTCACCGAAGTACTGGCGGCGCTCGGAGTGACCGATGATGACGTACTTCACGCCCAGATCCTTCAGCATCTCGGCGGACACCTCGCCAGTGTAGGCGCCGGACTTCTCATAGAACACGTTCTCGGCGCCCACGGACACCCGCAGATCCTTGAAGGCGCGGATGGCGGTGGAGATGTTCACGGAGGGGACGCATACCACCACGTCGCACCACTTGGCCTTGGGCATGATGGCTTTCAGTTCTTCGGCAAACTTCTTGGTCTCGCTGGCGGTCATGTTCATCTTCCAGTTGCCGGCGATAATGGTCTTGCGATATCTGCGATTCATGTCTTTTCTTAGCTCCTCTGTCTATATTCAAATGATCATAAAAATCAATTGCTTGGCCGCCCGGGGCGGCGTCACCAGTCCGCAGACTGGTGGGGGGATTAAAGGGGGGATGAAATCCCCTCTTTACTTGTCCAGCAGGCACGCCACGCCGGGCAGCTCCAGACCCTCCAGAAATTCCAGAGACGCGCCGCCGCCGGTGGAGATGTGGGTGATCTTATCGGCAAAGCCCATCTGCTCCACGGCTGCCGCGCTGTCGCCGCCGCCCACGATGGTAACGGCGCCGCTGTCGGCCAGGGCCTGGGCCATGGCGCGGGTGCCTGCGGCAAAGTTCTCAAACTCGAACACGCCCATGGGGCCATTCCACACCACGGTGCCCGCGCCCTTCACAGCGTCGCAGAAGACTTTGGTGGTGTCGGGACCGATGTCCAGGCCCTCATAGTCGGCGGGGATATTCATGGTGCTGACCACCATGCGCTTGGCGTCGTTGGAGAAGCTGTCAGCGGCCACGGTATCGGTGGGCAACAGCAGCTTCACGCCGTTTTTCCTGGCCTTTTCGATCATTTCCAGGGCGTAGTCCAGCTTGTCATTCTCGCACAGGCTCTTGCCGATCTCGCCGCCCTGGGCCTTGGCAAAGGTGTAGGCCATGCCGCCGCCGATGATGATGGTGTCGGCCTTATCCAGCAGATTGCGGATCACACCCAGCTTGTCGCTGATCTTGGCGCCGCCCAGCACCGCCACGAAGGGACGCTTGGGGTCGTCCAGGGCCTTGCCCATGATCTCCAGTTCCTTGGCCACCAGCAGGCCGGACACGGCGGGCAGGAAAGCCGCCACACCGGCGGTGGAGGCGTGGGCGCGGTGCACGGTGCCGAAGGCGTCGGACACATACAGCTCCGCCATGGAGGCCAGCTCCCTGGCGAATGCGGGATCGTTCTTCTCCTCGCGGATGTCAAAGCGCAGGTTCTCCAGCAGCATGATCTCGCCGCCCTTCAGGGCCGCGGCCTTGGCCTTGGCGTCCTCGCCCACGATGTCCTTGGCGAAAATGACCTCCTGGCCCAGCAGCTCACTGAGGCGCTTTGCCACGGGGGCAAGGCTCAGCTTTTCCTTCCACTCGCCCTTGGGCTTGCCCAGATGGGAGCAGGCGATGACCGCCGCGCCCTTATCCAGCAGATACCGGATGGTGGGCAGCGCCGCCACGATGCGCTTGTCACTGGTGATCTCACCGGTGGCCTTGTCTTGGGGCACGTTGAAATCGCAGCGCAGCAGGATCTTCTTGCCCGCCACATCCACGTCCATGATGGTTTTCTTGTTGTAGTTCATCGTTCACGTCTCCTTTACAAGCGTGTTGTTATCGTTCCGCCATCTCGCCCACGCCCGTCAGGCCGGGAAAGCCGTTCTGACGCAGCGCCTCATAGGTGAGGATGGCAACAGAGTTACTGAGGTTCAGGCTGCGGGCGTCGCTGCGCATGGGCAGGCGGAGGCACCGGTCATAGTGGGCCATGCGGAAGTCCTCCGGCAGACCCGCTGTCTCCTTGCCGAAGAACAGCCAGCAGTCGGGAGAGAACCGGGCACCGGTGTAGTCCCGCGGGGCCTTGGTGGTGGCCAGCCACAGATCGGCCAGTGCCTCGGGATGCTGCCGGAAGAGATCGTCCAGGCCGTCGTAGTCCCGCACCTCCACCAGATGCCAGTAGTCCAGTCCGGCCCGCTTCACGGCCCGGTCGGAAATATCGAAGCCCAGCGGGCGGATCAGATGCAGACGGCTGCCGGTGGCGGCGCAGGTGCGGGCGATGTTGCCGCAGTTCTGCGGGATCTCCGGTTCCACCAAAACGATGTTCAGCATATGAATCCCACCTCACATGTTCAAAAAACCTTGCCTAGTATAAAACAATTCTTCCTGAAATTCAACATCAAAATTGTTAAAAAGGACGTTTTTTTCATTAAAATATTCGTTTTGAACGTCGATTTTTCGGGAAAACGGGGAATTCGTGCTTTTCCGCCATTTTTACCCATAACGGACAAAAAATCTTGGTGGATTTTCTGCGTGAAAAGACTGGATTTTCCCGCAGGATATGTTATACTATCCATAAGAAGAAATGTTACCATTTCTTTTCAGGGGGTGTTTTCCGATGGATCACAATCTGGCGATCATTGATCTTCGCGCCGGCGGTGCCGGCGCTGGTACCGCTATCAAACCGCTGATGCTGCAAGCAATACTCTTTTGCCCCGTTGTCCGGTGGGTATGTCAGGAGTTATTGCCCTGCGGCGTCCAGCGGTTTTTTGTTGTCTGTGACGAAAATTGGCGGGAGGAGACTGCCGAAGCCTTACAGGGCATCGACGGTGTGACCTTCTATGACAGGTTGGAGGAAGCGCTTTCCGCAGCCGAGGGCGATGTGATCATGGTCCCCGGTCCGGTGGTGCCTGTGTGGGGCCAGGAAAACCGCGCCGTCTATACCGCCGACGCGGACGTGCTGCGTGTCCGTCTGGCGGAGGGACTGACGCTGAACGACTGCCCGGCAGAGGCGGGAAATGTCCGTCAGCTGTGGCAGAGTTCCAACTGTGCGCCCTCCTTCCTGTCGGTGACCGACGCCGCCGGATTACAGGCGGCCATGCCCGCCGCCCGGGAGCTGCTGACGCGGCGGATGGTCATGAACGGCGTCACCGTCATCGACCCCGATCATACCTATGTGGATCCCCGCTGTGCCGTGGCGCCTGGCGTAACACTGCTGCCAGGCACCATTCTGCGGGGCCATAGCTCTATCGGCAGGGACTGCGAGATCGGCCCCAATGCCATGATCCGGGACTGTGTGGTGGGCGAGGGTACCACCATCAACGCCAGTCAGCTGAACGAGAGCACCATCGGAAGCCACACCACCGTAGGGCCCTTCGCCTATGTGAGGCCCAATTGCTTGGTGGGCGACCACTGCCGCATCGGTGATTTCGTGGAGCTGAAGAACTCCACGCTGGACGAGGGTACCAAGGTCAGCCACCTTACCTATGTGGGCGACAGCGACATCGGCAAGCGGGTCAACTTCGGCTGCGGTACCGTCACCACCAACTATAACGGCCTGCATAAGTTCCGCTGCACCGTGGGGGACGATGTGTTCCTGGGCTGCAACACCAACCTGATCGCTCCGGTCACCATCGGGGATGGGGCGTATACCGCCGCCGGTTCTACCATCGACAAGGATGTGCCCGCCGGTGCGCTGGCCGTGGCTCGGGCGCGGCAGGAGAACAAGCCCGGCTGGGCCGCTCGGTTCTTTAAGAACAAAAAGAAGTAAAAATTTACATAAAAAATAACAAAAGAGGAGGATGTTTCACCATGATTTCTCACGGCAAGGACATCAAAATTTTCACCGGCAACGCCAATCCCGCTCTGGCACAGGAGATCTGCAAGATCATCGGCACCAAGCTGGGCGAGGCAGAGGTCAAGAGCTTCGCTGACGGCGAGGCCAGCGTCTCTCTGTACGAGACCGTCCGCGGCAGCGACGTGTTCCTGATCAACTCCACCTGCAAGCCTGTCAACGACAGCCTGATGGAGCTGCTGATCATGATCGACGCCTGCAAGCGCGCCAGCGCCGGCCGCGTCACCGCGGTGATCCCCTACTTCGGCTACGCCCGCCAGGACCGCAAGGCCAAGAGCCGCGACCCCATCTCCGCCAAGCTGGTGGCCAACATGCTCACCGCCTCCGGCGCTGACCGCGTGCTGACCATGGATCTCCACGCCAGCCAGATCCAGGGCTTCTTCGACATCCCCGTGGACAACCTGCTGGGCAACCCCGTGTTCGTGGACTACTACGCCAAGAAGTTCGGCGAGAAGTGCGAGGACATGGTGGTGGTGTCCCCCGACGTGGGCAGCGTGGCCCGCGCCCGCACCTTCGCCCAGAAGCTGCACATGGGCCTGGCCATCGTGGACAAGCGCCGCCAGAAGGCCAACCAGTGCGAGGTCATGAACGTCATCGGCGACGTGGAGGGCAAGGACTGCATCCTCTTTGACGATATGGTGGACACCGCCGGTTCCATCTGCAACGCCGCCAAGGCCATCGTGGAGGTGGGCGGCGCCAACAGCGTGTACGCCTGCGCCAGCCACGGCGTCCTGTCCGGCCCCGCGCTGGAGCGCATCAACAACAGCGTCATCAAGGAGATGGCCCTGCTGAACACCATTCCCGAGGAGATGGGCAAGGGCTGCGACAAGATCAAGTATCTGTCCGTGGCGCCCATGTTTGCCGAGGCCATCGAGCGCATCTATCAGGAGATCTCCATCGCCAAGCTGTTCAACTGAGAAACCGCTTTTCAAACCGAAAAAACCGTGCTATAATAGGGGAACTGCGCATCGCGGTTCCCCTATTCTTCACGGGGGAGCATACTGTATACAAGGGAGGGACGCGCCTTGTTTTTCAATCGCAACCAGAGCGGCGGCGTCAACTGGATACTGGTGGGGCTGGGCAATCCCGGCAAGCAGTACGAGAGCACCCGCCACAACATGGGGTGGCTGGCACTGGACAGCCTGATGGAACAGGAAAAATTCACCCTGTCCAAGCTGCGCTTCAAGGCGTGGACGGGTATTTTTGAGAAGGACGGCAATAAAATACTGGTGATGAAGCCCCAGACCTACATGAACCTCTCCGGCGAATCGGTGGGGGAGGCCGCCCGGTTCTATAAGGTCCCGGCGGATCATGTGGTGGTGATCTCCGACGATGTGTCGCTGCCGGTGGGCAAGCTGCGCATCCGTAAGGGCGGCAGCGCCGGCGGCCACAACGGGTTGAAGAACATCATCGCCCATCTGGGTACCGACCAGTTCCCCCGCATCAAGGTAGGGGTGGGCATGCCGGAGCATCCGGATCACGAGATGATCGACTGGGTCATCGGCAAGCCCAAGGG
>CAVHKA010000140.1:0-5489 GCA_963636325.1 Agathobacter sp. | reverse complement strand
TGCCCATGTGCATGGGGCCGGTGGGGTTGGCGGAGACGAACTCCACCATGATCTTGCGGCCCTTCAGCATATCGCTGCATCCGTAGTCCGCGCCCGCCGCCTCGATGGCGGTAACGGTATCACCGAACCACTTGTCGCCCAACCGGAAGTTCATGAAGCCGGGGCCCGCGATCTCCACAGAGGTGAAATAGCTGCCCTCCAGCGCCATATGCTCCGTCAGGATCGTCGCCACCTGGCGGGGGTTCATCTTCATGGCCTTGGCCGCCGCCAGACAAAATGTGGTGGTATAGTCGCCGTTGGACACGTCCTTGGGGATCTCCACCGACGGCTCGACGGTCACGCCCTCTGGCAGGAGGTTTTCCTTTACAGCGGCGGCGTAGGCCTGCTTCGTCAGCTCCTGCACCTGTTCCTTGGCTTTTTGGATCATATTCATATCGGTTCTCTCTCCTTAATATTTGTCGATATCCACTTCCAGCACCTGAGGGGCCGGTTCCCGTAAAAACTGAGGGGCCAGCGCGCCGAAATCGCCGGTGATGTCGCTGGCATACAGGGTGATACCGCCCTGACGTTCCCCGCACAGCGCGTCATGCTCTGTCAGGGAGTCCTTCAGCTGCCGGGCCGCCTGTGCGCCGGAGTCCACCAGCGTCACGCCGGGGCCCATGACCCTGGCCACCACCTCTTCCAGCAGGGGATAGTGGGTGCAGCCCATGATGAGGGTGTCGATGCCCTCCGCCTTCAGCGGCTCCAGATACTCCCGGGCCACCGTCTCGATGACGCAGTCGCCCACCCGATAGCGGCCGTTTTCCACCAGCGGCACGAACAGGGGACAGGCTTTGGCAATAACAGACACCGCGCTGTCCATGGCGGCAAGGGTACGCTCATACGCGCCGGAGCGCACCGACGCGGCGGTGGCGATCAGCCCCACCCGCTTGCTGCGGGTGACGGCCAGCGCACGGCGGCAGGCTGGCTCCACCACGCCCAGAATTGGCAGATCGCTCTCCCGCCGCAATTCCGGCAGCACGTTGCTGGACACGGTGCCGCAGGCCACCAGCAGTGCCTTGATATCAAAGCTCCGCAGGAAATGCACATCCTGCCGGGCGTATTTCAGCAGAATTTCACGGGATCTTCCGCCGTAGGGGACACGGGACGTGTCTCCGAAGTATATAATGTTCTCAAAGGGCAATATGCTGCGGATCTCCCGCACGGCAGTCAGCCCGCCGAGACCGGAGTCAAATACCCCGATGGGCCGTTCGTCCATATACCCACTCCTTGCCTGCAAAAGTCAATATAGTATTATACTATGCCGCCGCGCCGTTCACAAGCAAAAATTTGCCGAATCTGTCCGTTTTTTCATCTGGAACCCCATTGACAGCCGTGCTATAATCTTAGTACTGAAAACCTTGCCCCACAGGAGGTGGCTTTATGGAACTGAAAATGACGCAGAAGCAATTCCGGCGCTTGCTGGATCTGGTATACATCGGCAACTGGGTGCTGAACTCCACACGGGGCGACGACCGCATCCGGGAGTATGATCAGGTGGAAAGCCTTGTGTTCTCCCACTGTCTGGGACAGGGCATGGCCTCCCTGACGGAGCTTTACAACGGCGAGCTGATCCCCAGCCGCGCCTTTGCCGAGGGCGGCATCCACGAGGCCATCATGGCCTATGAGGACACCACGTTTTTTGAGATCCTGGCCCAGGAGCTGGCGCTGCGGGACATGGACGATCCCCCCATCACGCCGGAGAACTATGACGAGATCATGGCCCGCATGGAAACGTACTTAGGAGAATTTGAGGAACACGGCACGGACAACATCACCGTGGATATGGATGAATGAAATTACAGCAACAATTATGATGGGGTTTCCGCCAAAAGGCCCCCTTTACACAAGGGGGCTGTCAGTGCAAAGCGCTGACTGGGGGATTGTCCGTTATCCGACAACCCCTCCGTCGCCTGCGCCGACACCTCAGCCGTGCACGCCCCAGTGTGCACCCCAAGGGTACTTGCTTTGCGGCGCGCACTGGGGTGCCCTTGCACAGAGGGAGGCTCTGGTTGAATATTCCCAACCATAAGCAGGACGCTCTTGCCAGCGTCCTGCTTTTTTGCTACAATGGTATAAACTACACCACCACAGGAGGAACGCGCCATGAGCTACGCTGACGAGGTATTCAAACAGAACTGCCGTGAAATTCTGCAAAACGGCGTGTGGGACACCGACCAGAAGGTGCGTCCCCACTGGGCCGACGGCACCCCCGCCCACACGGTGAAGAAATTCGGCATCATCAACCGCTATGACCTGCAAAAGGAATTCCCCATCCTGACCCTGCGGCGGACGTACTTCAAATCCTGCATCGACGAGCTGCTGTGGATCTGGCAGAAGAAGTCCAACAATGTCCACGACCTGCGGGGCAACATCTGGGACAGCTGGGCCGACGAAAACGGCTCTATCGGCAAGGCCTACGGCTATCAGCTGGGCGTGAAGCACCAGTACCCGGAGGGCGAGATGGATCAGGTGGATCGTGTGCTGTACGACCTGAAGCACAATCCCGCCAGCCGCCGCATCCTCACCAATCTCTACAACTTTCAGGACCTGCACGAGATGGCCCTGTACCCCTGTGCCTATTCCATGACCTTCAACGTCTCCGGCAATACCCTGAACGCCATCCTCAACCAGCGCAGCCAGGATATGCTGACCGCCAACAACTGGAACGTGGTGCAGTACAGCGTCCTTGTCCACATGATGGCCCAGGTGTCCGGCCTGAAGGCTGGCGAGCTGGTGCATGTCATTGCCGACGCCCACATCTATGACCGCCACGTCCCCGCCGTGGAGAAGCTGCTGGCGCTGGAGCCCCAGTCCGCCCCCACCTTCCACATGGATGAAGCCGTCACCGATTTCTACCAGTTCACCCGTGACAGCTTCTCGCTGGAGGACTATCACCCCCTGCCCTTCGACGATGCGATCCCCGTCGCTATCTGAGCCGCAAAGGAGAAACGCCTATGTTCGCCATCGCCGCCGTATCCCAAAATTGGGGCATCGGCAAGGACAATCACCTGCTGTTCCACATTTCTGCCGACATGAAGCGCTTCCGTAAATTGACGGAGGGCAAGACCGTGCTGATGGGCCGCAAGACCCTGCAAAGCCTGCCCGGCGGCAAGGGCCTGCCCCGCCGCCGCAACATCGTGCTGACCACCGATCCCGATTTCGCCGCCCCGGACGCCGAGACCGCCCACAATCCCGTGCAGGCGGTATTCTCCGCCGGGGATGAGGCCGCCATCATCGGCGGCGAGAGCGTGTACCGTCTGTTCCTCCCCCTGTGCGAGCGGGTGTACATCACCAAGGTCTTTGCCGACGCCGAGGCTGACGCCTTTTTCCCCGATTTGGACGCCGACCCCCACTGGCAGATAGCCTGCGAAAGCGATATCTTTGAGGAAAACGGCCTGCGCTACCAGTTTGTGGACTACGTCCCCGTGGAAGAGAAGGACGATCTGGCCGACCTGCTCCCCGACCGCGGCGAACCGATTCCCTTCGCTCCGGTGGAAGACTTCACCGATCTGACGGGATTTATGTAACATATATCAAAAAACCGCCCGTAGGGGCGGTTTTTTGATAGTGAAGAGAGAAGAGTGAAAAGTGAAGAGTTGAGGTATGCCGCTAAAGGCGGCATGAATTGAATCGCGGCGGGGCGTGGTCAGGCCGCCCCGATAATGCTTCGTAGGGCGCGATGCCCACATCGCGCCGCACAATAAACACAGCGGGTACGGTAAATATTCGTTGGAAAACTTTTGATAATCTGAAAAACGCCTCGGGCAGCAGCCCAAGGCGTTTTTCAGATTATTTATTATTCCGCGTGGCTTTCCATCAATTCGGTAATGCACTGTGTCAGCCTTGCCGCGTCGCCGCCCGACAGGGTGAAGCGGAAGCTCCCGCAATAGAGTTTTCCATCAAACAGCCTGCAATTCACCGGCCGCTCATCAGGGCGGCTGATGTAGATTTCATACGATACCCCGTGATCCTGTATGAAGGTCTTTCCCGCAAAGCCGCTCCACCGCACGCAGGAAGTCCAACGGCCACCCCATCAAGGGGCTGACCGTTGGAGGGGATTCGACTCTCGCTGATGCAACGTGCCACCGGCACGTTGCGCCCGGCTTCAACGCCCTGACGGGCGTGTGAAGCCGGAGCTCGTTTCGGATCCCCGACGGGCAAAAAGATACGCCACCCTTTGGGTGGCGTATCTTTTTGGTGCCCCGTCGGGGATTCGAACCCCGGACACCCTGCTTAAAAGGCAGGTGCTCTACCGACTGAGCTAACGGAGCGTTTGCTATGAAAACAGGCCCTGCGGCCCGGTCAACATCTGGCAGGGATGGCTGGACTCGAACCAGCGGATGAGGGAGTCAAAGTCCCTTGCCTTACCACTTGGCGACACCCCTGTGTGGAAAGGGATGAGGGACCGGGACACTCCCGATCCCTCATTTCTTTTTGTGGGGTGGGTAAAGGGACTCGAACCCTCGACACCCGGAACCACAATCCGGTGCTCTAACCAACTGAGCTACACCCACCATATACATCCGCACGGGAAGCGCTGACGCCCGTAAGGGGAAATGGCACGCCAGAAGGGACTCGAACCCCTGGCCTACTGCTTAGAAGGCAGTTGCTCTATCCAACTGAGCTACTGGCGCGTATCTGTCAAGTTGGAGCGGGTGACGGGAATCGAACCCGCATCCCCAGCTTGGAAGGCTGGTGCCCTGGCCATTGTGCTACACCCGCATGCGCCCTCCGCAGAAATCGTCAGCTTTATTATATTAGCACATGACTGCCCCATATGTCAAGGAAAAAATCAAAAAATTCCCCCTTTTCTCATGTTTTTACCTGCGCTGCCCACCAGCGGAACAGCGCCGCGGCGTCCGAGGCGTCGTCGCGCCGCCGCCGGAAGCTCTGCCGCTCCGGGTGATACTGCACGCCCAGCACCGGCAGTGTCTCATGGATAAGCGCCTCTACCACGCCGTCCGCCGTCCACTGGCAGGCTGTCAGCCCCTGCCCCAGCGCCCTCACCGCCTGATGGTGGTTGCTGGTGACGGCGGGCGTCTCCCCCAGCAGCCGTGCCATCACGCCCGCCGCCCGCGTCACATGCACCATGTCGCCCGCTGCCAGCTGATGCCCTTCGATCCTGTCATAGAGCGTGCCGCCGAAGTAGACGTTCAGCGCCTGCATCCCCCGGCAGATGCCCAGAATGGGCTGACGGCGGCACACAAAAGCGTTGATCACCGCCGTCTCCCGTCGGTCCAGCGCACCGAAGATGTCGCCGCCGCCCGGCAGCAGCAGTCCCCCGCACCGCCGGGCCACCGCCGTATCCTGCGAGACTACCGTCTCCACACCCACCGCCGCCAGCGCCTCCCGATAGCTGTCAAAGGAACCTTGTCCATAGATCATCACCATAAAAATCACCTCTCCCGCAAAATATGCGTTGCGCGGCGAAAAAATGTGTGGTATAC
>CAVHKA010000139.1:0-5497 GCA_963636325.1 Agathobacter sp. | reverse complement strand
TTCTTCGATTGTGCGAGGATACCTATTGAAATTGTGATAATACCAAAAACGAATGGAAAAATTTGTTGATTTTACAATGAAGCGCCAGATATAATGATACCATGAAAGATTTAACTGAGAGGGGAACTGCGGTATGAAGCTGAACTGCGTTTTATTGGCGCCGGATTCCTTCAAAGGGACACTGTCCGCCCAAGAGGTCTGCGATATCGAGGCGCAGGTGATCCGCAAACATTTCCCGGAGGCGGAGATCCTGACGCTGCCGATGGCGGACGGCGGAGAGGGAATGACGGAATCCTACCTGCGGCTGCTGGGCGGGACGCGGGTCGCCTGTCAGGTGACCGGCCCGCTGGGCGAGAAGGTGGATGCGGCCTATGGGCTCCTGCCGGACGGCAGCGCTGTCATGGAAATGGCCGCCGCGGCGGGGCTGCCGCTGGTGGAAGGACGGGAAGCGCCGCTTCTGGCGACCTCTCACGGCGTGGGAGAGATGATCCTGGACGCCGTGGAGCGGGGCGCGAAAAAGATCCTGCTGGGCCTGGGGGGCAGCGCCACGAACGACTGCGGCATCGGTATGGCCGCCGCGCTGGGGTATCGCTTCTTGTCCGCGGAGGGAGAGCCGGTGATCCCCATTCCTCAGAATATGCAGAAGATCCGGTGTATCCTGCCGCCCACGGACTTGCCGGAGGTGGAGATCGTCGCCGCGTGTGATGTGGATAATCCGCTGACGGGTCCGCAGGGCGCTACCCATATTTTCGGGCCGCAAAAGGGTGTGGATGCGGAAACGCTGCCCATCCTGGAAGCGGGGATGCGCGTAATGGCCCGCCTGTTCCGGGAGCAGCTGGGCGCCGATGTGGAGACGACACCGGGGGCCGGCGCGGCCGGCGGCCTTGGCGCCGCGATCCAGGCGTTTCTTGGTGGCGTGCTGCGGCCGGGTATCGAGCTGCTGCTGGATACCGCACGGTTCGATACCCTTCTGGAACGGGCAGATCTGGTCATTACCGGAGAAGGGCGCATTGACGGGCAGAGCGCCCACGGAAAAGTGCCCGCCGGTGTGGGGAAGCGCTGTATGGCGCAGAACGTGCCGTGCATCGCCCTGTGCGGCTCCATCGGCCCGGGGGCCGAAAGCGCCTATGACGTCGGCCTGACCGCTATGTTCGCGGCGGTCAGCGGCGTCGGTTCACTGGACGATATTCGGAGAACATGCCGGGAGGACCTGGCGGGCCTGACCGATTCCGTACTCCGCCTGCTGGCGCTCTCATAATGCTAAAGCGGAAACTGCTATAGCTCTGCTGGCCCGCGCGGGCAAATGCTTTACAATATGTTTGCACATGAGCGCGGCGGTGTGGTATAATCGGAGTATGCGATACGTTGATACTGATACAGAATCGGGAGGACGACAACATGATCTATCATGATTTCAAGGGAACGAAGCTTTCTATGCTGGGCTTTGGCACCATGCGCTTGCCGGTGCTGGAGAATGGGCAGATCGACACGGTCCAGACGCAGGAGATGGTGGATCACGCCATGGCCCACGGCGTCAACTATTACGATACCGCGTGGCCCTATATGCAGAACAAGTCCGAGACGGTGGTGGGCGCATGTCTGAAAAAGCACCCCCGCGAGAGCTTCTATCTGGCCACCAAGTTCCCCGGCCACATGGTGGCGGAGCGCTACGACCCCGCCGACATTTTTGAGCAGCAGCTGGAAAAGTGTCAGGTGGACTATTTTGACTTCTACCTGCTGCACAACGTGTATGAGAACTCTATCCATGTGTACGACGATCCCCGCTGGGGCATCGTGGACTACTTTATTGAGCAGAAGAAGCAGGGCCGCATCAAGCATCTGGGCTTCTCCAGCCATGCCGACCTGCCCTGCCTGACGGACTTCCTGAACCGCTACGGCGACGAGATGGAGTTCTGCCAGCTGCAATTCAACTTCCTGGATTGGACCATGCAGCATGGCAAGGAGAAGTACGAGATGCTGAAGCAGCGGAACATCCCCCTGTGGGTCATGGAGCCGGTGCGGGGCGGCAAGCTGACGGCGCTGAATGCGGAGAATGAGGCGAAGCTTCACGCCATCCGCCCGGAGGACAGCATTGCCTCCTTCGGCTTCCGGTGGCTGCAAGGCTTTGACAACATCACCATGGTGCTCTCCGGCATGTCCAACATGGCACAGATGGCGGACAACATCAAGACCTTCGACCATCTGGATCCCCTGTCCGAAGAGGAGAACGCCATCCTGCTGGACGCGGCGGAGAAGATGAAGAACTCCGTACCCTGCACCGCCTGCCGCTACTGCTGCGACGGCTGTCCCATGGGGCTGAATATCCCCGACCTGCTGCATAAGTATAATCAGCTGCGGGTGGGCAGCGGCTCCTCGGTGAAGATGCAGCTGGACGCCCTGCCTAAGGACAAGTGGCCCGGCGCCTGCATCGCCTGCGGCGCGTGCACGGCGGTCTGCCCCCAGAAGATCGCCATTCCCGATGAGCTGGCGGCCTTCGCGGCGGAGCTGGACAAGCTGCCCAGCTGGGCCGAGGTCTGCAAGGCCCGTGCCGAGGCCGAGCGGCAGGAGAAGGCATCCCGCGGCCGGTGATATAAGAAAAAACAGCAAGGGCACGGCCCTTGCTGTTTTTTTGCGCGAATTTGCCGCCGGGCGCGACTTTTTCCCGGCAGGTGTGTTATTATGAGTGACGGCCGTCAACCAAGATCTCCGCAAAGGAAGTGATCCATTTGACAGAGGAACAGGCCCTGCGGCAGCTGAAACAGGGCTCGCAGGAAGCGCTGGCGTGGTTTATTGACCGGTATGGCGCGTATGCCGCCGCCATCATCCGCAATGTGATGGGCGCTTATATGACAGACGCCGACGTGGAGGAGGCGGTCTCCGACGTGTTTCTGGGCTTCTGGAACAACGCCGGACAGGTGCGCGGCGGCGCGGTCAAGTCCTATCTGGGGGCGGCGGCCCGCAACAGCGCCAAGAACAAGCTGCGTCAGGCGTCCCGGACCGTGCCGCTACCGGAGGACGCGGTGCTGGTGGACCCCCACACACCGGAAAGCCTTCTGGAGCGGCGGGAGCGCGCCGCCCGTGTGCGGTCGGCCCTGCTGGCCATGGAGCCGGTGGATCGGGAGATATTCCTGCGGTTTTACTACTACTATGAGAAGATCGCCCAGATCGCGGCAGCTATGGAGCTGACAGAATCCGCTGTCAAATCACGGCTCAGCAGGGGACGGGAGAAGCTGAAGTCCCGCCTGCTGGCGGAGGAAGCATAAGGAACAGGAGGAACGGCAAATGGAATACAACATCTATGACCTGATGGACGATGTGCGGGACGATACCGTAACGCCCGCGCCGGGGTGCGACGAGGCCACCCTCCGCCGGATCAAGGAGTTGACGATGAAAAAGATCGAGAATCAGCAGGGCGGACGTCCTGCGGTGAAAAAGACCCGCCGCGTGGCCAGAGGGCTGCTGATCGCCGCCATTGTGGCGGTCATGTGTACCGCCACCGTGGCCGCCGCCAAGCTGGGCGTGGCTGACAGCTTCAAGGGCTATTTCGGCGACCTGACGGCGGAACAGAAGCAGCTGATGGAGGAGATGGGCACCACCGATATGCAGCCTGTTACCAGCAACGGCACCACCATTACGCCGCTGGCGGTGTACGGTGACGCGTACCACTACTATATCCGCCTGCTGGTACAGGCCCCGGAGGACACGGTGCTGCGCATCCCTGATTCCCAGACAGAGGGGGTATACCTGAAGCTGGTAGGTACGGAAGAGGACGGTATTCTGGAGACGGCGGACTACGACTACTGCGGCGTGGGATATTCGGTCGAATGGGAGGACAGTACCCCCGGCGACAATATTCTGGAAGGCGTGGTGTATCTGGAAGGACAGATGCTCAGTGATGATGCCCGCCAGCGGGTGGGCGAAAGCAGCCTGCGGTTTGACGACGGCCGGCCCAAGTGGCTGCACATTACCCGTTTTGTGCTGGGCGTGGGAGACGAATACACCGAAACCGTGCTGGAGGGCGACTGGCGCTTTGCCCTGCCCGACCTGTCGGCGCAGGCCGCGCCCATTGAGGTGGACGCCAGCGGCCTGACAGTGGAGAGCACCCAGCCGGGCCGCATGATCTATCTGGATGCCTTCCGTATCAGCAGCACCTATATTCAGGTGAAGTACGACAGCGACAGCATCGACGATTTTGATGCGCCGCCCTGTGAACCGGAGGGCGGCTGGGCGCTGGTGCTGGACGACGGCGCCGAGGTGGCCGGTGACGATTCTGATGTTTGCGGCGGCAGCTACAACAACAGCCATGTAGACCTCTACTTCCGCTTTGCCGCCCCTATCGACGTGACGCAGGTGGATCACATCCGCTTCGGCACGCTGGAGATCCCGGTAAAGTGAACACAGCGAAAGGAACGGCCTCCGGGCCGTTCTTTTTCGCGCAAAAGGGGCGGGAAATCTTGACAAGCGGTATATTTCCCGATACAATAAAGTTTCGAGAAAAACGCGCATATGCCGCGGGAATTGAGGTTATACATTATGGCTAAGGACCAGAGAAATGTGGAAGCGATCACTCCCATGGAGGAGGATTTTGCCAAGTGGTACACGGACATCTGCCTGAAGGCGGAGCTGGTGGACTATGCCAGCGTCAAGGGCTTTTTGATCCTGCGCCCCTATGGCTACGCCATTTGGGAGAATATCCAGAAGTACATGGACAATGAGTTCAAAAAGACCGGCCACGTCAACGTGGCCATGCCTGTGCTGATCCCGGAGAGCCTGCTGAAGAAGGAAGGCGAGCTGGTGCAGGGCTTCGCCCCTGAGGTGGCATGGGTCACCCACGGCGGCAGCGAGCCGCTGGAGGAGCGTCTGGCCTTCCGCCCCACCTCCGAGACCATGTTCTGCGACCACTGGTCCCATGTGCTGCACAGCTGGCGCGAGCTGCCCATGCTGTATAACCAGTGGTGCTCCGTCATCCGCTGGGAAAAGACCACCCGCCCCTTCCTGCGCTCCAGGGAGTTCTGGTGGCAGGAGGGCCACACCATCCATGAGACGGCGGAGGAGGCCATCGCAGAGACCGAGCAGCAGCTCAACTGCTATGCCGACTTCTGCCGGGATGCCCTGGCCATGCCCGTGGTCAAGGGCCGCAAAACCGACAAGGAAAAGTTCGCCGGCGCCGAGGCCACCTATACCATCGAGGCCATGATGAAGGACCGCAAGGCCCTGCAGTCCGGCACCAGCCACTACTTCGGCGACAAGTTCTCCCGTGCCTACGACGTGACCTTCACCGGCCGGGACAACAAGTTACAGTATCCCTTCCAGACCAGTTGGGGCAGCACCACCCGCCTCATCGGCGCCTGCATCATGACCCACTCCGACAACAACGGTCTGGTGCTGCCGCCGGCCATTGCTCCCATTCAGGTGGTGGTGGTGCCGGTGGCCCAGCACAAGCCCGGCGTGCTGGACGCTGCGGCGGCTCTGCGGGACCGTCTGACGGCGCTGGAGC
>CAVHKA010000138.1:0-5516 GCA_963636325.1 Agathobacter sp. | reverse complement strand
GTGCCGTGAAAGAGCGCCTGATCCTCCGCAATCCCACCGAGGACTGCATCGCGCCGAAGGTGCAGAAATTCGAGATGCAGATACTGCAACCGGAGCACATCAAGATATACCTTGACGCCGCCGACAAGAGAGGCCTGCTGCCCATGTTCTATTTGGAACTGGTCAGCGGACTGCGCAAGGGCGAACTGACCGCACTTCTGTGGAGCGACCTCGATATCATGGACAAAACCATCTCTGTCAGCAAGCAGTACGTCAAGAACCCCAATGGGGAGCTGACGCTCTCACGTCCCAAGACGGAAACTTCCGTCAGAAAGGTATCTATCCCCCAAGAAGCGGTTGACCTGCTGATCGCGGAACATAAGAAACACCCCGGCAACCCGTATATGTTCCCGTCACCCGTCACAGGAGAGATGTACTACCCGGACTCCATCGTGAACCTGCATAAGAAAATTCTGAAGGATGCAGGATTGCCGCACATACGCTTCCACGATCTCAGACACACATTCGCCACGTTGGCTCTGCAAAACGGCGTGGACGTGAAAACCGTCAGCAGTATGCTGGGGCACTACGACGCGGGCTTCACCCTGCGCACCTACACCCATGCCACCCGGCAGAAACAAGATGAAGCCGCTCAGACTATGGGCAGCTTCATGGCACAGGTGATGTAAACGCCGAAAACGATAAGCGCACGGGAGAGAAAGCAAAGCTTCCTCTCCTGTGCGCTTTGCTTTTTCTGCACAACCACCGTGTATATCTCTTCCAAGCAAGTGGAAATGTGATAGTTAATTGCGGTATATAGAAGCCACAAATATAGGCGGGATATTGAACTGTTTATACCAGAAGGGAATGGTTTTTCCGAATATATGATATTTCTTCCTTTGTGAAAAAGAGTTGCTCCCTCAGTGCTTCGGTGTTGGTGATAGGTTGGGCGGACAGACAGCACTTGGCGGAGCGGAAGCGATACGTCGGCGTGACGGTGGTGCAGATGCCGATATTTTTTCCCTGAATCAGATTGATGCGGCTGAAGCACATCAGCACCAGGTCGCCGTGGATCAGGGGATTGGTGGCGTTGACCACCACGTTCGTCTCGCAGCAGGTGATTTCGCCGGTCATAAGATATTTGCCGCTTTTGTAGTCGTGGATATCCTGCAGCTCCACATACAAGACCACATGCGCGTTGTCGTGCTGAATTTCCAAACAGCAGGGAACGATGGTATGCCGCTCCCCCACATACAGGTACATATATATGTAACGCTGCCGGAAAATGGTGGGCAGTTTCTCGGACAGGATATCGCTCTGTACAGACTGCTCCTCGCCGGGCAACAGCATCTGCGGCGAGATGGACAGCGCGGCGGCGATCTCATAGATGGTAAATACATCAATGGCCACACCGCCCTTTTCATATTTCGAGACGCATGCTAAACTGCGGTTCAACCGCTGTGCCAATTCCTTCTGCGTCATGTTCTGCAGCTTGCGGAATGCACGGATCGTCGCTCCCAGCTTCTGGTAAAACTCCTGATGCTCCATAGTACCTCACACTTTCCTAAAAAGAGAATTTTACTTCACTTTTTCCACGATTCATTGCCTCATATTTTAAATTAACAAACAGGAGAGACAATGTCAACCGTTTGGTGATATTTTTCTCTTAAAAATCAACTGGCAGTAAAGTCCTATGCGTTTTGTGGACGGCGTACTTTGTGGTACACTTTTTTCAGGGTAAGCGTACTTACCAGAGAAAGAGAAAAGACACAAAAGGAGTTGGTTTACTGTGCAACATGAAAGCAAGCGTTTCTCCGGGTATACCCAGGCCATACTGGCTGCGGTGATCACTTTCACCTGCGGCATGAGCTATGGCGCATACGGTATGCTCATCGTTCCCTTGGCCGAGCGTCTGGGGTGCAGCATTACTGCCGCCGGTGTCCCGGCCACTGTGGAGACCATCGCGGCCTTTGCCGCCGGTATTCTGGGGGCGGGTGCATTGATCGAGAAGTGGAGCGCCCGGCGCTGCATTCTCATTGGATCCATAATTGCCTGCCTCTTCGTCACCGCGTATTCTTTTATGCCTTCTCTGCTCCTGCTGTGCGTGTGGGAGGCCATTACAGGAGCGTCCATGGCCTTTGGTTATTCCACAGGCATGAGTGCCTTTATCAAGGAGTGGTTCGTAGAGCGCCGCGAGACCGTTCTCGGTGCGGCCATTGCCTGCATCGGCTTCGGCGCTGCGGCAGGAACCTGGCTGTTCGGCAAGATCGACACCACCTACGGCCTAAATGTGACCTGTATCGTGTTCGCCTGTCTCGGCGTGCTGAGTATCCTGATCTATGTGTTGGGCCTGCGGAATCCCGACCAGCTGGGCCAGAAGCCCCTGGGATGGGAAAAGGCCTCTGCGCTGGCGGCAGAAGAGGGAAAAGGTGCCAGCGTGGATTTCGGCATCGATTTTCACCAAGCGCTGCGCTCTCCGTCTCTCTATCTCATCTGCGCATCCTGTCTGCTGTGGGCGCTGAGCATGGTGCTGTCCCCCTATCTGGCGACGATCCTCATGACCAATGGTATCGAGGAGATGTCCGCCGCCAACTATGCCACCATCAACAACATCTCTATGGCGGTAATGTCCCTTGTAGTGGGTGCGCTGACTGCCAAACTGGGTCCCAAGTCCTATGTGATCGCCGCCTTTGGTGCAGGCATTGTTGGTCTTGCGGTGCTGGGTGTCTGGCTGGAGCTGGCGCACTCCTCTGTGGTACTGCTGCTGGCCTCTGTGCTGGTGGGCTGCGGTTATGTGGTGGGTACCACCTATGGCCCCATCGTCACTACCAAGGTGTTCGGCAATAAGTGCTTTGATCGAATCATTCCCATTGTGTTCGGTATGCGCTGCATTGGCCTTGGCGTAGGCGTTCTACTGCTGCCCACGCTGGCTACCAACCGGGGCAGCTGGACGCTGCCCGTTATTCTGGCCATCATCATGATGGCGGCGGCGCTGATCCTGGGGCTGCTGGCCATGCGTTTGGCGCCTATGAACCGGCTGCATCATCAGGAGAAGAACGACACAGAAAAGAAGTAAGGAGGTTCGATCTGCATGACATGGACTCCGTTATTAGCATTGGCCCTGTTGGCGTGGGTGTTTGCCTTGGGCGACCGCATTGCCAAAAAGACAAAAGGATTGATCTCCTCGTTGGTGGTTGCCAGTGTCATCTATCTGATTGGCTTCATGACGGGCCTTCTGCCTGCTGATTCCATTGATAGCACAGGCATGACCAACTTGATATACACCGTTGGTGTCGGTATGGTCATCACCAGCCTGGGTACATCCATTCGGGTAGGAGACTTCATCAAGGAGTGGAAAACGGTACTGATCGCGTTAGTGGGTCTGCTGGGCCTTGCGGCCATGAGCTTTCTGGTGGAACCTGCTATTTTTGGAAAGGACTTTGCCCTGTCTGCCGCTTGTCCCATTTCCGGCGGCGCGATCGCGGCGATCATCGCCCAAAGTGCTGCGCTGGATGCCGGACGAGAAGACTTAGCTGCCTTCGTGATGCTGTTGCTGGCATTGCAGCAGCTGGTGGGTATCGCGGTAGTGTCTGCCATTTTGAAAAAACGGCTCACCAAGATGAGTTCCGAAGGCGCGTTCTCTATGCCGCTGCCGACGGCTACCTCAGCAATAACACAACAGAAGCCGAAGAAATTGCCTTTGGCATGGTCACCGGAAGGTGCCGGCAGCAACTTTTATCTGGCCAAGCTGGTACTGGTTGCGGCAGTGGCTGGCGTAGTGGCCGGTTGGACTGAAATCCCCGGCTCTGACCCTACCAACTACATTCTGAATCCCAATATAGCCTATTTGCTATTTGGTTTGATTTTTGCCCACTTCGGCTTCCTGGATCGTGACCTGACCGCCAAAACCCAGTCCTTCGGTCTGCTGATGCTGGCTACCTGTGCGTTGGTTCCGGCATCGCTGAATATCAGTTTTCAGGAGTTCGTATCCCTGCTGCTGCCCATCGTCGGCACGCTTCTGCTGGGCGCTGTGGGGCTGGGCCTGGGCGGACTGCTCTGCGGAAAGATTCTGCGGTGCGATGGCTGGGTGTCCTTTGCTCTGGGCATCTGCGCCATGGTGGGCTATCCGGCCACCCAGATTATCTCTGTCGAGATCGCCGAGGGCCTGGACGTAGCTCCGGAACAGAAAAAGGCTGCGCTGGACTATCTGATGCCCAAGATGCTGATCTCCGGCTTTACCTCGGTAACCATCGCTTCCGTCGTTTTTGCGTCTATCGTCAGTCAGTTTATTTTCAAGTGAGGAGGAAATAGGATATGTACGATTTGATTTTGAAGAACTGCCGCTTGATCCCCGAGCTGACCGAGGGCTATGACCGCCCTCTGGGCAGCGTCGTGTTGGACGGCCAAAAGATTCACACCATCCTAACACCGGACGAGCCTCTGCCTGAGGCCGCTAAGGTGGTGGATCTGGAGGGCAAGACTCTGCTGCCGGGCTTTATCGACCTGCATACGCACCTGTATTTCACCACGGAGGATCTTCCCCGTCTGGCGGCCACCAGCCCCATCCAGTCGACCTTCGACTGTGTGGAGAGTGCCCAGACCAAGCTGGCCTACGGCTATACCACGCTCCGTGACTGCGGCAGTGCCTACAACACTGCCTTAGCTACACGAGATGCTGTGGAACGCGGCATTATTCAGGGTCCTCGCATCCTGGCCGCCGGCAGATGCGTTACGCCCACCACTACCGGCAACGATGCCTTCGGCCCGCTGTACTGCGAGTTTGACGATCCCTCTCAGGCACGGCAGATCGTCCGTAGGGAGGTCAGTCTGGGTGCGGACTTTATCAAGTACATGGCCACCGGCGCCGTGCTGAACCCCGGCGGCGTTCCCGGTGCGGCCATCACCACCCGCAGTGAGCTGCAGGCGCTGGTGGACGCGGCTCGGGAGCTGAACACTTACGTGGGTGCCCACTGTCACGGCAAGGAGGCCATTATCCTGTGCGCCGAGTGCGGTGTCAAGACCATCGAGCATGCCACATACATTGACCAGGAATGCATTGACAAGATCCACGAGTTGGGCGACACCTCCGCGGTCATTCCCACCTTCGCCATCGTGTACGAGGTCATGGAGGACCTGGTGCCGGGCATTACCCCCCGCGTCAAGAGCCTGATGCACGGCGTGGTGGACGGCATGCTGGCCGGCAACGCACTGGCCTATGCCCAGGGCGTAACAATGGGCTGGGGTACCGACATCGACTTGGAAGGCTTCAAGCTCTCTCCCTTCCTGGAGTTCAAAGCCCGCCGAGATATGGGCTTGACCAACCTGCAGATGCTCCGTCAGGCCACTATCGAGAGTGCCCGTATTGTTGGCCTGGATCAGGTTTGCGGAACCATCAAGGCGGGTAAAGACGCCGATTTGATCGTGCTGACCGGTAAGCCCGACGAAAACTATGCGGATTTGACCACAAAGCCCGAGATGGTATTTGCCAGAGGAAAGTTGTTTAACTGTTGAGTTTCTTTTGAAAGGAACTCTTTTTA
>CAVHKA010000137.1:0-5590 GCA_963636325.1 Agathobacter sp. | reverse complement strand
TTCTGACGACATGTGCGTCAGAAAAATTCTTCTCGGCCGCCAGTGTGTCCGAAGGGCGCGCGCAGTCGGCCGCAAGCCTTTTTGGCAATGAAATCGTCAGATTTCATGCCAGATCATTTGTGATCCACGGAGTACATGCGCTCGATCAGGCACAGCAGCTTGTCGGAGTAGCCGATCTCGTTGTCGTACCAGCTGACCACCTTCACGAAGGTGTCGGTCAGGGCGATGCCGGCCTTGGCGTCGAAGATGGAGGTATGGGTGTCGCCCAGGAAATCGGAGGACACGACGGCCTCATCGGTGTAGCTGAGGATGCCCTTCAGCTCGTTCTCGCTGGCCTTCTTCATGGCGGCGCAGATCTCGTCATAGGAGGCGGGCTTCACCAGATTCACGGTCAGGTCGACGACGGACACATCCAGGGTGGGAACACGCATGGACATACCGGTCAGCTTGCCGTTCAGGGAAGGAATGACCTTGCCCACGGCCTTGGCGGCGCCGGTGGAGCTGGGGATGATGTTGCCGGAGGCGGCACGGCCGCCGCGCCAGTCCTTCAGGGACACGCCGTCGACGGTCTTCTGGGTGGCGGTGGTGGAGTGAACGGTGGTCATCAGGCCGTCGGCAATGCCGAAGTTATCGTTCAGCACCTTGGCGATAGGCGCCAGGCAGTTGGTGGTGCAGCTGGCGTTGGACACAAACTGCATATCGGAGGTATAGGTGTCGTCGTTGACGCCGCAGACGAACATGGGGGTGTCGTCCTTGGAGGGGGCGGACATGACCACGTGCTTGGCGCCGGCGGCGATATGACCGGCGGACTTCTCCTTTGTCAGGAACAGGCCGGTGGACTCGATCACATACTCGGCACCCACCTTGGCCCAGGGCAGCTTGGCGGGATCACGCTCGGCGGAAACGGGGATGGCCTTGCCGTTGACCACGATGTTATTGCCCTCGGCATAGATGTCGCCATTGAACTTGCCGTGCATGGTGTCATACTTCACCATATAAGCCAGATAGTCGGCGGGGCACAGATCATTGATGCCCACGATCTCGATCTCAGGATGATTCAGGGAGCAGCGCAGAACCATGCGGCCGATGCGGCCAAAACCATTGATGCCAACTTTAATGCTCATAATCAAAACTTCCTTCCTAATGGAATATATCAAACATATGGTATGTTTAGAATTATATGCAATTCTTCCGTAAAATGCAAGCCCCTTTTTAAAAATTTTTCGCCAAGTTTCGACAAAGTTCGACATACGTCTTGTTTTTCTTTTGGTCATTTGGTATGATGTGCCTGAACATCCGTTATTTCCCTGTGATAGACTTTCGCGGGCAGGGAAAGGCTGACAGGGAAAAGAGGTGGCGTCATGGCGTTTTTCAGCGAGGAGGAGCAGCATATCCTCCGCAATGTGCTGCCCAATGTGGCGGCGGCGCTGCGGGCGCCGCTGAATAATCTCCACATGGCCGCCCAGCGGGCCACCGCACAGAACGATGACAGCGATGAGCAGGCCATCTTACAGCAGAGCTATTACCGGATGCTGCGGCTGGTGGACAACCTGACCACCGCGCCGGAGCTGCTGGCGGACACGACCTTTGACACGCGGAATCTGGAGCTGGTGGTATGGCTGGACGAGCTGTGCCGCCAGGCGGGCTCCATCGCCCGGGAGGCCGGGGTGGAGGTGCGGTTCGTCTGCCGGGAGCGGTACGTGATCGCCGCCGTGAACCGGACGTATCTGGAGCGGATGGTGTGGAACCTGCTGAGCAACGCGCTGAAATTCACCCCCAGAGGCGGCGTCATCACCGTGACGCTGGAGGACAAGGGCAAGCAGCTGACGCTGAGCGTGCGGGACACCGGCTGCGGCATCGCGCCGGAGATGGCCGACACCATTTTTGACCGCTGGCAGCAGGCGGAACGGATGGAACTGCCTGTCCACGGCATGGGGCTGGGCCTTCTCATCTGCCGCCGGGTGGCGGAGGGCCACGGCGGACGGCTGCTGCTGGAGAGCCGTGAGGGCGAGGGTACGCTGGTGACGGTGTCGCTGCCCCACACCCGGTGCAATGACGGACAGGTGCGGGAGAGCCGCACCGATTACGCGGGCGGCTTTTCTCATGTGATGATGGAGCTGAGCGACGCGCTGCCCTATCAGGCGTTTTACGAAAAGCATCTGGATTAACGAAAGATTTCACTTGACCCCGGCGGAAGCCGGGGTTACACTTTTATGCAGAAGTATTCTACCCCAAACAACAGCGAGGTAAACCTATGGAGCAAAACAAAGGAAATCGGGTATTGGTGGCCATGTCCGGCGGCGTGGACAGCTCCGCCGCGGCGCTGCTGCTGCGGCGGCAGGGCTACGACTGCGACGGGGCCATGCTGAAGCTGATCCCCAACAGCGACAGCCGCTGCTGCAGCGCCGACGACGCCGAGGACGCCCGGGCGGTGGCCTACCGGCTGGGGATGAAATTCTATGTGTTCAACGAGGTGGACGCCTTCCGGCGGGACGTGATGGACCACTTTACGGCGGAGTACTGCGCGGGCCGCACGCCAAACCCCTGCATCGACTGCAACCGCTGCCTGAAGTTCGGCGCGCTGCTGGACCGGGCGGTAACGCTGGGGTACGACTTCATCGCCACGGGGCACTATGCCCGGGTGATCTACGACGAGACGGCGGGGCGCTATCGCCTGCTGCGGGGCGCGGATCGGCGGAAGGATCAGAGCTATGTGCTGTACCAGCTGACCCAGTACCAGCTTTCTCACCTGCTGCTGCCGGTGGGAGACTATGACAAGCCCGCCATCCGGGAGAACGCCCGGGAGGCGGGGCTGCTGAACGCCGACAAGACCGACAGTCAGGACATCTGCTTTGTGCCGGACGGCGACTATGTGTCGTTTTTGCAGTCGCAGGGCGTGGAGCTGACGCCGGGCGACTTCGTGGACGAGGCGGGCCATGTGCTGGGACGGCACCGGGGGCTCCCCTGCTACACCATCGGCCAGGGCAAGGGCCTTGGCATCGCGGTGGGAAAGCATGTGTATGTGCTGGCCAAGAACGAGCCCGACAACACCGTGGTGCTGGGGGACAACGACAAACTGTTCCGCCGGGAGCTGACGGCGAACCGGGTCAACTGGATCGCCGGTGAGGCCCCTGCCGCCCCCTTCCGCTGCACCGCCAAGACCCGGTACAGTCAGGTGGAGGCTCCGGCGCTGGCGGAGCCGCTGCCGGAAGGACGGGTGCGGCTGACCTTCGACGAGCCCCAGCGGGCCATCACCGCCGGACAGGCGGCGGTACTCTACGACGGCGACGAGGTACTGGGCGGCGGGACCATTGAATAGCATAAACATAAGAGAGTACCCCGGGCGGGGTGCTCTCTTATGCTGCGTAAACGATTTTTATTTCTCCAGTGCCGCCGCCACAAAGCCCCGGAACAGGGGATGGGGCCGGTCGGGACGGCTTTTGAACTCCGGATGGAACTGCACGCCCACGAACCAGCGGTGGGCGGGGTTCTCCACGATCTCCACCAGACGCCCGTCGGGAGAGGTGCCGGTGGGCACCAGTCCGGCGGCGGTGATGCGCTCCCGGAAGTCGTTGTTGAACTCATAGCGGTGGCGGTGCCGCTCGCTGATCTCGCTCTGGCCGTACAGGGCGCGGGCGCGGCTGTCTGCCGACAGCACGCAGGGATACTGCCCCAGCCGCATGGTGCCGCCCTTGCTGCTGACGCCCACCTGATCCGGCATCAGGTCGATGACGGGATGGGCGGTCTTGGGCGCCATCTCGGTGGAGTGGGCGTCGGCCCAGCCCAGCACATGGCGGGCGAACTCAATGACGGCGATCTGCATGCCAAGGCAGATGCCCAGATAGGGGATATCGTTCTGGCGGGCGTATTGCGCCGCGGCGATCATGCCCTCGATGCCCCGGTCGCCGAAGCCGCCGGGCACCAGGATGCCGCTGCATCCAGCGAGCACCTCCGCCGCGTTTCCCGCCGTCACGGTCTCAGAGTCGATCCACCGGATGTGGACCACCGCGCCGCAGGCGGTGCCTGCGTGGAACAGGGATTCCTCCACGCTGAGGTAGGCATCGTGAAGCTGGACATACTTGCCCACCAGCGCGATGGTGACCTCCTTCCTGGCGTTCTTGATATCGCTGACCATGGCGGCCCAGTGGGTCATGTCCGCCGCCGGGCAGGAAAGGCCCAGCTTGCGGCACACGATCTCGTCCAGGCCCTCCTTTTCCAGCAGCAGAGGCACCTCGTACAGGGTGTCCGCCGTGGTGTTCTGGATCACGCAGTCCTCGAAGAT
This sequence comes from Agathobacter sp., assembly GCA_963636325.1. Lineage (GTDB taxonomy): Bacteria > Bacillota > Clostridia > Oscillospirales > Oscillospiraceae > Vescimonas. Next base: position 1,308 of record CAVHKA010000137.1, on the reverse strand, counting down.
GTTGCAGAACAGGGCGATCTTCTTCCGCATGTCCTCCGGGATAGGCACGTCGCTGCGGCACACCAGCACATCCGGCTGGATGCCCAGGCCCAGCAGCTCCTTCACCGAGTGCTGGGTGGGCTTGCTCTTCAGCTCGCCGCTGCCGGGGATCTGGACGATCAGGGGCACATGGATATAGACCACATTTTCCCGGCCCTTTTCCACCGCCACCTGACGGATGGCCTCCAGGAAGGGCTGGCTCTCGATATCGCCCACCGTGCCGCCGATCTCGCAGATCAGCACATCCACGTCCTCCTGCTCCATGGCGTAGACGTGGCTCTTGATCTCGTCGGTGACGTGGGGGATGATCTGCACCGTGCCGCCCAGGAACGCGCCCTGCCGCTCACGGTTGAGAAGGTCCCAGTACACCCGGCCGGAGGACACGGAGCAACGGCCCGTCAGGCTCTCGTCCACGAACCGCTCATAGTGGCCCAGATCCAGGTCTGTCTCCGCCCCGTCATCGGTGACGAACACCTCGCCGTGCTGATAGGGGCTCATGGTGCCGGGGTCAACATTCAGATAGGGGTCGAATTTCTGGTTCCGCACACGCAGGCCCCGCTGCTTCAAAAGGCGGCCCAGCGACGCCGCGCAGATGCCCTTGCCCAAACCGGACACCACGCCGCCTGTCACAAATACATATTTCATACGCCGTTCCCTGTTCCCTTCCGCGCGCCGCTTTTCCCTGTGGAAAGCCAACGCTCACAAAAATATCCTACATTGTAAACGTGTGGTTTTCCGCCGTCAAGACGCAGTTTTCCCAAAATACGCGGCAGAAAAGTGCGGCTTTTCATGCCCTGCGCCGAAATTGAAAAATATGAGGAATTCCTCTTGAATTCAGCGCGGTACAGTGCTAAGATGTAAAATACACCCCTCTTTTTTGGGGAAGAAAAACCGGCGTCGGAATGACGCCGGTTTTCGCTTTATTCGCTCAGTTCCAGCACCACGGGGCAGTGGTCGCTGCCGGTGACCTCCGGCCAGATGTCGGCGTTCTTCACACGGGGCAGCAGCCGCTCCGACACGATGAAATAGTCGATGCGCCACCCCGCGTTCTTCTCGCGGGCGTGGAAGCGGTAGCTCCACCAGGAATAGGCCCCGGTGCGGTCGGGGTACAAGGTGCGGAAGGTATCGGCAAAGCCGCTGCTCAAAAGCCGGGTCATTTTTGCCCGTTCCTCGTCGGAGAAGCCGGGGTTCATGCGGTTGGTTTTGGGATTCTTCAGGTCGATCTCCTGATGGGCCACGTTCAGGTCGCCGCAGTAGACCACCGGCTTT
>CAVHKA010000136.1:0-5596 GCA_963636325.1 Agathobacter sp. | reverse complement strand
TGCCGGAGCATCCGGATCACGAGATGATCGACTGGGTCATCGGCAAGCCCAAGGGCGACGAGGCCAAGCTGCTGCGCGAGACGCTGGATCGCGCCGCCAACGCGGCACTGTGCCTGATGAAGGAAGGCCCCGACAAGGCCATGAACAAGTTCAACGGGTAAATAGCTTCGCAGAATTTGCGCCGCGCACGGCGCAAAAAATTTCAATCATTTTTCTGACGTCGGTGCGTTAAAAAATATGCCAGTGGCATATTTTTAGCACCCGATCTCGGCGGCTATGCCGCCGTAGTATCCATCTTGATTTGCATGGAACTATCACAGGTGCGCGCAGCCGACCGCAAACCTTTTGGCAGAAAAATCGCAAGATTTTTCGCCAGCTACTCGAAAGGAGGGGAGATATGAACGGCCTTTTGAAAGAACTGCTGACCATGCCGGAGGCCCGCGCACTGCTGGACAGCACGCTGCGGGGCGATAAGCCGCTGGTCACCGGCGTATCTCCCGTCCATCGCGCCATGCTGGCGGCCGCCATCTGTCAGGAGACGGGCCGCCCCATGCTGGCCCTGTGCGGCGACGAGACGGAGGCCCTCCGCCTGTGCGGCGACCTCCGCGCCCTGACGGGCCGCCAGGTGACGCTGCTGCGGCGGCGTGACTGGCAATTGCGGCCCTCGGCGGCGGCCAGCCGCAGCTGGGAGCATCAGCGTCTGGCGGCGCTGTACGCCATGGCGTCGGACAAAGCGCCCATCGTGGTGGCCGCCGTGGACGCGGCGGCGCAGCGGTGCATCCCCAGGGAGGTACTGCTGGAAGCCGTCATTACGCTGAAAACCGGCAAAAGCTATCCGGTGGAGGAATTGACGGCGGGGCTGATCCGCGCCGGTTACGTCCGCTGTCAGCAGGTGGAGGGCCCCGGCCAGTTCGCCCTGCGGGGCGGCATACTGGACGTGTTCTCTCCCGCCATGGAGCAGCCGGTGCGCTGCGAATTCTGGGATGACGAGCTGGACGCCATGGGCGTGTTCGATGTGACCACCCAGCGCCGCGTCCATAACCTGAACGAGACGCTGCTGCTGCCTGCCGGAGAGGTGCTGCCCTTCCACGGGGCGGACACGGCGGAGAAAGCCGCCGCCGCGCTGGAAGCGGCAGGGAAGCGGCTGAAAAAGAAGGAACAGGCCCAGCCGCTGCTGCGGCAGTTGGAGGCTGACGCCGCGGCGCTGCGGCAGGGCATGGCGCCCAACGGCAGCGACCGGTATCTGGCGGCGGTGTACCCGGAAAAGACCACGGCGCTGGACTATCTGCCGGAGAACGCCATCGTGTGCGTCTGCGAGGGCGGACGGGTCAGCGAGGGCCTGAAGGGCTGGCTGTGGCAATTGAAAGAGGACGTGGCCGCGGCGGCGGAAAACGGCTTCATGGCCCCGGCCATGGGCGAGCTTTCTCTGACGGAGGGCGAAACGGCGGCCCGCTTGGCCCGGTTCGCCCTGTGCCAGATGGACAGCCTGCCCACCAGCCGGTATCTGCTGCCGCCGGGCGAGCTGCTGCAAATTTCCGCCCGCCAGCTGAGCACCTACGGCGGCTCGCTGGAAACGGCGGCCGGCGATATGGAGCACTATCTCACCGCGGGCTATCGCGTGGTGGTGCTGTGCGGCGGTGAAGTCCGCGCCCGCAACATGCAGGAGCTGCTGCGGAGCCGGAGCATCACGGCGGCGCTGTCGCTGGAGGGCGGTACGCTGCCCCGGCCGGGACAGGCGGCTATTCAGCTGGGCGCGGTCAGCGCGGGAAGCGAGTGGCCGTCGCTGAAGCTGGCGGTGCTGACGGAGGGCCAGCTGACGGAGAGCGTCAGCGGCAAAAAGAGCAAGGCCCGCCGCGTCAAGGACAGCAATCGTCAGAAGCTGCAATCCTATACCGACCTGACCCCCGGCGATCTGGTGGTGCATGCCCACCACGGCATCGGTCGCTTTGTGGAGATGCTGCGCCTGCCGGTGGACGGGGTGGAAAAGGACTATATCAAGATCGCCTACGCCGGAAGCGACTGCCTGTATGTACCGGCCACATCGCTGGATCTGGTCAGCAAGTACATCGGCGCGGGCAGCGGCGAGGACGGGGAAAAGCCCGCCAAGCTCAATAAGCTGGGCGGCACCGAGTGGGCCAAGACCACCTACCGGGCCAAGGCCGCCGCCAAGGAGCTGGCGGCGGGGCTGATCCAGCTGTACGCCCAGCGGCAGCGGCAGCCGGGCTTCGCCTTTTCGCCGGACAGCCCGTGGCAGCGGGAGTTTGAGGACGCTTTCGACTATGAGGAGACCGGCGACCAGCTGCGGGCCATCGAGGAGATCAAGGGCGACATGGAAAAGCCCGCCCCCATGGACCGTCTGCTGTGCGGCGACGTGGGCTACGGCAAGACGGAGGTGGCCCTGCGGGCCGTGATGAAGTGTATTCTGGACGGCAAGCAGGCGGCCATTCTGGTGCCCACCACCGTGCTGGCCCAGCAGCATTATGTCACCGCCCAGAACCGCTTCCGCTCCTTCCCGGTGACGGTGGAGGTGCTGTCCCGGTTCCGCACCCCCAAGCAGATCAAGCAGGTGCTGGAACGGGTGAAGGCGGGCCGCGTCGATCTGCTGATCGGCACCCACAAGCTGCTGAACAAGAATGTGGAGTTCAAGGATCTGGGCCTTCTCATCATCGACGAGGAGCAGCGCTTCGGCGTCACCCACAAGGAAAAGCTGCGGGAGCGGGCCCGGCAGGTGGACACCCTGACCCTGTCCGCCACCCCCATACCCCGAACGCTGAACATGGCCCTGTCCGGTATCCGGGATATGAGCACCATCGAGGAGCCGCCACAGGACCGCCAGCCGGTGCAGACCTATGTGCTGGAGCACGACTGGGGCGTGATCGCTGAGGCCATCCGCCGGGAGCTGGACCGGGGCGGGCAGGTCTATTACCTTCACAACCGCGTGGAGAACATTGAAAACACCGCCGGACGGCTGCGGCAGCTGCTGGGGGAGGAGACGGCCATCGCCACCGCCCACGGCAAGATGGGCGAGCGGGAGCTGAGCCACGCCATGCAGCAGATGGCCGACGGAGAGATACAGGTGCTGGTATGCACCACCATTATCGAGACCGGCATCGACATCCCCAACGTGAATACCCTCATCATCGAGGACGCCGACCGGATGGGGCTGAGCCAGCTGCACCAGATCCGGGGCCGCGTGGGCCGCTCCGGACGGCGGGCCTACGCCTATCTCACCTACCGCACCGGCAAGGTGCTCAGCGAGGTGGCCAGCAAGCGGCTGTCCGCCATCCGGGAGTATGTGGAGTTCGGCAGCGGCTTCCGCATCGCCATGCGGGATCTGGAGATCCGCGGCGCGGGCAATCTGCTGGGGCCGGAGCAGTCCGGCTATATGATGTCGGTGGGCTATGACATGTACCTGAAGCTGCTGAACGACGCGGTACTGGAGCAGCAGGGCAAGCGGGCGGAGATCCCGCCGGAGTGCGCCGCCGACCTGACGGTGTCGGCCTATATTCCGGAGCGGTATGTGCCCTCGGCGGAGCAGCGGATGGACCTTTACCGCCGCATCGCCGCCATCCGCACCAACGAGGATGCCGCGGAGCTGACCGACGAGCTGCTGGACCGCTACGGCGACGTACCTCCGGCGGTCAGCGCGCTGCTGGACGTGGCGCTGCTGCGGTCAGCGGCGGCAAAGGCCGGTATCTGCGACATCACCCAGCGGGGGACGCAGCTGGTATTTTCCTTCGGCCCCCGGCCGGATATCGCCGCCGTGGCCGCCGTGTGCGGCATGGCGTCCTATCGCCAGCGCTTACAGCTGAGCGCCGCGGCCCAGCCGAAACTGACATTGTATTTACAGCCCAAGGAGGAGGCTCTCTCCGCCGCCGGAAAGCTGGTGGAGGAGCTGGCATTGCAGCACACAGAAAATACAGGCGGCACGCCTGACAAGGAGGAACAACCATGAAAAAAGAAACCTTTCACCTGATCATCCGCTTTCTGATCGGTCTGGCGGCGTCGCTGCTGATCTGTTCCGGCATGATCATGACGGAGAAGCTGGGCAGCAATAAGCCGCTGATCCAGCAGGCCAGCGGCCTGAAGGGCACCGAGACCGTCATGACCGTGGACGGCGAGCCGGTCTCCGCCGAGGAGTACCTGTATCTGGTATCCTATTCCGCCCAGACGCTGACCTATTACGGCATCACAGACCTGAACACGGAGCTGGGCGAGGGCTATACCGCCGCCGACTATGTGCGGGAGCAGGCGGAGTCTCAGGCCGCCCAGCAGGCGGTGATCCGCAAGTGGGCCAAGGACGTGAACGTGACCCTGACGGAGGAGGATCAGGCGGCGCTGCAGGCCCAGAAGGACGCCTATGGCGAGGATCTGGAAAAGGTGCTGAAGATCAACGGCATCAGCGAGGCCCAGTATGACCAGCTGATGAGCACCTCCGCCCTGTATAACCGGCTCTATGCCGCCTATTGCGGCGAGGGCGGCGAGATGCGCCCCAGCGACAGCGACCTGACCGCCATGGCGGAGGATCACGGCCTGATGACCGCCGATGTGCTGTTCATCAGCACCGCCCAGCTGGATGACGCGGCCAAGGCTGACGCCAAAGCCCTGATGGAGGACTATGCCCGCCAGATCGCCGCTGCCGACGACAAGGCGGCCGCCTTTGCCGCGCTGGAGGCGGGCGAGAACGTGACCGTCAATGCCGGTGTTACCTATGACGGCTGCGATGAGACGGCGCTGAATACGGCGCTGGCCGCCCTGGCGGAGGATGAGGTCAGCGGCGTCATCGAGGACGAGAACGGCTATTATGTGGCCCTGCGCCGTGCTACGGATCTGGACGCCGCGGCGGAGATGGCCTTCGGTGAGGATATGTCCGCCCGTATGACCAACGCCCAGACGGCGTACAATGAGGCGGTGTACAGTAAGATCGACGTGGCCGCCTACTATACCCGGTTCTCCGCCGCCCAGCAGAAGCTGTATACCCAGCTGACGGAGGCGCAGGGCTGATCAGAATTGGTTGATTTGACGAAAAGCGAGTGGATTTCCTGACACGAATCACGATTTTTTCACAAAAATCATTTTTCTGATTGACATATGTTAAAAAATTAACTATGATAGTACCACTGGAACACATCAGTGTACTGTATATTTTTCCAACAATCATTTTAGGAGGAACTATCATGAAGGATCTGTACGTTGTCAACTGCTGCCGTACCGCCATCGGCTCCTTTGGCGGATCCCTGAAGAACACCCCCGCCGCCGAGATGGGCGCCATCGTCGTCAAGGAAGCGCTGAAGCGCGCCAATGTGGCTCCTGAGAACGTGGACGAGGTCATGTTCGGCTGCATCCTGACCGCTGCTCAGGGTCAGAACGTTGCCCGTCAGGTTTCCATCAAGGCCGGTATTCCTTATTCCGTTCCCGCTTATACCGTGGGTATGGTGTGCGGCTCCGGTATGAAGTCCGTCATCGAGGGCGCCCGCTCCATCCTGGCCGGCGACAGTGACATCGTGGTCTGCGGCGGTACCGAGAACATGAGCGCCGCTCCCTTCGCCTCCATGGACGCCCGCTGGGGCGCTCGTATGGGCGACAAGAAGCTGGT
>CAVHKA010000135.1:0-5607 GCA_963636325.1 Agathobacter sp. | reverse complement strand
ACCTCCTGTGCGTCCATGTATGTGTCATTTACACTTAAAATTATGCACTCCATCTGGCGCTTCCGGACGAGAGCTTTGACGCGGTGATCAGCAATTACGTCTATCACAACATCATGGGCGCGGATAAGCAGGCGCTGCTGCTGGAGAGTCTGCGTGTGCTTAAGAAGGGCGGCGTTTTCGTCCTGCATGACAATATGAAGCCCGGAATGTACGGCGATATGAACGCCTTTGTGAAGAAGCTGCGGAGCATGGGCTTTGCCGAGGTGCGGTATGTGGATACCGCCGCGCCCATCTTCGGCTCCAAGCGGCGTGCCGCCATGATGATGCTGGGCGACTCCGCCATGATCGTCGGCAGAAAGTAACACCGGTGGGGAAAGAGACAGCGCCGAAAAGCCTGTCCCGGCCATATGGCTGGGACAGGCTTTTTATCGTCACCGCAGCAGCGGCATGCTGCTTGATCTCCGCCCGGCATGCCGTATCATCTGCCGTGAAGAGAAGATGCTGCCGGAGCCTCCGCGTGGACACGGTCAGGGACCCGGACATGGAAAGCCAGCGCCGCCGCGGCGACGCATAGTACGGCGTCGATACACCAGATCAGCGTATAGCCGCCGGTGGCGGTCACAGTCAGCCCGCCGATCCACGCGCTGACAAAGCTACCCACCTGATGGAACAGGAACGCCACGCCGAACAGTGTACCCAGCGCCGCCGGGCCGAACCGCCGCCCGATCAGACCGGAGGTGGGCGGCACAGTTGCCGCGCCGGTAAAGCCCAGCAGAATGGCGAAGGTGTACATGGTGGCCGGTGACTTGGGCAGCAGCAGGAATCCTACCGTCCAAAGGGTGCGCGAGCCGTAGAAGCAGCCCAGCACCGTTTTCATGGGGAACCGGCTGCCCAGATAGCCGGAGACCACGCTGCCCGCCTGGCGTCGGCCTTGCGCAGCAGCAACAGCACGGGCAGCAGCAACAGCATGGGCAGGCACAGCGCGACGATGGCGCCCCACAGGCCGAAGCCGTCCAGCACGCCCCGCAGCAGCAGCGCCAGCAGAATGCTGCCAAGGCGCTGCTGGCGTTGATGATGCCGGACACGGCGGAGGCTTTCTTCTCACCCGGCAGCGGTGTTACCGCGCCCATGATCAGGCCGAAGGAAAAGGCGCCCAATCCGGCGGGCATCAGGATGCCGAAGCACAGCAGCAGCGTCCACGAGCCATGACACAGCGGCGTCAGTACCAGCCCCAGCACCGCCATGGCCGCGCCGCACAGCAGCACGAACACATTGGAGGTCTTTAACGCCGCCGCGCCGAACACCGGCTACATGATGCCGAAGGCCAGCTGCGCCGCCGCCAGCACGAAGCTGATCCCGGCGTAGTCCACGCCGCTGCTGGCGGCGATAGCGCCACGCATCAGGCCATAGTTGGAGCGGATGCCGCCGCCCAGCGCGTACACCAGACACACGGCCAGCACCACAAGGAACACTGACAAACGGCCGGTCTCTTTTTCTTTCATATGCATACCTCCGGAAAGGATTTTCCTGTTGCGCACAGGTGATCTCCCTGCTATAATAGCAGATGCAGATAATGCAATCAAATTGAAAGATAAAAAGAAAGAATTCGATAGAATCGAATAAACGGTGACGCTATGGAACTGAAATACCTGGTGACCTTCAAGACCATCCTGCAAAGCGACAGCTTTCAGGAGGCGGCGCAGAAGCTGAACTATACCCAATCCACCATCACCTTTCAGATGCAGCAGCTGGAACGTGAGCTGCATGTCCCACTTTTTGAAAAGATCGGCCGGAAGATGGCCGTGACCCAGGCGGGACGGAATCTGGTGCCCTATGTGGACGCTGTACTGCAATCGGTGGAGCGGCTGTCCAACTACGGAAAGGAGTATGCGGTGCTGTCCGGCACCTTGCAGGTGGCCGCGGCGGAGACGCTGCTGACCTATCAGATGCAGCCCATCCTGAAGCGCTTCCGGGAGCGGGCACCCGGCGTGAAGCTGTCCATCCGGTGCGAGAATTGCTACCGCATCCGGGATGAGGTGCTGCGGGGCGGCGTGGATATCGGCGTACACTATGACGTAGGTGGCTACGGCGGCTCCATGACCGTGCAGCCGCTGGCGGAGTTTCCCATTACGCTGGTGGCCGCGCCCCAACGGCAGTGCGGCAGTCTTGACTTCGGCGCGGTGGGCAGCCGCCAGCCTATCCCGCTGATCACCAACGACAAAAACGGCATCTATCAGCGGATCATGGACCGCTGGCTGTCCCAGCGGAAGATCGTGCTGGAGAATGTCATTGAGCTGGGCAATACGGAAACGGTGAAAAGCTGCGTGGCGGGGGATCTGGGCATCGCGCTGCTGCCCCGGTTCGCTGTGGAGCCGCAGCTGGCGGACGGCACGCTTCAGGCGGTGGAAAGCGACTTTTCCCGGGAAAGCATCACCGCGGTCTGCTCTCATCACAAAAACAAGTGGGTCACACCGGCCATGGCGCTTTTCATGAGCCTGACGCAGGAGCATTTTGCCGCGCTCCGGCAGGCGTGAAAACGATCATAAACCACCCCCTCTGGCGTAAGCCAGAGGGGGTGGTTTGCTTATTTTTCCAGCACATTTCCGCGCTGCGGCTCAGGAACTGAAGCTGTTCAGGTCCCCGTTGCGCTTATCCGCGATGGCGGCCTCCACCATGGCAATAAAGGGATCGCCGCTATCCGGCTCCTTGCCGGAGGTATCACTGCCGTGGTTGATGATGTCATAGGCGATGCCGCGGGCAATGTAGTCCAGCTGGCTGTCGTCCAGCCCCTCCACGGCCGCGGCCAGCGTTTCCGGCTCCTGCCGGTACACATCGGCCAGCAGCGTGAAAAAGCTTTCGTCCGGGCCGCTGGTATAGTCATGGCGGGTCACAAAGTCCCGGATGGTCTCCTTGTTGAACAGGGACGGATCATCAACGACGCTGCCGCTTTGTCCGCTGCCGCTGTTGGCGGCGTTGTAGCGGTCGATGGCCTGCTGCACAGCTGTCAGCACAGGGTCATCCTGCGCCAGCCGCTGCCGGATATCCTGCTGAAAGGCGTCCAGATCGCCATAGGACTTCCCGTAGACCAGCAGCTGCGCCGCTGTGTCCAGCTCCTCGGCGGTACACTGTCCCATGGCGGAGAGCAGTCCCTCCGCGTCGCTGTCATAGACGGCGGCCAGCACATTGGCCGCGTCCTCCGCCGCCGCGCCGTCGCTGTTGACGGCCCGTTGGAACAGGGCCGGATAGTCAGTCGGCGCCGTGACGGTGCCGTCCGCCGCCGGCCGGCTGCCGCAGCCTGCCAGCAGCGTCAGCGCCAGCAGCACGCTCAGTATGCCAAAAAACTTTTTCATGTGGTACCTCCTTTTACTCCGCGGTATCGCTTTTTTCGGACAGATCGTAGATATAGAACCACGAGCCGGTCATGCCATACTGCCCATCGTCATTGGAGCAGGAGATGATGAACCGGTCGTCATCCAGCCACGTGATATCGCGCTCCTTCACAGCCGGCGCGCTGCGGCGATCCAGCAGAAAGCCGTCCTTCAGCCCCAGCACGGCGATGTGGGTGAAATTATAATTTGCGTCCCGATCTTTCAGCGCCACCAGCAGCCGCGTTCTGGCAGGGTTGCTGTAAAACCAGATATGCCCCTCCGGCACATCCGGCAGCGTATACCCCTCCACGGGGATGCTGCGGGAAGTCTGGGTGTCGATCAGAGTGACCGTCCTGTCCTCCGCCATTTTCAGCGCCAGACGGCCAGAGCCGCCGGAAACCATCCCCGGCGTCAGCGGATAGCCGTTAGGGAATTCGGGAAACACCGGCAGAATGCCGGCGGCCAGCAGCGCGTCCTCGCTGGCGTACCCGGCGGTAGCGGGGATATCTGTGAATACCGGCAGCCGCTCCATGGTATCCAGATCGATCCGCCAGGCGGAAAAGGCGCCCGGCGGCGGTGCGTCATCCTCCCACTGCCAGTACACCAGCATATTGCCGGAGAGATAGGCGAGGCTGGGTTCGCCGCCGCACAGGGTGGAGATGGGCGTCACGGTTTCGCCGTCGAAGTAATAGCGGTCATACCGGTACGTGTTCTCATCCCGCAGGCGGGCCAGCAGGCAGCGGCCATGCTCGTCCGGCCATGTTTCCACAAACGTGCCCTCCGGGAACCGGCTGGTGTCGCAGCCCGCCAGTGTGTCTGTCAGCGCTCCGGTGCGCAGGTCGATGGTGACGGGCCAACTGCTCAGCTTCGCCCGGTATTGGGTGGTGAGATTGCCCTCCAGACGCCAGTTCTCTTCGCCGCCCAGATGCCGCTGCTCGTCTGCCGTTGGCCCCCACGTAATGGCCGCCCGCCCGTTGTGCTCCGCCCAGTCAAACACCAGACGGTAGGTCTTTCCCCGGAAGGTGTAGGTCTGGTCGAAGCGGTGGTTTTCCTGCCGCACCAGCTCGCCGTTTTCGTAGGCGTAGGCGGCGTAGTGGCTACCCTGCTTGCGCTCAGTCTCGTCAGTGCAGACGATAAACATGCCGCCCTCGGTGCGGGCATAAGCGGGTACGAACACATAGTCCGCCTGGATGCCGCCCTGCAGCGTCACCGACTGGCTGACCTCCTGCTGAGGCAGCGTCTCCGCCACCTTGAACAGCGACAGCACCCGCTGCCGGAAATCCACATCCACCGCCATGGCAGTGGTGAAGCACAGCAGCACGATCAGCACGGCGGCCAGCAGGTATACGCCGATGGCGCGCCGCTTTTTGCCGTACAGCCGCCGTTCCGTTTCCGCCAGAAAGCTGTCCTGCACATCGGTCAGGGCGTCGAACAATGCGTAGGCATCCATCAATACCCCTCCTTTTCCAGTGTCAGCCGCAGCTTTTCCCGTGTGCGGTGCAGCATGGACTTGACCTTGCTCTCGGAAAAGCCGAACTGCCGGGCGATGTCCTTTACTGCCGCGCCGTACCAGTACCGGGCCAGGAACACCTGGCGCTGAGTCGCGGGCAGGTCAGAAAGAAAGCGGTTCAGAAGCCGTACCAATTCATGGCTCTCCATGGCCGCCTGCGCGTCGCCTCCACCGGGGACGCAGTCGCCCAGTTCCTCCAGGGCCAGCGCCGCCTCACCGCCGCCCCGCTTTAGCCGCCCCTGATAGCGCAGGCGCTGAAGGGACAGGCGGCGGGTCAGCTTGCCGAAGAACAGCCGCAGCACCGACGGCCGATGAGGCGGCATGGCGTTCCACGCCGCCAGCCAGGTATCCGACAGGCACTCCTGCGCATCTTCGCTGTTTTGCAGCAGACCATAGGCGATATGGCTGCAATAGGCGCCGTATTTCGTGCTGCTTTCGGCAATGGCCTGCTCCGACCGCTGCCAGTACAGCGCGATAATGGCGCTGTCCTCCATGGTCCTCACCTCCCGGGATCGCTCTTACCCCTCTACTTGCCGTTTTTTGCCGCAGGTCGCATAAAGTCCTGTAATTTTATTTTAAAGAAATGGCGGCGCTTTCACAAGAGGAAACCGGAAATTTTACGGGCTGGCTTTCCAAGCAGCAAAAAAGGAATGGCATACAACTGTATGCCATTCCTTTTTTCGTAAAGAGGTTTATTGTAGCAGCAGCAAGCTGAACACCAGCGTGAAC
>CAVHKA010000134.1:0-5612 GCA_963636325.1 Agathobacter sp. | reverse complement strand
GGGTCAGCAGCGCCTCGATGGAGCACATAAACTTATTGGGGTTGATGCCCAGCGCGGTAAAGGCGGTGCGGTAAGGCACGATGTCCTCGGTCTCCTTGGGCTTTTTGCCGGTAAAATACGCTTCACAGGCGGCCACATTCTCCGCCAGCATCTGCTCCAACTCCGGGATCTCGCGGGTATTGTCCAGTCCGCGGACGGCCACCGCGCCGAAATAGGCAGTGGGCAGCTTCTCGAAGAATTCTTTTGACACCTGATAGTACATAACGTCTCCTCCTTTTCGGGTTTTACTGCTTTAAAGCAAGATTTAATATCTTGCAAGATATCATAGCACGATTTTTGATTTATGCAACCCCAAAAATCAAATTTCTCACAATTTGTGTGAAGCCAAAATTTCCTCTTGATTTTTTTGTGGATAATGCCTATAATAACTTATATCTTGCAAGAAGCAATATTTGGAGGCAGATATGCTCTCGATCAAGAAGCGTTCTTTGGTGGACATGGTCTATGAAAAGCTGCGGGAAGCCATCATTCAGATGAAGCTTCCCCTCGGCTCAAAGCTCAATGTCAATGAATTGCAAAGCCAGATCGGCGTCAGCTGTACGCCCATCCGGGAGGCCATCAACCGTTTGCAGCAGGAGGGGCTGGTAGTCTACGAAAACAACGTAGGCGCTCACATCATTTCGCTGGAACCCCATGACGTGCTGGAGATCCAGCAGCTGGCCATGACGCTGCACTGTGCCGCCATCCGGCTGGCCATGGTCAACGGTGACCGGGAGGTCATCGTCAGCGAATTGAAGGAACGGCTGGAGGAATACGTCCATGCCGATAACCCTCACGATGAGGTCATGGCCGTCAAGGAATTTCTGGGTACTTATTATCACAACTGCGGCAACCGGCGGCTGGATCAGCACATGCTGGCCATTCAGGGACAGCAGACGCTGCTGCGGTATATCTATGCCTCCTGTGTCGAGAAGCGCGGCGCCGAGGCCGACACCTTCCGCCAGATGCTGGACAGCACCATCAACGGTGACGCCGACGCGGTGTGTCAGACCCTGCAAAAGTACACCGACCACATGACGTTGATCGTGGAGGGCGCGGTCAGCAAGTGACCCCTCCCCTATCTCTTTCCATACGCAAAAAGCGCCGGCACACTTCCGTGTGCCGGCGCTTTGTATCAAAGCAAATGTGTGTGATTCAGGAATCAGCCGTTCTGACGCATCTTGGCGAAGCAGTCGCTGCAATACACGGGACGATCAGACTTGGGCTCGAAGGGAACCTTGGCCTCGCCGCCGCAGGCAGCACAGACAGCGGTGAAATACTCACGGGGACCGCGGGCAGCGTTCTTGCGAGCGTCGCGGCAGGCCTTGCAGCGCTGGGGCTCGTTCTGGAAGCCGCGCTCAGCATAGAACTCCTGCTCACCGGCGGTGAAAACGAATTCCTTGCCACACTCTTTGCAAACTAAAGTCTTGTCTTCGTACATGATTTTACCCTCTCTTTGAGAAATATATTGCGTTCAGCCTTTGCTGATATCGCCGGATTGAAGTTGCCGCCCGATCTTGCGGCGGATGCGCTGCACAGCATTTTCCACCGATTTCGGCGGCTTGCCAACAGTTTCTGCGATCTCTCGGCATGTGAGACCGTCCAAATAGTACCCTAAAATCTCAGCTTCGAAGGCGGATAACTGTTTGCATGTGTACTCCAGCAGACCGGCGGTTTTTTCCCTGTCGATCAGCAGGACCTCGGGGTCGACCTGTGCAAAAGCGAGACTGACGTCAAAGAATGAGGGATTCAGGGGAATTGCTTGGTTCAGAGGCTGGTGCTTTCCGGAGGACGCTGATCTCAGCACCGTGTAGAGACGGCGGCGGATGCAGACCTCGGCAAACGTACAGAACGACGCCGTCTGCTGCGGATCATACTCCCGCATGGCCTTGATCAGGCCCACCATTCCCTCCTGCAGCAGATCCTCACTGTCGCCGCCGGCAAGGAAATAGGGACGCGCGACGCTGCGTACCAACCGGTGATACCGCGCCGCCAAAATTTCCTCGGCATTGCGGTTTCCCGTCTGGCAGGCGGCGCACAACTGCTCGTCGCTGAGTGTCTCCAGATAGGAAAAACTAGCCTCTTTGCTATTTACCATTTTCTATTATACCTTTTCGATAAAGAATTTGTCAAGCAGTCCGCGAAAATTTGTCAAAAAGTTGCGTTTTCTCAGAGCTTTTTTACCAATTCCGACAAATCCTCCGCCACTTCGCGGGCCATTTCGTCGGTCTTGGCCTCCACCATCACGCGAATCAGCGCCTCAGTGCCGGAGGGACGGATCAGAATACGGCCCTCGCTGCCCAGAAGCGCCTCCTGCTCCTTTACGGCCTGCGCCAGCACGGGGGACGCCATGACGCGTTCCTTCTCCCCCGGCGTGTGAGACAGCGCCACGTTGATCAGCTCCTGCGGGTACTGTGCGCAGCAGCCCGCCAGTTGGGAAGCGGGCTTTCCGGAAGCCTTCAGTGCCTTGAGGAATTGCAGAGCCGTCAGCTCGCCATCGCCGGTGGTGGCATACTCCCGGAAGATCATATGGCCGGACTGCTCGCCGCCGATGGCGTAGTCGCACTCCACCATCTTTTCCAGCACATGGCGGTCGCCAACGGCGGTGCAGATCAGGTCGATATTCTCATTGCGGCAGAATTCGTGCAGACCCAGATTGGACATGACCGTGGCCACCACAGCGTTGTTGGTCAGCTTGCCCTCCCGGCGCAAAGCCAGACCGCACACCGCCATGATCTTGTCGCCGTCGATGGTATGACCCTTCTCATCCACCAGCAGGCACCGGTCGGCATCGCCGTCAAAGGCGATGCCCAGCTGGTACTTCCCCGCCACGGTCATAGTGGCCAGCT
This sequence comes from Agathobacter sp., assembly GCA_963636325.1. Lineage (GTDB taxonomy): Bacteria > Bacillota > Clostridia > Oscillospirales > Oscillospiraceae > Vescimonas. The sequence goes on along the minus strand of CAVHKA010000134.1, from coordinate 2,724 downwards.
GCTCCAAGTGGGTGGAGCCGCAGCCGTTGTTGATGTTGACGCCGTCGGGGTCGATGTTGATGAAGTCCGCCATCACCGGCAGACGCTGGAACAGGTCGGGGGCCGTCGCGGCGGCAGCGCCGTTGGCGCAGTCCACCAGCACACGCAGGCCGGACAGGTCGCAGCCGATGGTGTCGATCAGGTGGCTCACATAGTCGTCGTGCATTTCCTGCGCGCCGTTGCGGCAGCGGCCCAGTTCGCCGCCGGTCTTGACGGGCATCTTTGCGCCGGACAGGATCAGCTGCTCCACCCGTTCCTCCATGGCGTCGGGCAGTTTATAGCCCTGGGCGTTGAACACCTTAATGCCGTTATATTCATAGGGGTTGTGGCTGGCGGAGATCACTACACCGGCGTCCGCCTGCTCCTGCACCGTCAGGAAGGCCACGGCAGGCGTGGGGATGGTGCCCAGCAGCAGCACATCGCCGCCCACCGAGCAGATACCGGCGCTGAGGGCCGCCTCCAGCATATCCGAGGAGATGCGGGTATCCTTGCCGATGGTGATGACCGGCTTGCGGCCCAGCTCCTCCTGCAATACGACGGCCACCGCCTGGCCCACATGAAAGGCCAGTTCCGCCGTCAGGGTCTTGCCCACCACGCCGCGAATACCGTCTGTACCAAATAATTTACCCATTTTCTCCGCTTCCTCTCATAATTCCAATTGGGTCTGTCCCATAAATTCCATATGCAGGTGCTCATAGGCCTTGCGCGTCACGCAGCGGCCACGGGGCGTGCGGGTCAGGAAGCCCAGCTGCATCAGATACGGCTCGTACACGTCCTCCAGCGTCACCGACTCCTCGCCGATGGTGGCCGCCAGCGTGTCCAGGCCCACCGGGCCGCCGCCGTAATTCTCGATAATGGCCCGCAGCATCCGGCGGTCCACCTGATCCAGTCCCAGATAGTCCACCTCCAGCGCCAGCAAGGCGCTGTCCGCCACCTGACGGGTGATCACGCCGTCGGCCTTCACCTGCGCGAAGTCCCGGACGCGGCGCAGCATGCGGTTGGCGATACGGGGCGTACCGCGGGAGCGGCGGGCGATCTCCATGGCGCCCGCCTCCTCGATGGGCACATCCAGAATACCAGCGCTGCGGGTAACGATCTCCTTCAGCTCTTCCGGGGTATACAGCTCCAGCCGCAGCGTCACGCCGAAGCGGTCACGCAGCGGCGCGGACAGCGAACCCGCCCGCGTGGTGGCCCCGATCAGCGTAAAGTGGGGCAGATCCAGCCGGATGGAGTTGGCGGAGGGGCCTTTGCCGATGATGATGTCGATGGCGTAGTCCTCCATGGCGGGGTATAAGATCTCCTCCACGGCCCGGTTCAGCCGGTGGATCTCATCCACGAACAGAATGTCATTCTCGTTGAGGTTGGTCAGCAGCGCCGCCAGATCGCCGGGCTTTTCGATGGCCGGGCCGGAGGTGATGCGGATATTGACCCCCATCTCGGCGGCGATGATGCCCGCCAGCGTGGTCTTGCCCAGACCCGGAGGGCCGTGCAGCAGCACATGATCCAGTGATTCGCCCCGGCGGCGTGCCGCCTCGATAAACACGGACAGGTTGCCCTTGGCCTTCTCCTGGCCGATGTATTCCTTCAGGGTGTGGGGACGCAGGGACTTCTCCTGGGCATCCTCCGGCAGGAAGGTGGTGGAGACGATCGGTTCCTCGTAAATGTCGCTTCCGTAATCAATGCTCACGCTGTCCCCTCCCTTACTTCACCATGCGCTTGAGCGCCTGACGGATGATCTCATCCAGCGGCAGGGCGTCCATGTCGATGCCCTTCAGGGCCGCCGCCACCTCGCTGCCGCTGTATCCCAGCACGGCCAGCGCCGCGCCGGCCTCCTTGGCCTTGTCGTTGGGCAGCACCATCGCCGGTACGCTGCCGCCGGTGTCCGGGCCGAAGGAGCGTTGCTCCTTGGCCAGCTTATCCTTCAGCTCCAGAATGATGCGCTGGGCGATCTTCTTGCCGATGCCCGGTGCGGCGGTCAGGGCCTTTTCGTCACCCATCACTACCGCCATAGCCAGATTGGCCGGGGTGTTGGCGGAAAGAATGGACAGCGCCGCCTTGGGGCCTACGCCGGAGACGCCCAGCAGCAGCTTGAAGCTGTGCAGCTCGCTCTGGCTGGCAAATCCGAACAGCTCCACCGCGTCCTCCCGGACGTTCATGTAGGTATACAGCTTCGCCTTTTCGCCCTTTTTCAGCTGTGACAGGGTATAGTTGGTGGTGGCGCAGGCGTAGCCCACACCGCCGCAGTCAATAACGGCCAGATTGGCCTCCATTTCGGCCACGATGCCGTTGAGATAATAAAACATCACACGGTCTCCTTTACGTTGGGGTCGGTACGCCGCAGCAGACTGGTGGCGCTGCGGGCATGGCAGATGGCGATGGCCAGCGCGTCCGCCGCGTCATCGGGCCGCGGCACCGCCGACAGCTTCAGCAGGCGGCGGGTCATGTCCATGACCTGCTTCTTCTCCGCCAGACCGTAGCCCACCACAGCCTGCTTGACCTGCATGGGGGTATACTCGTAGATGGGGACGCCCAGCTTTTCCGCTGTACAGAGGATCACGCCGCGCCCATGGGCCACCGCGATACCGGTGGTGATATTTTTGCTGAAAAACAGCTCCTCGATGGCGATCTCATCGGGTCGGAACTGTTGGATCAGCTGGGTCAGGTCCTGCTCGATCTGAACCAACC
>CAVHKA010000133.1:0-5638 GCA_963636325.1 Agathobacter sp. | reverse complement strand
ACGCCAGCTCTCGCATAACGAGAACTGGCGTTCTTTGACAGACTGAGCAAAAAAAGATGTCTGCCCACCGGGCAGACATCTTTTTTTGCAGTTAAGAGTGAAGAGAGAAAAGTGAAAAGTTATGGTATGCCGCTGCGCGGCATGATCAAAAAGCGGCGGGGTGAGGGCACCCCGCCCTACGGCGTTCTATTGGTGATGTGTAGGGAGGCCTGCCCTCAGGCCGCCGCACCGTGCCCGCCTCCGGTCATTCCGCGTTATGCTTCCGCCGGGACGCCACCGCGGAGATGACCAGCGCCAGAATGGTGACGGCAAAGGTGATCCACGGCACTCTCAAAAACGCCAGAGTGGCGGAGAAGTCCTGCTCCAGCGCCTCATAGGATTGGAAATAAGAGGGATAATCGGTGGCGGCATAGGCCAGCGTGGGCGGCAGCGCCACGATCCAGTGAAAGACCTCCACTGCCGCCGATACGGCCCACAGACCGGCCGCCACCTGAAAATAGGGGCGGGGCAGCAGATGCCGTTGGCCGCTCCATTTCCGCACCGCCTTCCGCAGCAGAAGATAGAGCGGCGGCAGCAGCAGAAGCGTCAGATCCCACCGGAAGAAATCATACAGATAGTATACCACGGAGTGGCCGTTGGGGTAGTTTGTCAGCAGCTTATACGGCAGCTGGGTGCAGACAAAAACATAGTAGGAAGCGATCCACACCAGCATCACTCCGCAGGGCAGCAGCATGGCGATCCGGCGGCGCACCGCGTCTTTGGGGCAGCTGCCCCAGCCGATCCATATCGCCGCCACGGCGGCGGCTGTCGTCAGACACGCCACCCATAGTACGGCGGCAAACAGCACGCCCGTCAGCAGACACAGCGCCGCCACGGCATAGCAGACGCGCCACCGCAGCTCGTCCCGGCGGGCAAGATATTGCTCCACCTGATGGCCGCCGGTGGTGCCCCGCACCGTCTTGCCCGCCAGAAGATCGTCGGCGGTGACGCCGTACAGCTCCGCCAGCGCCGGAAGGATGGCGATGTCGGGGAAGCCCCCGCCGCTCTCCCATTTGCTGACGGTCTTATTGGACACGCCCAGGCGGTCGGCCACCTCTTGCTGGGTCATGCCCGCGCCCTTCCGCAGCGCCGCCAGATAGCTGCCGGTTTTCATGGTATCCATGTGGTCACGCTCCTTTCGTCGTGGTGCCAGTATGCCGGATAAACGCCGGAATTGTCCACCCCGCCGTTTTGGAAATCAGTCTGCGCAGCGTAGAGTTGCGCAAACAGGCCCATTTTGCACCGCAAAACGGACCTGTTGTGTGCTTGGGGCGCATGTTGTAGGGGGCGGGGCGTCCTCGACGCCCCGCCTTGTCATTCCGAACCAGTGACCGATGTCACTGGTGTGGGAATCTGCCGCTCAACTTGCAAATGAGGAAAGCGGATTGCCACGCCAGTGTGAGCACTGGCTCGCAATGACAGAACAAGAAGTCTGTGTGTCTGCTGTGCGGGCCGTCGGGGACGCCGGCCCCTACAAAAGCATTTCGCCAGCTTCTTAATGCTTCCACCCCGCGGCGCGCTCCCGATCAGCCGCGATAGTAGTTGCCCTCTGTGCAGCTGAGGAAATAATTCGCTAAGGTTTCGGGGCTGCCGCCGATGGCAAAAAACACCCCGCTCAGACCATAGTGCCCCAAAAACAAGTCCTTTCCCCAATGCTGCGCCTCTGCTTCCAGCAGCACCTTGACGTAGTTGGCATCGGTGCCGGGCACAGAACTCTCTTTCTCCCACTGATCCTCCTGCTGCTCCTGTTGAAAGGAAAGCCAGCCGTAAACAGAGCCATCCGAAAGCTGATAGGCATATACTTTTTTGATCCGGGCCGGGTCGACCTCGTCTGTGGTGACAAAGGTATACGCGCCAAGGAGTTCCAAGCCCTGTTCGCCTTCGGCCCAATCGCCAACGCCCTGTAAACGACCTTCCAGGGGTCCGGGGCCGGGTACAGTGTGGCTTGCGTCCCACCAGCTGTAGGCAAAGCTCCCCGCCACAGCAGCAATGACGAGAAGGAGTGGGATCAGGATCAGTTGATACGCCTTTGCTTTTTTCATGCTTTCCCTCCCTGCGGTGTGCCCTGTTGTTTTCCTGTTTGGGCTTCTTAATACTTCCAGCTTCTCCCCGGCTCCATGAACTCCGCCACGCGCTTTTGATAGCTGTCCATGGCGGCCTCCTCAAAGGCCAGCGCGTCGGAGGGCGCGCCCATCTCCCGCAGCAGCCACTTGCACAGGGGTGGGTTCAGGATCAGCAGCGGCCCGATGAGATACGTCGCCATCAGTCCGCCCCGGCGGAAGCCCTCGCCGGAGCCTTCCTCGCCGTCACGGCCCACGCCCTTCACCGTGTCGAACAGCGGTTGGCCCGCGCCGTGGGAGTGGCCGAACAGGCTCTTGAAGCCCACGATGTCCATATCACCGAACTTGCCCACATAGTAGCTGTTGTGCCGCCGCATCATGTGATACTCCGACCGGGTGGGCAGCAGGCCCAGACCCTCGATACGGGGCGCCATATCGCTGTCGATGGCGTCGCCCAGAATGTCCAGCGCGTTGCCGGTGGCCAGAAACAGCTGCCCCGCGTCAACCTTTTCCGCGATGGCCTCCCTGTAGGGCCGCAGGGCGTCCGCTGCCAGCTGTAAGCCCTGCTCCGTGGTGGAGCCCATGAACACCAGAGTCACGTCCCCGTCCAGAAAGGCGGGCCGGGACTTGAGATCAGTCTCCACGATCTCCAGCGCCGGGCAGCACCGCTTCAGATAGTAGATGTTCTGCAAGTCGCCGTAGAGGTTGCACACCTCCGGGAATAGAATTTCCGCTCTCATTGTGCCTGACCTCCCTTCGCCAGCAGTTTTTCCTTCAGCTTCGCCTTCACACGGAAGGCCAGCGGCGTGCCGTCCACGCCGTACAGGATATACACATCGTCGCCGGGCGTCAGATACAGCTTGTCCAGCGCCTTGAATTCGTCATCCTCCAGAAAGATCTTCTCCTCCGGAATGCCCGCCAGCAGCAGCCGCAGCTTATAGTCCCGCGCCCGCGGCCCGGCGCACACCAGCTGCACGATGTCGTCGTGGTTCAGGAACTCGAAGTCCGTGTCGTACATCCAGCTGGGATTCTCCGACCAGTTCTTGGACACGCCCATGCAGTTCATCATCACCAGCAGCTCCTTGCGGCCCGGCTTGGACTGGATATAGTCAAAGTTCCGGCTGCACGCCAGGGCGTTCTTGTCCTTGGACATCTGCATGATCACGTTGACGCCGCCGATCTTCTCCTCGGACAGGCGGCTTTCCAGAATTTTCGTCCCGGCAAACCGCTTCCGGATGGTCTCGTGGCTCAGGCCCAGCTGCCGCAGGGCGGCGATGACCGCCATCATGTTATAGATGTTGAACAGGCTGTCGGTGATCAGCTCATAGGGATACGTCACGCCGTCCTTCTCCCGCACCGCCATGGTGCGCGCCTGCAAGTCCACCTGCTCCGCCAGATAGTCCGCCTCGGGGGAGTGGAAGCCGCAGCTCTCGCACACGGCGTGGCCGATGTGGTGATAGCGGCGGTACTCATACCGCAGCTTTCCCGCGCACCGGGGGCAGATGCGCATGTCGTTCAGCAGGTTCACGCAGTCCGTCACGTCGCCGGGCATCCGCCCGATGCCGAAATAGCACCGCGCGTTTTCCTCCGCCACGCCGCAGGAGATGAGATCGTCAGCGTTGAGGATCAGCTTGCTCTCCCGGGGCAGGTTCCGGCTGAGAATGCCGGCAATATACCCCGGATGGGCGTTGCGCATGATGGAATCCCGGAACAGGTTGGTGATGAGAATATAATTGGGCCGCACATAGGGGTAGATCTTCGGGGCCGACCGCTCGTCGATCTCCAGCACCGCCAGGTCGCACTTCTTCACCCGGCCCAGCAGGTCGCAGTTGCGGATGAAGGCCGTGGACACGCCGGAGGTGATGTTGCTGCCCGCCCGGTTGCTGAGGACGCGGTGGCCCTCCGCCTCCAGAATGTCCACCAGCATATTGCTGACGGTGGTCTTGCCGTTGGTGCCGGTGACGGCCAGCATCATGGGGGGCTTGCCCACATATTTCAGAAAGTCGGGGCACACCTTCACCGCCAGCGAGCCGGGGAAGTCCGTGCCGTTGTGACGGGTGATCTTCAGCGCCGGGATGGACAGCTTGCCCAGCCACAGCGCCAGCAAAAACCGCAGCTTACCCATGTATCATTCCTCCATTGCGATGGCGCGGCAGGAGCAGCCATCAGAATTTTCAAATTTCAGCGGCAGCGTCACAAAGGTGAACCGCCGTCCGATCAAAGCGTCCAGCCCCGTCAGATTCTCCGTGTTGACGAAGTCCGCACCCAGCAGCGTGATGTGGTTGGGGAAGTCCGTGCTGTCGCAGGGGTCCAGCGAGATGGTATCCTCACCCACGCCCTTTAAGGGCAGCGCGGCCAGATACGCCGCCGCGTCAGGCGTCAGACAGGGAAAGCCCTCATAGTAATCGGGGCTGCCCCACTTCTTGTCCCATCCGGTGCAGAACAGTACGAAATCCACGCCGTTCAGGTCATAGTCTTGCAGCAGGGGAAGGGTAATGGCCGCCTGTCCCCGGCAGTCCACCACCACGGCGGAGCCGGTGAATTTGTCCGCGCCGTAGCTGTCCAGCGCCGCGCCGTCCAGCAGCATGTGGGCCGGCGCGTCCATGTGGGTGCCGGTGTGGGAGAACATGTGCAGCAGCGTCTCCCGATAGCCCGCCGCTTCGATGGTGCAGGCGGTGGTCAGCTGCGGCTGCTCCGTGCCGGGATACACCGGCATATCATTTTTGATGGTGTGAGTCAGATCGTAGACCTTCATCGGTTCGCCCTCCTTACTTGCCTAAGTAGATCATCAGCGCCGCCATGTCGGCGGGGGACACGCCGGAAATGCGCCCGGCCTGTCCCAGACTGCGGGGCCGTATGGCGCTGAGCTTTTCCCGCGCCTCCAGCCGCAAGCCCTGAATGTGGTCATAGTTGATATCCTCCGGCAGCAGGCGGCGCTCCAGCCGCTCGAATTCCTCCACCTGCTTCTGCTGCCGCTGGATGTAGCCCTCGTACTTCACGGTGATCTCCACCTGCTCCACCACGTCCGCCGCCAGCTCCTGGGGCGCGGGATCGAAGGCGCGCAGGTCGGCATAGCTGAGCTGCGGCCGCCGCAGCAGGTCGATGAGGCGGCACCCGTCGTTGACGGGGGTGGTGCCCCGCTCCACCAGCAGGGCATTCAGTGCCTCGCTGCCGGGGATACCGGTGCGCTCCAGCCGCTTGATCTCCTGGGCCACTGCGGCGTATTTGGCCTCCACCGCCGCCAGCCGCTCCTCGCTGACAAGGCCGATGCGGTGGCCGATGGCCGTCAGCCGCTGATCGGCGTTGTCCTGCCGCAGCACCAGCCGATACTCCGACCGGCTGGTCATCATGCGGTACGGCTCCTCGGTGCCCTTTGTCACCAGATCGTCGATGAGGGTGCCGATGTAGCTCTCGCTGCGCTTCAGCACCAGCGGCTCACGGCCCAGCAGGGCCAGCGCCGCGTTGACGCCCGCCACAAAGCCCTGCACCGCCGCCTCCTCGTAGCCGGAGGAGCCGTTGAACTGTCCCGCGCCGTACAG
>CAVHKA010000132.1:0-5639 GCA_963636325.1 Agathobacter sp. | reverse complement strand
AGGAAGCGGTGGAGGCCTTTGACGGCACGCTGCTGTTCGTCAGCCACGACCGCTACTTCATCAACCGCTTCGCCACCCGCATCTGGGAGCTGGCGGATGGCACCATCACCGACTATCCCATGGGCTTTGCCCAGTACCGCGCCATGAAGGCGGCGGAGCCGAAGCCGGAGCCTGCGGCCCCGGTAAAGAAGGGCGACACCCGCCAGAGCCGCGGCAATCGCAGCCAGCAGGCCGCCCGGCGGCAGCTGACCATTTGCGAGACCGGCATCGCCAAATTGGAAAAGGAGCTGGCGGCGCTGGACGAGGCCATGGCCGCCAACGCCTGCGACGCAGGCAAACTGAACGAGCTATTCACGCAGAAACAGGAGACGGAAGCCCGGCTGGAGCAGGAAATGGCCCGCTGGGAGGAGCTGTCCCTGGCATTGGAGGAATCTTGACTATGAGCGACGTATTGTGTATCTATTACTCATTCAGCGGCAACACCCGCCGCGCCATGAAGGAGATCGCCGACGCGGTAGGCGCGGAGATCGTGGCCATCGACGACGGCGCCGACCGTAACGGCTGGCGCGGCCGCCTGCGGGCCGGTAAGGACGCCATGCGCCGCACCACCGCCCCGCTGAAGCCCTTCACCACCCAGCGGAATATCGAGGACTATAAGCTGGTGATCGTCGGCACCCCCGTGTGGGGCGGCCGCTGCTCCAGCCCCATCCGCGGCCTTCTGAAGCGCCGCGGGCTGGAGATGTCCCGCGTGGCCTATGTGCTGACCCGCAGCGGCAGCCGCCGCTGTGAGAGCGTCTATGACCAGCTGGACCTTTACACCGCTGAAAGGCACCTTCTGGAGGTCTCCCTCCAGCCCGGCGGCGTGGGCTACACCTTCTGGCGGGACAAGTTCATTTCCGACGTGCAGAAGTATCTGGAGACCGGCCATGTTGGATAAACTGGAAAAGATCGTCCGCCGTCTGGACGAGGTGGAGCGGCAGCTGTCCGACCCGGCGGTATACAGCGACCGGGACGCCATGACGAAGCTGAGCCGCGAGCAGAAGGAGCTGACACCGGTGGCGGAGGCCTACCGGGCCTACGCCCGCGCGGAGGCGGATATCGCAGCCGCCACGGAGATGCTGTCCGACCCCGAGCTGAAGGAACTGGGACAGGATGAGCTGTCCGCCGCCAAGGCGGAGCGGGAACGGCTGACGGAGGAGCTGAAGCGTCTGCTGCTGCCCCGTGACCCCAACGATGACAAGAACGTTGTGCTGGAGATCCGGGCCGGCATCGGCGGCGAGGAGGGCGCGCTGTTTGCCGCCGACCTGCTGCGGATGTATTCCATGTATGCCGAGCGCCGTGGCTTCACGCTGGACGTGGTATCCCTCAACGAGACGGAGCTGGGCGGCGTCAAGGAAGCCGTGGCCACCGTGGAGGGCACGGGCGCTTACTCCCGCCTGAAATTTGAAGCGGGCACCCACCGGGTGCAGCGCGTGCCGGAGACGGAGTCCTCCGGCCGCATCCAGACCTCCGCCGCCACTGTGGCCGTCATGCCGGAAGCGGAGGAGGTGGAGTTCTCCATCGACCCCAAGGACCTGCAGATCGACACCTACCGCTCCAGCGGCGCGGGCGGCCAGCACGTCAACAAGACCGAGTCCGCCATCCGCATCACCCACCTGCCCACCGGCACGGTGGTGGAGTGTCAGGACGAGCGCAGCCAGTATAAGAATAAGGAGCGGGCCATGAAGATCCTGCGCTCCCGCCTGTACGAGGCGGAGCAGGAGCGGCAGAACGCCGCCATCGCCAAGGAGCGAAAGTCCCAGGTGGGCACCGGCGACCGCAGCGGCAAGATCCGCACCTATAACTTCCCCCAGAACCGTGTCACCGACCACCGGCTCACGGGCGACAATAAGAATTTCAATATCGCCGCCATCATGAACGGCGATCTCGATCCGCTGATCGACGCGCTGACCCTGAATCAACAGACACAGCGCCTGCAGGAGGGCGCGGAATAAGAAAGGAGCAATCACCATGTTAGCACCTATGAAAAAGCACTATGACAAGTCCGGCCCCAATGTGGTCAAGGCCATGAAAAAGCGGCAGTTTGACGCCTATTACTGTCCCACCGCTGAAGAAGCCGTGGAAAAGGTGCTGGAGCTGATCCCCGCCGGTGACGTGGTGAGCTGGGGCGGCGTGGCCACCGTGGACCAGCTGGGCATCAAGGATCGCCTGCGCCAGCGCAATCAGCCCCTCATCGACCGCGATACCGCCAAGACCCCTGACGAGCGCATGGATATGCTGCGTCAGGCCCTGACCTGCGACACCTTCCTCATGAGCAGCAACGCCATCTCCGAGGATGGCCAACTGGTGAACATCGACGGCATGGGCAACCGCGTGGCCGCCCTGTGCTTCGGCCCCAAGCAGGTCATCGTGGTGGCCGGTATGAATAAGATGGCCGGTGATCTGGACAGCGCCATGTCCCGCGCCCGCCACATTGCCGCCCCCGCCAATGTCCAGCGCTTTGATGTCAAGACCCCCTGCGCCGTCACCGGCCAGTGCGGCGACTGCACCAGCCCCGACTGCTGCTGCGCCCAGATCGTCACCACCCGGTTCTCCAAGATCCCCGGCCGCATCAAGGTGGTGCTGGTGGGCGAGGAATTAGGTCTTTAATTCCCGAAAAAGGGGGGATATATCCCCCCTTTTAAGCACCTTCAACTACGATGGAAAGAAGAATCACCTTGCAAACACAGATTTTCCACCCTGAAAAGGACAAAAACGCCATCACGGAAGCTGCCGCCATCCTGCGGCGGGGCGGCCTGCTGGGCATCCCCACCGAGACGGTGTATGGTCTCGGCGCCAACGCACTGGACGAAGAAGCCGTGCTGCATATTTTCGAGGCAAAGGGCCGTCCTCAGGACAACCCTCTGATCCTCCATGTCCCCGGCGCGGACTGGCTGGAACGGTACTGCCGCGATATCCCTCCGGCGGCCTATACGCTGGCGGAGCGGTTCTGGCCGGGGCCTCTCACCATGATCCTGCCCCGGCGGGACATTGTGCCCCTGCGCACCACCGGTGGTCTGGACACGGTGGGCGTCCGCTGCCCCGACCATCCCATGACGCTGGCCATCATCCGTGAAGCGGGCATCCCCGTGGCCGCGCCCAGCGGCAACACCTCCGGACGGCCCAGCCCCACCACGGCCCAGCACATGCTGGAGGACATGGACGGCAAGATCGACGGCATCGTGGACGGCGGCCCCTGCGCCGTCGGCGTGGAGAGCACCATCATCGACCTGACGGTGACGCCGCCCCGTCTCCTCCGTCCCGGCGGACTGCCGCTGGAAGCGCTGGAGGAGGTGCTGGGCGAGGTAGCCGTGGATAAGGCCGTGCGACAGAAGCTGGCGGACGGCGAAAAGGCCAAGGCTCCCGGTATGAAGTACCGGCACTACGCCCCCAAGGCTCCCGTCACCGTCATTACCGGAACGCCTGGCGCTTCCGCCGCCTACATCGCCGCCCATCTGACCGCGGACAGCGGCGTCATCTGCTTTGACGAGTACGCCCCCTTATTTGAAGGACATATCATCCACCGTCTCGGCCCTGCCGCCGACAAGCTTACGCAGGCACAGCACGTATTTGACGCGCTGCGCACCTTTGATGACACCAACGTGCCGGAGATCTTTGCCCAATGCCCCGACGAGAGCGGGCTGGGCCTGGCCGTCAGCAACCGCCTGAAAAAGGCGGCGGGCTTCCATGTGATCGAAGCGCCCCGCCCGCTGGTGGTGGGCATCACCGGCCCCACCGGCGCGGGCAAGACCAGCGCCCTTCGGGCGCTGGAGCAGCTGGGCGGCTGCGTGCTGGACTGCGACGCCATCTATCATGAGATGCTGCGCACCGACAACGATCTGCGCGGTGCCATCACCGCCGCCTTTGGCGATGTGTTCACCCCTGACAGCCAGCTGGATCGTCAGAAGCTGGGCACGCTGGTGTTCGGTGACGCGGCGCAGCTGGATAAGCTCAACGCTATCATCTATGACCAGCTGCCCCGTGAGATGGAACGGCGGATGGCCCTCTCCCCCGCCCCCATTATGGGCATCGACGCCATCAACCTGGTGGAGTCTGGCCTTGCTGCCCTCTGCGACCGGACGCTGGCGGTCATTGCCCCGGCGGAGGACCGTGTCCGCCGCATCATGGCCCGTGACGGCATCACCGAAGAATACGCCCGTCTGCGGGTGGCCGCCCAGAAGGACGACGATTTCTACCGCACCCACTGCACCGACGTGCTGGTGAACACCGCTGCCACGCCGGAGGCATTTCAGGCCGAAGCACTGGCCTTTTTCCGGGAAATCATCCGAAAATAGTGGGATTTTTCCCAAACGCAACCGCTGGTTGACAGATCTCCAAGCCTACTTTCTGGTGTGCAAACGCAAGATCAGGTATGCTATCCACAACGAAAGCGCTGCGGCGCATATCAAATTCAGGAGGAGCCCATTATGATCTTAGCGGACAAAATCATGACATTACGAAAGAAGGCCGGTTGGTCCCAGGAGGAGCTGGCGGCGCAGCTGAACGTCAGCCGTCAGTCGGTCTCCAAGTGGGAGGGCGCGCAATCCATCCCCGATATGGATAAGGTGGTGCAGATGAGCCGCCTGTTCGGCGTCACCACCGACTTCCTGCTGAAGGACGAGCTGGAGATCGAGGAACCTGTCCCAAGCGTCCCCATCGACGAGCCGCCGCTGCGGCGGGTCACCATGGAGGAGGCCTCCGCCTATCTGGCGCTGCGGCGGGAGGCCGCGCCGAAGATGGCGCTGGCCACCTTCCTTTGCATCATCTCCCCTGTGGCGCTGCTGATGCTGGCCGCCATGAGCGAGATGTCCCGCTTCGGTATTTCCGAAAATGCCGCGGCCGGTATCGGCCTGTGCGTGCTGCTGGTGCTGGTGGCCATCGGCGTGACGCTGTTCCTCACCTGCTCCGCCAGGGCGCGGGACTTCGCCTTTCTGGAGGAAGTACCCTTCGAGACGGAGTACGGCGTCAGCGGCATGGTGAAGGAGCGTAAGCAAAGCTTTGCCGCCGCCTATTCCCGGCTGAACATCATCGGCACGGTGCTGTGCATCCTGTCGGCGGTGCCGCTGTTTGTCTCCATGTGCATGGAGACCGCCAACGTTGTGTATGTGGCGGCGGTGTGCCTGCTGCTGATCATTGCCGGTATCGGCTGTGTGGCCTTCGTCTATGGCGGCACCATCCAGGCTTCTATGGAGCGGCTGCTGGAGGAGGGCGACTATACCCGCCAGCAGAAATCCCGCCGCAGCATCAAGGGCGCGGTCAGCACCGTGTACTGGCTGTTGGTGACGGTCATCTTCATGTGGTACACCTTCGGCCCCTCCGGCAACGGGCAGGCCAGATACAGCTGGTTCATCTGGGCCATCGCCGGTGTGGTATACGCCGCGGTAATGGTGGTAGTGAACCTGATCCAGCGAAGCAAGCGATAAGAAAAAATGCACCTGCATCGGGTGCATTTTTTCTGCGCAAAAACCGCGGTTTTTTTCAAAAAAAGGCTTGCAAAACGCAAAGCAATCGGTTATAATGGCACTGTTCTGAAGGACATGCACCTTTAGCTCAGTTGGTAGAGCACCTGACTCTTAATCAGGGTGTCCAGGGTTCGAGTC
>CAVHKA010000131.1:0-5666 GCA_963636325.1 Agathobacter sp. | reverse complement strand
CTAAAACGCCAGCTCTCGCATAACGAGAACTGGCGTTCTTTGACAGACTGAAAAACGATACCCGTGCGTAAGCACGGGTATCGTTTTTATCATTTCTCGATCCTCTTGATGTCCAAATCGCCGCTGGTGGTGCTGACGGTAAACTCGCTGCTGTCACTGTCGCCATAGGTATAACGGTCATTCCACTTCCAGTTCAGCCGCAGTTCACTGCTCAGACTGCCGGACACCGTGCTGTGATCCAGCGCGAATCCCGCGTCCTCCGGCAGCTCCAGCTCTATGTTACCGCTGACAGTAGTCAGATCCAGCTTCTCGGGGCAGCTGCGCAGCGTCAGGTCGATCTCGCCGCTGGTACTTTCTCCGGTCACCCTGCGGAAGCTGCCGTCCAGCTCGATCTTGCCGGACACGGTGCTCACCGCTACGGTGTCCGCCTTGACGAAGGCGATCTCCTCATCCCGGAAATCATCGTCAAAGGTCAGCGCCTCCACATCGAAGTCAGCAGACACACTGGAGAGCCGTATCTCCTTCATATTCTCCGCCACCTCGCGGGGAAGCTGTACCACCAGTTTCTTGCTGGGCAGGTTCGGCAGGCTCAGGAACTCGTCGCCGGTATAGCGCACCTTCAGCACGCCGTCCTGCTCCGACACTGCCATGGCGTAGGACGCGGAGGTGCCACGCTCCACCAGCTCCATCACGGAGACGGCATCGCCGCTGGTCACCAGGATCTCCACCTCGCCGGCGAGCCAGTCGATATCCAGCGCCGTGATGTCCGTTCCCGCCGGCAGCGCGTACTCGCCTTTGGTATAATCGTTCACCACATTCCCCGCTTCGTCCACTTGCTCCCATTGGCCGGTGGCAGGGTCAAGGCGCATGTTCAGCAGGCTGCTGAACCGTCCGCCCAGAGCAAAGCCTACCATGGACAGGCACAGGCCCAGGCCCACCAGCGCCGCCGCCACGAGCAGCGTGATCTTTACGGATTTTTTCATACGTTCTCCTCCTTCCGGATGAACAGGCCCTTGATCTTATGGGCCAGCCACACCGTCAGCTGCCACAGCAGCTTGCACAGCTCCACCGCCATCAGTCCGCCCAGTACGCACAGGCCCAACAGCACCAGCCCCGCGCCCAGCAGCATAAGGCCCAGCGGCAATGTCATCACAGCCGCCCGGACGGCGAAGATGGGCGCGGCCACCACGGCCACCGCAAGCGCGATCACCACAGCCACCGCCGCGAAGCCCAGCGCCCAGATGGACACGAACAGCGCCAGCACAATGGCGACGACCGCCAGCAGCAGCGGTACCCACACGGGGCTGCCCACCACCGCCAGCACGACGGCCAGCGGCGTCCAGCCGCTCCTGGGCTTCATGCGGGTGCTAACCAGCTTAGAAAGCGGCATCTCCTGCAGGATATTCTGGGCGATCTGGTTGGGGCTGCCCAGCTTAGCGGTAGCCTCCGCCTCGGTCATGCCCTCCTCCATCATATCGTCCAGCAGCTCACTGTAATACTCCAGATTCTTTTGGCGCTCCTCCTCGGAAAGCTGCATAAGCGCCCGCTCCAGCAATCGTAAAAAATCAGCCTTGGTCATTCCGCAGCCCTCCCCTGATAAATTCATACATAGATTCCAATTCCTTCCAATCCTCCACGGCGGCGGACAGCTGCCGCTGTCCCTGCTCCGTCAAATGATAGAACTTCCGCAAGCGGCTGTTATGCTCCACACTGTATACCGTCAGCGCGCCGCCACTTTCCAGCCGCCGCAGGATGGGATACAACGTGGATTCCGACACCTGCACGCACACGGACAGATCCTTCACGATCTTATAGCCGTAGGAATCGCCCCGGGCCAGCGCCGACAGCACACAGGCCTCCAGCAAACCCCGCTTCATCTGTGGGTCAAGCATGTTCATGCCCCCTTTCGCGTTATACTATATACCACATAGTATTGTGTGTCAAGAGGGTATTTAAAATATTTTGCATAAAAAAGAGACGGCTCGCGCCGTCTCTTTCCTATTCAAGTTCACAGCCGGTACGTTCCGTCCCCGTCTGTTTGCAGGCTCAGCCCGAAGAATGTCCGCAGCGCCCGCACCATGTAGGCCGTATCCTGGGCGCCCGCCGTCTCAAAGGCGGAATGCATGGCCAGCTGGGCCAAACCGATGTCCGCCATATTCAGGGACACCTGGGTGTTGGCAATGCTGCCCAGGGTGGAGCCGCCCGCCATGTCCGGGCGGTTGGCGTACCGCTGAATGGGCACCTCCGCCCTTTCACACACCGTCTGGAACAGCGCCGCCGACACCGCGTCGGTGGTGTATTTCTGGCTGGCGTTATACTTCAGCACCACGCCGCCGTTCATCCGCACGGTGTGGTTCCTGTCGGCGTACTCCGGGTGATTGGGATGCACCGCGTGGGCATTGTCGCAGGACAGCAGGAAGCTGCCCGCCGCCATGGTGCGCAGCGTCAGGCCCAGACCGTCGCAGATGCGCTCCAGCGTCTCCGCAAGGAAGGTGGAGGCCGCGCCCTGCTTCGTCTCGCTGCCCACCTCCTCATTGTCGAACAGGCAGTACACGCAGGCGTTCCGGCTCTCCTCCGCCGTCAGGAAGCCCTGCAAGGCGGCAAAGGCGCATTGCAGATCGTCCAGCCGGGGCCCGGAGATGTAATTGCCCCATTCCACGCCGGGCTGGGGGTTATAGAGAAACAGATCGTATGTCAGCAGGTCCTCCTCCGCCGCGCCGGCGGCCTTGGCCACACGGCCGCGGAAGCCGCCCTTTTCGCCGTACAGGGGCTGCATGTCCACGGCGAAATTGTACTTCGTGCCGCTGTTGGCCTCCCGGTTCATATGGATGGCCACGTTGGGGATCACCGCCACGATGTCCTTCAGATCCACCAGACGCATGGCGATGCCCTGCTCCGTCCGCACCATGGCGCGGCCCGCGACGCTGAGGGGCCGATCCATCCAGCTGGCGCACAGCATGCCGCCGTAGCCCTCCACGCTGAGACGGGTGTCGCTCTCCCCGGCCAGCTCGGCATTCTCCTTGATCTTGAAGGTGGGGCTGTCGCTGTGGGCGGCGGTCATCATGAACCCGCCGGGCCGGCCCTTGGGCAGCCGGAAGGCGATCAGCGACGAGCCGTTGCGCGTCACATAGTACCGTCCGCCGGGCTCCAGCGTCCACTCCTCCGTCTCCCGCAGAGGGCGATAGCCCTCCAGCTCCAGCAGCTCCGCCGTGTGGGCCACCGCCTGAAAGGCCGTGGGACTGGCGGCGATATAGGAAAACAGCGCCTGATTCATGGTGATACCCTCCCCTTATATAGTGTAACCTTATTCCGTCTTGATGGCCTGAATGGCCTCCGCCTTCTCCTCCTGCGTCACCAGCACGAAGGCCCAAATCAGCAGCGGCAGCGACCACAGGGCGCCCCGGATGCTCCAGAAGTGGGCCGCGCCCACGCCGATGGCCGCGCCGATGTGGAAGCACAGCAGCGTGGACAGGAAGAAGCCCATCCGCACCAGCTGATCCTTATTCTTCGTGCACATGTATTCCGCCAGCGCCAGCGATGCCTGCTTGGTGTTGTTGGTGGAGAAAATGGTGGAGCTGTAAAAGTTCCGCGCGCCCCGGAAGCTGCTCCACTGGACGCTCATGGCAAAGAAGATGGGATACAGCGCCAGCACCACCTCCGTCTCCGCCGGGATAAAGCACTCCCCCACCGCCGCGGCCGCCGTGATGATGGGCGACAGCCGCCGCATGTTCACGCCCCATTTGAAGGGCAGCAGCACCGTCAGCATGGTGCCGATCACATACACCGCGAAGGCGCCGAAATGCTCCAGTACGTTGAAGCCACGGCCATACAGGGCGTCGATCACCAGCTCCAGCAGGTTCATGGTCTGGGCGCTGCCCATGACGCCGCCCCGGCACAGGATGGCGTAGGCCCCAAAGAAACCGCCCACGCAGGCAAAGGCCAGATGGCGGTACCAGTCGATATTTTTCCGTTTATAAAGAGGCATAGCAGTCTCCCCCACACAAAGCTATCCATCAGTATAACATACTTTCCCCTATGGGCAATGGTGAAAACGACGAAAAAACGCAAAAAATACCGTTGACAACGACGAAAAATGTGGTAAAATAAGGGCAACATTGTGATACGGCTATGAGGAAACGAGTCCGCCGCAGCCACCCAGAGCGAGAAGGGGTATTGGTGCAAGCCCTTCGGGATCGGCAGGCAGGACAGCCACTTCCGAGCCTGCGGCGATGAGCCGCACGTTCCGTCCCCGTTACCGGACGACTGAGATGACGGCATGGCCGTCAAATTAGGGTGGTACCGTGAAGCGTCGCTTCGCCCCTATGCGGGGCGGGGCGTTTTTGTTTTTCCGCCATACGGCCATCTCAGGTTTTTGGAGGTAAGAGATGAGCTATCACATCATCGACATGGCGTCCGATCCCCGGTGCGGGCAGTTTGCCTATTTCCGGCAGATGAACTTTCCCTTCGCCGGGATCACGGCGGAGATCGACATTACGGACTTTATGGCCCGCAAGGGACAGCGTCCCTTCTTCCTCAGCTTTCTCTACGCGGTGACCCGGGCCGCCAACGCCGTGCCCCAGCTGCGCCGCCGCGTCTTCGAGGGCGGCACGGTGGTGGAGTTCGACTGGTGCCCTCCCTCCTACACCGCCATGAAGCCGGACGGTGTGTACGTCTACTGTACGGTGGAGGGCGACATGCCCTATGACGATTTCATCGCCCTGGGCCAGCGGCGGCAGCGGGAGGTACTGGAGCGCGGCACCCTCACCGAGGACGGCGACGCGAGGGCCTTCTTCTTCGTATCCAGCCTGCCGTGGCTGCATTACTCCCAATTGCAGCATCCGGCGGTGAACCCCGACGACAGCAACCCCCGCATCAGCTGGGGCAAGTACGTCACGGTGAACGGCCGCACCACCCTTCCGGTATCGCTGTTCGTCAACCACGCCTTGGCCGACGGCCTGCATATCTCCCGGTTCTTCCGGAATCTGGAGACGGAGCTGGCCGCATTAGCGGACGCCTGGCGTAAATAACCTCTATGCAAAGAAGCTGTCTTGATCCGTGCGTAGGGGCGACCCTCGCGGTCGCCCGAATCAGCGTTTTTGCCTTATCCTGCGGGCGACCGCAAGGGTCGCCCCTACGATTTCCCCGTCAACACAACACAAGAAACAAATAAGTAAAAATATATCACGAAAAGGAGCGAAACACTATGAGCCATCCCTACCACGGTTTGAATGAGCTGCGGGAAATGTTCCTGAAGTTCTTCGAGACGAAAGGCCATCTGCGCCTGCCCAGCTTTTCGCTGGTACCCCAGAACGACAAATCCATCCTGCTGATCAACGCCGGTATGACCCCCATGAAGCCCTGGTTCAAGGGCGAGGAGGAGCCTCCCTGCAAGCGTGTCTGCACCTGTCAGAAGTGCATCCGCACCGGCGACATCGACAACGTGGGCCACACCGCCCGCCACGGCACCTATTTCGAGATGCTGGGCAACTTCTCCTTCGGTGACTACTTCAAGCATGAGGCCATCGCATGGAGCTGGGAATTCCTGACCAGCCCCGAGTGGGTGGGCCTGGAGCCTGACCGTCTGTACCCCTCCGTCTATCAGGACGACGATGAGGCGTGGAACATCTGGCACGACGAGATCGGCATCCCCGCCGAGAAGATCTTCC
>CAVHKA010000130.1:0-5685 GCA_963636325.1 Agathobacter sp. | reverse complement strand
GCCGCCACTTAACTATGACTTTCTCAAGCTCCGGCGGTTGAATAGGCTTGCGCCCTTTGTAAACGCCGTTGTCCTTGGCAATGGCGATGCCCTCCCGCTGTCGTTGGAGGATATATTCCCGTTCCAGTTCCGCCACCGCGCCGAATACGGTCAGCATAAACTTGCCGGTAGGCGTGGTGGTGTCGATAGCCTCCTTCTTACTGACAAATTCCACGCCTTTGACGGATAGTTGTTCTACTAACTCCAACAGGTCTCGGGTGTTGCGGGCAAAGCGGCTGATGGACTCCACAATGACCGTGTCACCTCGCCGGACGTATTCCATCATCTTCTGCAATTCTGGGCGGTTGGTATTCTTGCCGCTTATGCGGTCGATGTAGACCTCGTCCACCCCCAACTGCTCCATCAGCAGCTCTTGCCGTGCCGTGTTTTGATCTGCAGTAGATATGCGGATGTAACCGATTTTCAATTGCGATACTTCCTTCCCTTGTAAATTCACATTTATTTTGTTATACTATGTATGTAAAACAGTGTTTTGATGGGAGGTGCCCTCGGTGAAAACACATACTCTGAATGAGATCAAGGTTATTGTGTCACGTCTTGCCAGGCAATATGGCGCGGAGCGCATCTACCTGTTCGGCTCCTATGCGCGGGGTGACATGACAAACAGCAGTGATATTGACCTGCGAATTGACAAGGGAAATATCCGCGGCTTTCAGTTGGCGGGGCTTCTGCTCGACTTAGAGGACTCCCTTGGTGTACCGGTGGACCTTGTCCCCACCACCAGCCTTGATTCACATTTTCTTGACTCCATACGGAAAGATGAGGTGCTGCTGTATGAAGCCTCTTGACCGCAACATCGGCGCTCTGGAGCATATCGTTGTCTACTGCCAGCAAATCGAGCAGACTGTTGAACGCTTCGGCAACAGCGCTGAGACATTTCAGAACGATCCCATTTACCGCAATGCCGCCGCACTTTGTGTTTTGCAGATCGGTGAGTTAGTGGGTAAGCTGACAGACGAATTCCGTGAACAGCACCCCGCCGTGCCTTGGCGTCAAATCAAGGCTATGCGAAATATTGTCGCGCATAGCTACGGCACTGTCGATCCCGAGATCACATGGGAAATCATCACGGATGAAATTCCTCAACTAAAGGCATATTGCGAACAAATCATTGCCGCCGAACAATAATGTAGTCCCAATAGAGTCCTTCCCGCAGATGGCACCTGCCCAAATGCGGGAAGTGACCCTATTGGAACTCTTTTTTCGTGTACCGTTAGGGTACACCCTATTGGCACGGTTCCTCCACCGGTACACAGATAATCTGCCCGTTGACGCTGACGAAGAACTCCGGCTTGGCAAAACGTCCGAGCCAATAGGCAACCTGCTCGTCCGTCAGAGACGTGAAGTTCTCGCTGTCTGCCGGTGCGCCGCAGATGAAGAATGTTCCGGCGATGGCATCATAGATTTCCCCATCCTCATCCCGCAGAGCCCGGTTCAGCGGCAGCCCCAGCAGCTTGCCCTCCTCGTTGCAGATCAGGGCTGCGTCTCGTCCTCCGGGTTCGTACACAGCTTGAATAAGACCGCCAACAGCACGCTGCATACTTGCAAGGCTATCTTCCAATTCCATTTCACAGGCTTTCCTCCCAACTTCTACCATTACTACTCGCATCTTTTCATACCTCCCCGCAGCACATGATCTCCTCTATCTCCTCCGGGCAAAGACCATACCCGAGGAACACGTCTATGTCGTGGGGTGTGTAGCCGTAGGCGGACGCTACGGATTTCAGATCGTCGATATACTCGTCCTGTCCGTCGTACACGTCCCAATACGGCCAACCGAAGTGCGTCATGCCGTCCCAGAGGTTGCGGGTATCAAAGCGCTCAACGGTGTACTGCCCCTGCCGGTCTATCCGCAATATATCCCCCTCCCGGATCATCATCTCAAAGGGCTGCTCCATGCGCGGCATGCCCTTTTTCAGTCCCTTCTTGAGTATCTGCTCCGTGCTGGCGTAGACATACAAACCCATGCGCGGGAAGTGGTACAGTGTCAGCGGATTGTTGCCCTTGATGATATAGAGATTATCCCTGCTGTCCAAAACAGACAGCGTCAGCGTGCCTCTGAGGGGCTCTACGGCACTGCGGATGCTCCGGAAGCTCAGCTCGCCCTGCTGTGCCAGTAACTGTACGGCCACATAGCTGTCCGTCTCGATTCGGGTACGAGGCAGCTTTTTGTCCTTTCGCAAGGTCAGGTCGTTATACAGCACACCGTTGTGCGCCAGCGCGAAGGGGATACCCGCTATACCCTCGAAGGGATGGTTGTTGTAATTGTGCTTCTCATCACCCTGCGTGGTCATGCGGGTGTGTCCCATAACACAGAGCGCATCATCCGGCAGCTTGAATCGCATCAGGTGTGCGGGATAGGGACGCTTGTAGACAGTCAGGTGACCGTTGTGGTTATAGGCAATGCCGGTGGCATCCGTCCCTCTGTCTTCACTGGCAATGGCCAACGCGGAGACAAGCCGCTTCTTCTGCGCGGCGGTCAGACTGTGGCCGTAGTTGTAAATTCCAAACAGGCAGCACATCAGACTTCCCCCTCTCCCTCAACCGGCTCATTTATGTAGAGATTGCGCTCCTTCAGGTACTGCACCAGCTCCGGTTCTTTGATGGCACTGACAAAGCTGCTCCAGGACAGGTCGTGCAGCTCGTCATCGGACATAAAAATCGCCGCATCGCAGATGTGATCCACCATCTGCAATGTGGCGATAAGTGTATTCAGTTTCAACGTACCCCGGAACATACGGAATTCGATGGTGTCCGCGTTGGTGAGGTTGACGCAGGTATAGCGGCTGCCGTGACCTTTCTTCACGTGCTCCAGCATCTCACCGGGTCGGTCGCGGTAGCCGTAGCGGGCAGCCCACTGGTCCAGCTGCCGCTGTGTCCGGCGGGAAAAGCGCAGCAGCTCTGCCCAGTGGCGCTCCACAAAGAACAGCACGCGGGCAATGGCGTTGTCCTGCGCGTCCAAAGTGTCCCCGAAGGCCTTGCGGGATACATGGACGTGCAGCCCGCAGGTGCCCGCCTGATGTGACAGGTAGCCCATGTTGACGGCTGCGTCCAGCACCGCTGCTCCAGGGCATCTCATGCAGCTGGCAGTCCAGTGACATGGGATGTGTGACGATCTCAAAGCCGTCGTCCAATGAGCCGTCGTGCTTGCAGTAGGCCAGCGTCTTCGACTGGTTGGCGATGTCCATCAGCGTCTCCGCGCTGCTGTCACATTCACCGCCGTCATCGATTTTCAGCTCCACGCCGAAATAGCGTGGGCCGTCGCCGTAGAAGATGGGGTAGGGCTTGAAGTAGTAGTCGTGGATGGGGCTGTTCTCGATGGTAGAGCAGCAATCGGCACAGTAGGGATCGTCGTTGTCCAGTGGATACCAGCAGTGGTCGGTGTCGATGATGCGCCCGCAGCGGACGCAGCGGGTGTAGTCCCGGTCGTAGTATTCGGGGCAGATGGGGAAGTCATCGTTCTCGCTATGGTTGTGGGTGCGCAGGAAGCGGCTGCCGCAGTCGGTGCAGACAAGGGTCAGGTCGTCCAAACAGTCGGGGCAGTAGAGCCTGCCGTTGAACTCGGTAAGCTCTCCTTCGGCAGTACCACAGTGGGAGCAGATTTGTGTGGGTGTCATGGCGAAAGTCCTCCTGAAAGTATAAAAAAAGTAGACACCCGCGTGGGCGTCTACTTTTATAATATATACGCGGAGGACAGGGGAAAATCGGGAAATGACGGGTTCTTGATGTAGAGATGGCACACCACCGAACTGCATGTTCTACCGCTGTAGCGGACACTGGACGCCACGATCACAAAACGCAAGACAGCCGGGGCAAATGCCCCGGCTGTCCTGCTTCTCTATGGAATTGTGCAGAGAAGCTGCCGGCCACGCCGCTCCTGCGGCGCGGGGGGCTATTTAACGAGAGAGGGGAGGAAAGTAACAAGCTCAGGAATTGCGATCAGCAGGATAAGCGCGGCCAATAGTGCGATGTAAAAGGGTGTCAAATTCCGTATGATCTTGGTAACGGGCGTCTCGCCCACCTTTGCCGAGACGAACAGCATACTGCCGACAGGGGGCGTCAGGGCACCAACGGACACCAACAGCACGAAAATGACGCCGAAGTGGACTGGGTTGATGCCGAACTGTGCGGCCAAGGGCGCAAAGATCGGCGCAAGGATCGGCACGGAAGCAGTCTCGACGATGAAGCAGCCGATGAGCAACAAAAACAGCACCGTCAACAGGAAGAAGGTAAACTGGTTGCTGGAAATGCTCATGATAGCGGCCGCCAGCTTCTGCGGGATCTGCCGACTTGTCAGCACCCAGGCGAATGCCTTTGCGGTTCCGGTCATGAACAGGATGGCCGCGGTGACCTTCGCTGCGTTCAGAACAGACCGCCACATGACTTTTACGGTAAGCTGCTTCGTAACAAAGCCTACGATCAGCGCATACAGCGCGGCGATCGCGCCGGCCTCGGTCGCGGTGAAGATGCCAGACAGGATGCCGCCGACAATGATAAGGGGTGCCATAAGTGCCGGGATCGCGTGGACGAACGCGCTCAGGCGCTCCTTCCACGAAACGTGGGCACTTGTGGGGTACTTATGTACCCGTGCAAACAGATAGGCGGCGATCATGAAGAACAGGCCGATCAGGACGCCCGGAACGATACCGGCCACCAGCAGGGAGGACACCGGGGTCCCTGTAATAGAGCCATACAGCACGAAGATGATGCTGGGAGGGATGATCGGCCCGAGGATCGATGAGCTGGCCGTAACGGCGCAGGCAAATCCATCGTCGTAGCCCTCATCCTTCATTTCCGGGATCATCATGGAGCCCATCACGGCGCAGGCGGCATTGGCAGAGCCGGACATGGCCGCGAACATCATGTTGGCAAGGATAGTCACATGGGCAAGGCTTCCGCGTATGTGCCCTACCAATGCGCGTGCAAAGTGCATAATGGCCTTAGTGATGCCGCCGTTGTTCATGAAGTCGCCGGCCAGGATGAAAAGCGGGATGGCGATCATGGAGAAGTTGTCCGCGGAGACGAACATCTGCTGCGCCAGAACGGTAAGGGGTATCCCGGATGTCAGGACGTAGGATATGGTAGCAAGTCCTGCGGAGTATGCCATCGGTACGCCGATCAGCATACAGCCGAAAAAGACGATGATCATCAATGTCAGCATGGTCAGGACTCCTTTCCGTCTGTGTCCGTGCTGCGCAGTGCTGCAATGTGCAGCACGAGGTTCCGGACCACATAAATAACCATAATGACTGCGCATACAGGGATCACGCTGTAGATCAGGCGCATGGGAATGTCCAGCATATTGGAGCTCTGGGCCGCAGCTCTTTGAGCAAGCAGCCAGCCGCTGCGGGCGAGAAACACCAGGAATGCGCAGGAAAGCACATCGATCACAAGGGCCAGGATCTTCTTGGCCTTCTCCCCGAGAAAGGTGGAGGCTGCGTCGATGGAGAAATGGCCGTTTTCCTTGGCGCAGAGGATCGCGCCGGCCATGACCATAACGAAGAACATATACCGGCAGACCTCATCCGTCCAGTTGGCATCGATATGCAGGAACGAGCGGCAAATGACCTGATAGATGATCAGAAGGAAGAATGCTGCCGCACAGGCTCCGCTTATGACGCCCTT
>CAVHKA010000129.1:0-5829 GCA_963636325.1 Agathobacter sp. | reverse complement strand
GGTTTTGACATGAAACACGGCAGTAATGACATGAAATCGGCCCGCTGTGACATGAAAACGGCCAGTGATCGCACGAAACTGGCCGGTAACGGCGCGAAATTGCCCGCCCTTTTCGTCTCCTGCGTGGGCAGCGCGGCGGCGGCCATGGTGAACATCTGCGCTTTCGTCATCTTCTTTCTGGTGGTGATGGCGCTGGTGCGGCAGGCATGGCCCGGCCTGCCGCCGCTGGCCCTGGGCCTGCTGGAGCTGACCGGCGGCGTCACGTCGCTGGAGGCGTCCCCCGCCGGCTTCTGCATGGCGGCGGCGCTGCTGGGCTGGGGCGGCGTGTCCGTCCACTGCCAGACGGCGGCGGTGCTGGAGGACACAGGGCTTTCCCTGCGGCGGTATCTGCTGGCAAAGGCGCTTCAGGCGGTGGTCTCCGCCCTTTTCGCGCTGGCGGTGTGCCGATTTCTGTTTTAACGAAAAAAAGACGTGCAAAACGGCGGGCAAGGCGCTATAATAGGGGACAAATATCAACATCCCGAAGGAGGGATATCATGCGCATTACCGTAAAAGTCGGCACGTCCACGCTGGCCCACGCCACGGGGCGGCTGAATATCCAACGGATGGAAAAGCTGTGCAAGGTGCTCAGCGACCTGAAAAACGCGGGCCACGAGATCATTCTGGTGTCCTCCGGGGCCATCGGCATGGGCGTGGGTAAGCTGAACCTGCCGGGGCGGCCCAAGGATATGCCCACCAAGCAGGCCGCCGCCGCCGTGGGCCAGTGCGAGCTGATGTATACCTATGACAAGCAGTTCAACGAGTACAGCCACACGGTGGCCCAGGTACTGCTGACCGGCGAGGACGTGAAGAACGAGCACCGCAGCCGCAACATGCGCAACACCATTTTCCGGCTGCTGGAACTGGGCGCGCTGCCCATCATCAACGAGAACGACGCCGTGTCCACCGACGAGATCGGCGTGGAGAACACCATCGGGGAAAACGACACCCTGTCCGCCATTGTGGCGGCGGCGGTGGGGGCCGATCTGCTGATCCTGCTGAGCGATATCGACGGCCTGTACGACAGCGACCCCCATAAGAATCCGGAAGCGAAGCTCATCAGCACCGTAAGCGCCATCGACGACAGTATTCTGGCGCTGGGCGGCGGCAGCGGCAGCGCCCTTGGCACCGGCGGCATGGCCACCAAGCTCCACGCCGCCCAGGTGGCCACGGCGGCAGGCTGCGAAATGGTCATCGCCAACGGCCAGCGGCCGGAACTTCTCTATGACATCGTGGCGGGCAAGCCCGTGGGCACCCGCTTTCTGGCAAAGGAGGGCAAGTGAATGACTACCATTGACATTCTGAAAAAAACCAAGGCGGCGTGGAAAACCATCCGCAACGCCTCCAACGAGACGAAAAACGCCCTGCTGCTGGCCATGGCCGACAGTCTGGAGCGGGACTGCGCCGCCATTCTGGAGGCCAACCGGGCGGATATGGACGCGGCACGGGGCCACATCTCCGATGTGATGCTGGACAGGCTGTATCTGGATGAAACGCGTGTGGCCGGAATGGCCGCCGGTATCCGGGACACCACGGCCCTGCCCGACCATACGGGGCGTATCCTCTCCGAGGTGCACCGGCCCAACGGCATGACCATCTATAAGAAGCAGGTGCCCCTGGGTCTGGTGTCCATCATCTACGAGAGCCGCCCCAACGTCACCTCCGACGCGGCGGCGCTGGCCATCAAGAGCGGCAACGTGTGCATGCTGCGCTGCGGCAAGGAGGCCTACCGCTCCGCCCACGCCATCGTGAAGGCGCTGAAGGCGGGCATCACGGCGGCGGGCGGCGATCCGGACATCCTCAACATCACCGAGGATATCAGCCACCAGAGCGCCGACGACATCATGACCGCCAAGGGGCTGGTGGATCTGCTGATCCCCCGTGGCGGCGCGGGCCTGATCCGCACCTGCGTGGCAAATGCCACCGTCCCCTGCATCGAGACCGGCACCGGCATCTGCCATGTGTATGTGGACGACAGCGCCGACCTGCAAATGGCGGTGAACATCGTGGTGAACGCCAAGGCCAGCCGCCCCTCCGTATGCAACGCTGAGGAGGTGCTGCTGGTACACAGCGCCGTGGCGGAGCAGTTCCTGCCCATGCTGAAAAAGGCGCTGGTGGACGACCGGGCCGCGGCGGGACAGGTGCCCGTAGAGCTGCGGCTGGATGAACGGGCGGCCGCCATCATCCCCGGCACCCCTGCGGGAGAGCGGGACTTTGACACGGAGTTTCTGGACTACATTCTGGCGGTGAAGATCGTGGACAGCGTGGACGAGGCCATTGCCCACATTCTGGCCCACTCCACCGGCCACAGCGAGTGCATCGTCACGGAAAACACAGAGCATGCCAAGCGGTTCGTTGACGAGACCGACAGCGCGGCGGTGTATGTGAACGTGTCCACCCGGTTTACCGACGGCGGCGAGTTCGGCCTTGGCTGCGAGATGGGCATCTCCACCCAGAAGCTTCACGCCCGGGGGCCCATGGGACTGGATGAGCTGAGCACCTATAAGTACATCATCAAGGGAAACGGACAGATCCGATAAAAAAGCGGCAGGCCGGTGCGTTTTACGCACCGGCCTGCCGTTTGCTCATTTCAATGTGCGGCTGTTTTGCAGCACCATGGTGCTGTATAAAAACAGCACATCCTCGCTGCCGTCCAGCGTCAGGAACCGGCCCAGCAGCTGGCTGGACAGATACCGGATATCCACCGCGTAGACGGTGCGGTAGCCTTCCGCCAGCAGCGGGAGCAGGCTGCTGCCGAAGGAGTCCCGGAACACCACCAGCGTTTTGTCCGTGGCGGCCAGAGGGCTGTCGATCCGCAGCAGCGACCGGCTGCCCTGCAAATAGAGGTCATAGGGCGTGTCCGTCTCCACAGCGGACAGGTCGTACAGCGGCTCCTGCCGCTCCGTCTCATAGTCGTACACGGTGCAGGCGTCCAGCACGTCGCTGGTGAGATACCGCAGGGTATCCGCCGTCAGCGGCGCTCCCGCCTTCTCCGCGTAAGCGCCATAGAAGGGCGTGTCCACGGTGTTCTCCTGAAAATCACCCGTCAACGGCACATCCATGGCCTGTGCCAGCGTCTGCGCCGTGGCGATCAGCCGCTCCTGCCGCCAATGGGGGTCGGTGCGGTAGTAGTCCTCTAATGTCAGCAGCGGCGCGATGTCCGCGTATTGGACGAAATCCAACTGCGCCAGCAATGCCGCCGCCGTTTCCTGGGCGGAGGCGGGGGTGTAGCCCTCCGGCGGCTCCGTAAAGCTGCCCTTGTCGGGGATCACCGACAGGTAGATGTGCCCGGCATTGCCGGTCAGGTAGCTGTCATACAGCTGCCGGAACTTCCGGGCGGCGTAGTCCAGCGACTTCTGGTCATACCCCGCCTCGGCGGACACGGCATACCCTTCATACACATACACCACAGGAAGCGCCGCCTGCGGCGGCGCTTCCCTTGTGGGGGTCCATTTCGCCGCACCCAGCAGGATGGCGCAGCTCAGCAGCACAAAGGCCGCCCGCTTTACGACGGTGCCTCTCACGCCTGAACGGCTTCGTCGTACACCAGCTCCATGCCGAAGATACCGCTGAGACGGCTGGCGAAGGCGTCCACCAGATCCTCGGCGCCGAAGGCCACGGCCACATACTCACCGCGAACGGCCACCACTACCTTGTCGGGGAAGCCACACATCCAGCGGTTGGCCTGAACGGCGTCCCGCAGCGTGGTGGCCAGTGCCTGTGCGTCGCCGGACGCATGATAGGCCGCGGCGGTGAAGGTGTTGGCGTTCAGCATGTGGGTCAGGGACGCGGCCTCGTCCACCTTCGCCGCCTCCGGCAGCACCAGCTGGTACTCCGCCAGAGACCGGTCACTCAGGTCGAAAGCGCCGGGAGCGCCGTCCACCATCTGCTCCGCGTCGGGGCCGCCGCCCACCACGGCGAACTTCTCGTCCTCGCCATAGTCGTTCCACACGGTCTCCAGCAGGTTCAGCGCGCTGGTGATCTCAGCGGGCTGGTCGCCGGACGGCTCGTCAGTCTTGGTGTCGTTACCGCCGCAGGCCACAAGGGACAGGGCCATCACAGCGGCCAGCATCAGTGCAAAAAGCTTTTTCATCAAAATATCCTCCTTGATTTCCGCAATTCATGCGGGTCTGCTTTGTTAGACGCAGTTTTTCGCCGTTTTGTTCCCGGAAATTATAACCAAGATTGGTCGAAGCCATACGGAAGTAATTCCTTCAGGGCGAATTTCTTCGCGTCGCCCGCCTTGTTGACGCAGAGCACCTCCATCTCCGGGGCAAACTCCATCATCACCTGACGGCAGGTGCCGCAGGGTACGCAGTAATCGTCGCTGCGTCCGGCGATGGCGATACGGACGAAGTCACGGTGCCCCTCGCTGACGGCCTTGAAGATGGCGGTGCGCTCGGCGCAGATGGTGGCGCCGTAGGCGGCGTTTTCGATGTTGCAGCCGGTATAGACCGTGCCGTCGCTGCACTCCAGCGCCGCGCCCACGGGAAAGTGGGAATAGGGGATATACGCCATATCCAGCATGTCGATGGCCTTCCGGCAAAGCTCCTTCTCTGTCATGATCGTCTCTCCTTTTTAACTCAATTTTGCCTGACCGGTATACAGCTGATAGTACCGGCCCTTTTCTTCCAATAACTGGGCGTGGTCGCCCCGCTCGATGATCTGTCCGTTTTCCAGCACCAGAATAGCCTGCGCGTTGCGGACGGTGGACAGGCGGTGGGCGATGACGAACACCGTCCGGCCCTCCATCAGGGAATCCATGCCCCGCTCGATCAGCGTCTCGGTACGGGTGTCGATGGAGCTGGTGGCCTCATCCAGGATCAGCACCGGGGGATCGGACACAGCGGCCCGGGCGATGGCCAGCAGCTGCCGCTCGCCCTGGCTGAGGCCCGCGCCGTCGCCGGTGATGACGGTGTCATAGCCCTGAGGCAGGTGGCGGATGAAGGTATCGGCGTTGGCCAGCCTGGCGGCGGCACGGATCTCCTCGTCGGTGGCGTCCAGCTTGCCATAGCGGATGTTGTCAGCGATAGTGCCGGTAAACAGGTGGGTATCCTGCAATACCATGCCCAGCGACCGGCGGAGGGAATCCTTGGCGATATCCTTCACGTCGATGCCGTCGTAGGTGATGGTGCCCTCCTGAATGTCGTAAAACCGGTTGATCAGGTTGGTGATGGTGGTCTTGCCCGCGCCGGTGGAGCCCACGAAGGCGATCTTCTGGCCCGGCTTGGCGAACAGGGACACATCGTGCAGCACCGTCTTTTCCCCGTCATAGGAGAAGGTCACATGGTCGAACCGCACGTCGCCCTTCAGTTCCACCAGCGTACCGTCGGGGCGCTTCCACGCCCAGCGGCCGGTGCGCTCCGCGGTCTCGGTCAGGGTGTCGCCATCCTTTTCCACCCGGACGATGACGGTCTTGCCCTCGTCGGTCTCCGGCTGGGCGTCCATGACGGCGAAGATGCGCTCCGCGCCTGCCGCCGCGGCCAGCAGCGTGTTCACCTGCTGGCTGATCTGGCCGATGGGCTGGCTCACCTGCTTCACATACAGCAGATACGCGCCCAGGGAGCCTACGTCGAACATGCCGCCGATGGCCAGCAGGCCACCCACGCAGCAGGTGACGGCGTAGTTGATCTTGCTGAGGTTGCCCATGGCGGGCATCATCATACCGGCGTAGGCCTGTGCCGCCGTGGCGGCCTGCCGGTACTCGTCGTTGAGGGTGGTGAAGCGGCCGATGGCCTGCTTCTCGTGGTTAAAGACCTTGATGACCTTCTGGCCCTCGATCATCTCCTC
>CAVHKA010000128.1:5326-5842 GCA_963636325.1 Agathobacter sp. | reverse complement strand
GCCGTGGAGAACGTCACCGAGAAGATGCCCTCCACCGTCAGCGCCGCCGCCATCAAGGAGCGGGGCATCCCCGGCTGCGTTGTCACCGGCCCTCTGGCACTGGATGGCGCCATCTCCATGGAGTCCGTGAAGCATAAGGCCATCAAGGATCCCGTTGCCGGTCAGGCTGACATCCTGCTGGTGCCCTTCATCGAGATCGGCAACGTGCTGTACAAGGCTGTGACCTACATCGCCGGCAAGACCGTGGCCAGCACCATCTGCGGCGCTTCCTGCCCTGTGATCATCACCAGCCGTGCCGACAGCCCCGACAGCAAGTATTATTCCATTCTGCTGGCAGTCCTGCGCTGCCTGAAGGCGTAAGCTTCGATTCAACAAAATTTTGCCCGGTGGACTTGTCATCCACCGGGCGTTTTTGTATAATGAGATAATACAGAGCTGGAACATTTTGTCCCGCTGTGAGGGAAGCGGCAAAGTAATCTATTCAGCGGATCAGCGGAAAAGCCAGCGAAATACAGC
>CAVHKA010000128.1:0-5316 GCA_963636325.1 Agathobacter sp. | reverse complement strand
CGTTACCGTCATCTGCCGGAGCTGCAATTCGCACCGCTGACGATCCTGTACGGCGGAAACGGCAGCGGCAAGACCACCATGCTGAATCTGATCGCGGAAAAGCTGCGTCTCCAGCGCGGTGCGGTGTTCAACCGGAGCGACTTCTATGAGGACTATCTGGACTTGTGCCGGTATCGTTTATCCGCTGGACAGTCCGTGCCGGATGGCAGCCGGATCATCACCAGCGACGATGTGTTCGATTATCTGTTGGAGATCCGCGGCATCAATAATGAGATCGACAAGGAACGCGCATATCTGTTCGACCAGTACCATCGGGATCGCTGGGAGCCGTACCATCTGAAAAGTCTGGCTGATTACCGGGAATTCTGTCGGCGGAGCGACGCCAAAAGCGTCTCGCAATCCGAATACGTCCGCAGGCAACTGGCCGCCAATGTGCCGGAGCGTTCCAACGGCGAAAGCGCGTTATCGTATTTTACGGAATCCATTCAGGAGCATGCGCTGTATCTGCTGGATGAACCGGAAAACAGCCTGTCGGCGGCGCGGCAAATTGACCTGAAGCGGTTTCTTGAGGATTCTGTGCGTTTCTTTGGCTGCCAGTTTATCATCTCCACACATTCACCGTTTTTGCTGTCCATGCGGGATGCGAGGATCTATGACCTGGACGCCGATCCGGTACAGACGAAGCCGTGGACGGCATTGGAAAATGTCCGGTTGTATTTTGATTTCTTCCAGGAGCATGCGGCAGAGTTCAGAACGTAAATCCTACATATGACGGCGCATGACGGCGCATATATCTCATAGTTTCCGGTCAAATCGTAATTCCCCTCCACTCGATTCAACAAAATTTTTATTTTGTTGAATCGTAACCCCATGAAATAAATCGGCCCTTTCCGCCACCCTTCCGGGGCGGCTTCGCCGATGGGTTTACGATCTCGCGGCCCTCGCTCTTCGCGCTCGGCCCCTGTCAACAAAAGGACAAAAATATGGCTATTGATTATCGTTCACAGTCTCCGCGAATTCTGGCGGACTTTCTCAGTTATCACGAGACCATCAAGGCGCACTCCCAGCGCACGGTGGATGAATACTTTCTTGATCTGCGGAATTTCTTCCGCTATATCAAGCAGCTGCGAGACCAGTCGCTGCGGGATACGCCCTTTGACCAGATCGACATCATGGATGTTGACCTGCCGTTGATCCGGTCCATTACCCTGTCGGATATCTACGGCTATATGACCTATCTCAGCCGAGATCGTGTGCAGCACCAGAATTGTGAAAATTCTAACAAAGGATTGAATGCCGCTTCCCGAGCACGAAAATTGGCTACGATCCGGTCGTTTTTCAACTATTTGTGCAATAAAGTACACCTTTTGGAGGAAAATCCCTGCAAGGATATTGACTCTCCCAAGCAGATGAAGTCCCTCCCCCGCTATCTGACACTGGAGGACTCCCTTTCCCTGCTGGATGCTGTGGACGGCAAGCATAAGGAGCGTGATTTCTGTATCATCACACTGTTTTTGAACTGCGGACTGCGTATTTCCGAGCTGATCGGCCTAAATTTGAGCGATATCCAGGATGACGCCATGCGGGTGCTGGGCAAGGGCAATAAGGTTCGGGTGGTGTATCTTAACGACGCCTGCAAGGACGCGCTGGCGCGGTATCTGACGGTGCGCCATCCCATCAGCGGAAAGGATCGTGACGCGCTGTTCCTTTCCGAACGAGACCAGCGCATCAGCCGCGCGATGGTACACTCGCTGGTGAAAAAGCATCTGGCCATGGCAGGGCTGGACAGTACACAGTATTCCAGTCACAAGCTGCGGCATACGGCGGCCACACTGATGCTGCAAAACGGCGTGGACGTGAAGGCGGTGCAGGAAGTTTTGGGCCACGAGCACCTGAACACCACCGAGATCTATACCCACATCGACAACGAATCCTTGCGTGTAGCTGCAAAGGCAAATCCCTTGTCACATGTGAAGATGAAAGGGAAAATCAACGAAACAAGCGACAAAAATAAGGCGGAGTAAGCTCCGCCTTATTTTTATGCTTCCGGATAGTAGCCCAAAATGTGCAGCACCCGGTATTGCTGATAATTGTAGCTGCTCAATGGGCGGCAATTGGCATCGTAGCTGTGTGCGGCGATCTGGATACCAGATGCCTCTCCGCTGCCGTCATTGGCAATGACAACGGGAGAATGCTGAAACACCTCGCCCTGAAAGATCAACTGGATCACGTCGCCCGGCTCCGTCATGGCCAGATCCTGGGTCACCATGCACACCGGCCCCGGTGAGACCTCCTGACGGACGAGGAAATTGTGGAGATATTCCACGCCCGTCCAGGCGGGGGCCTTATCATCGGCGCTGATGTAATACCAGCCGAAGGTGGGCGTATAGTTCATGATACCAGTGCCGGCATAGATGCACTGGGAGGCAAAGTTGGTGCAGTCGCCGCCGATGGTCTCGTAATCATAAAAGGCCGGATTGCGGCCATAGGCCCAAAACCGGGCGTAGGCTTCCGCCTCCCCACGGCGATATGGCAGCAGCTCCACATCTCTCCCCTCCCTGCCCTCATTTTATGTGGGCGGGCTCTCTGCCGTTCACAAGCGCTGAAAATGTTGTCCTGTTTTTTCCCCACTTTTTTCCGCTGTTCATTGACTTTAGCAGGCAAATGCATTAACATAGCATGTGGAATAATTGAATTGGAGGTCTCTCAATGAATACGGCAGAACTTTCCAGCGTATGCAAGCAGGTGCGCCGTGACATCATCACCATGATCGCCAACGCAGGCAGCGGCCATCCCGGCGGCTCTCTGTCCATGGTGGAGCTGATGACCAGCGTATTCTACAACCACATGCGCATTGATCCCAAGAATCCCAAAAATCCCGACCGTGACCGCTTTGTGCTGAGCAAGGGCCACGCCGCCCCCTGCTATTACGCGGTTCTGGCGGAGCTAGGCTTCATCAGCCGCGACGAGTTTACCAACTTCCGCCAGCTGCACAGCATCCTGCAGGGCCATCCCGACTGCAAGAAGGTCCCCGGCGTGGACGCTTCCACCGGCTCTCTGGGCCAGGGCTGCTCCATCGCGGTGGGTATGGCGCTGGGCGCCAAGCAGCTGAAGAAGGACACCAAGGTCTACACCATTCTGGGCGACGGCGAGTGCCAGGAGGGCCAGATCTGGGAGGCCTTTATGGCGGCCAACCACTATAAGCTGGACAATCTGACTATTATCATTGATAACAACGGCCTGCAGATCGACGGTAGCAACGACGAGGTCATGAGTCTGGGTGACCTGCCCGCCAAGCTGCGGGCTTTCGGCTTTGACTTCTATGAGATCGACGGCCACGATCTGGACGCCATCGAGGCGGCGCTCAGCGCGCCGGTGGTTCCCGGCAAGCCCCGCTGCATCCTGGCGCACACCGTCAAGGGCAAGGGTGTCTCCTACATGGAAAATCAGGTCGGCTGGCACGGCAAGGCACCCAATGCGGAGCAGCGTGACCAGGCATTGCAGGAATTGGAGGGCTGAAACATGAGTGAAAAGATCGCGACCCGTGAAGCCTACGGCAAGGCGCTGGTAGACCTGGGCAACCAGAACGATAAGGTAGTGGTGCTGGACGCCGACCTGGCAGGCGCCACCATGACCAAGTATTTCAAGGCGGCCCATCCCGACCGCTTCTATGATTGTGGCATTGCCGAGGACAACATGATGAACATCGGCGCGGGCCTGTCCACCATGGGCCTCATCCCCTTCTGCTCCACCTTCGCCATGTTTGGCGCAGGCCGTGCCTATGAGCAGATCCGCAACTCAATCGCCTATCCCAAGTTCAACGTGAAGATTTGCTGCTCTCACGCCGGTGTTTCCGTGGGCGAGGATGGCGGCAGCCATCAGTCCATTGAGGATATCGGCCTGATGCGCATGATCCCCGGCATGACCGTCATCGTCCCCGCCGACGCCAACGAGGCCCGTAAGGCCACCTTCGCCCTGGCGGAGTTCCAGGGCCCCGTGTATATGCGTCTGGCCCGTCTGGCTACTCCTGTGTTCGAGGAGGACTATCCCTTTGAGATCGGCAAGGCCAACGTCCTGCGGGAGGGCAAGGACGCGGCGGTGTTCGCCTGCGGCCTGATGGTCAACGAAGCTCTGGAGGCCGCCAAGCTGCTGGCCGCCGAGGGTATTGAGATCACCGTTATCAACATGCACACCATTAAGCCCTTGGATGCCGAGTGCGTGGTGAAGTATGCCGAGAAGTGCGGCAATGTCATCACCGTGGAGGAGCACAGTGTCATCGGCGGCTTGGGTGACGCGGTGGCCGACGCGCTGATGGGCAAGGTCTGCTGCAAGTTCAAGAAGATCGGCATCAACGATCAGTTCGGCCAGTCCGGCAAGGCGGCCGACGTGCTGCGGGAATACGGTCTGACCGCCGATCAGATCGCGGCCAAGATCAAGGAAACACTGTAATATAAATCTACTTTACAGTCAAGAAAAGGAGCGATTTATATGGATATTACTTCCCTTCTGGGCAATGTTATGGATAAGGACATGCTGGAGAAGCTCAGCAAGTCCGCTAACGTCAGCACCACCGACGTGTCCAACGTGCTGAAGAACGCCGCCCCCTCCGTGATGAAGCATCTGGACGGCGACAGTGATGTGGCCAAGGCCGTCAAGAAGCTGCTGGGCAGCGATGAGGTGGAGAAGATCGCCAAAAAGGTCGGCATCAGCGGCGACAGCGTCAAGGACATCCTGAACAAGGCCGTCCCCATGCTGAAGGAACTGCTGAGCAAGCAGGGTGGCAATGTGTCCGACATGCTGGGTGGCATTGCCGGCAAGCTGTTCAAGTAAGGTATGATCTATAAAAATATCCGGTGCTTTCGCACCGGATATTTTTTGATGTGTTTCAGATAACCTTATGCCTTGCCGGCGCAGCCCAGCACGTCCACCAGCTTGTGGCGTACCAGTTCCTTGATGTTGGCGCGGGCGGGCTTCAGATACTCGCGGGGATCGAACTTGTCGGGATGCTCGTCCATGAACTGGCGGATGGTGCCGGTCATGGCCAGACGCAGATCGGAGTCGATGTTGATCTTGCACACGGACAGGCGGGCGGCCTGACGCAGCTGCTCCTCGGGCACGCCGATGGCATTGGGCATCTTACCACCGTGCTCGTTGATCATCTTCACATACTCCTGCGGGACGGAGGAAGAACCGTGCAGCACGATGGGGAAACCGGGCAGACGCTTGCTGACCTCTTCCAGCACGTCGAAACGCAGGGGAGGCGGCACCAGGATGCCCTTCTCGTTGACGGTGCACTGCTCGGGCTTGAACTTATAC
>CAVHKA010000127.1:0-5880 GCA_963636325.1 Agathobacter sp. | reverse complement strand
CAGCGACCTGCCCTTCCAGTGGGAGGACACCGTTCCCGCTACGGTGGCCGCCGCCTGCGGCGGCGATGTCCGCAAGGCGGTGACGGCGGTGGAGCTGCTGTACCAGTCCGCCAGGCCAAAGAATGGCGTGCTGTATGTGACCAGCGAGGACGCTTTGCAGCTGGCCCAGCGCAGCGCCATGCGGTACGACCGGGACGGCGACGAGCATTATGACCTGCTGTCGGCGCTGCAAAAGTCCATCCGCGGTTCCGATCCGGACGCGGCGGTGTACTATCTGGGAAGGCTGCTGGTGGCGGGCGACCTGCTGTCCCCCTGCCGCCGCCTGCTGGTCATCGCCAGCGAGGATATCGGCCTTGCCTATCCACAGGCCATCGCCATTACGAAGGCCTGCGTGGACGCGGCGGTGCAGCTGGGACTTCCGGAGGCGCGGCTTCCCCTGGCCGAGGCGGCCATCCTGCTGGCCACGGCGCCCAAATCCAACGCCAGCCACAACGCCATCGTTGCCGCCATGGAGGACATCCAGCACGGCGCCATGGGCAGCATCCCCCGGCATTTGCAGAACGTTCACGCCGACAGCGCCGGACAGGAGCGGGAGCAGGGCTATCTCTATCCCCATGTGTTCCCCCACCACTATGTAAAGCAGCGGTATCTGCCGGAGGAGCTGGGGGAGAAGCACTACTACGAATACGGTGACAACAAGACTGAGCAGGCCGCCAAGCGCTATTGGGACGAGATCAAGAAAGGATGAGCCATGGATCTGCAACTGCATGACATTCTGGAATTGAAGAAGGATCACCCCTGCGGCAGCCGCCGCTGGGAGGTGCTGCGGGTGGGCATGGACATCAAGCTGAAATGCCTGGGCTGCGGCCACGAGGTGATGCAGCCACGCCGCAAGGTGGAGAAAATGATCCGTAAGATCGTACCGAAGGAGGAAATATAAATGCGTAAGAAAACCACACAGATCATCGTGGGCGTCATTGCCTGCCTGATGGCGGTGCTGATGCTGGCGGGCCTGATCATTCCCTATCTGGGACTGTGAGGTGCCGGGATGAAGCACTGTATCCTGGCAAAATGGAACGAGACGGTGACGGATAAGGCGGCGCTTCTGGCGCGGGTCAGGGCTTTGTACGCGGCGGCGGACGCCATCCCCGGCGTCTACGGCGTGACGGTGCATCCCTGCTGCGTCGACCGGCCCAACCGGTACGATCTGATGATCGTGCTGGACATGGACAAGGAGGCCCTGGCCAATTGGGACGCGTCCGACATCCACCATCGGTGGAAGGACGGGTACGGCGGATTGCTGGAAAAGAAGGCCATTTTCGACTACGAATGACATATCGGGTACGCCCTGCGGGAGAAATCCCGCAGGGCGCTTTTTTGTGACAGGATTCCCGGCCGGGCCGTCCTATAATAGACAGGCGAGGTGATGGCGGTGACAGTGGTGTATATCGACCGGGTGGCGGCGCTGAATCTGGCGGTGGACTATCTGCTGCTGCTGACCACCGCCACGCTGGCAGGTACGCCCCTGCGGCGGCTGCGATTCCTGCTCTGTGCCGCGCTGGGCGCGGCCTATGCGGTGGGGGTGTTCCTCTGGCCATGGTTGGCCCATCCCCTGTGCAAGGTGGGAGCAGGCACAGTCATGGCGCTGCTGGCCTTCCGGAGGGAGACGCGGCCATGGCGGCTGACGGCGCTGTTCTGGCTGCTGTCCGGCGGTCTGGCGGGGTTGCTGCTGGCGCTGGGACTGCTGGCGGGCTCACCGCGGGGCATCGTGCAGCGCGTCTATTACGCGGATATCAGCTGGCCGGTGCTGCTGGGAACGGCGGCGGGCTTCTACGGCCTGCTGCATCTGGTGTTCCGGCAGGCGGCGCGGCATGAAGGAGGAGAATTGATGGAGATCGAAGTGGTGGTAGAGGGCCGCCGGTGCCGTCTGCGGGCGCTGCGGGACAACGGTAATTCGCTGCGTGACCCGGTGCGGGGCCAGCCGGTGCTGGTGGCGGAGACAGCGGCGCTGGCGGCGCTGTGGCCCCGTGAGGCGGCGGCAATACTGGAAACGGAAGCGCCGCCGGAGGAGAAAATGGCCCGGCTCCACGCGGCGGGGGTGACCATCCCCTTTGTGCTGCTGCCCTTCCGGGCGGTAGGGACGGCGGGCGGTCTGCTGCTGGCCTGCCGCAGCGACTACATCCGCATCGGGCGGCGGACGGTGGCTCATACGCTGGTGGCGCTGACCGACACACAGGTGGGCGCGGGCGGCTATCAGGCCCTCTGGGGCGGACAGGGAAAGGGAGGACGACATGAGGTTGTGGCGGCGCATTGTACAGTGGATCCGACGGCTGGTCAGGCCGGATAGCGTTTATTACATAGGCGGCAGCGATACCCTGCCGCCGCCGCTGCCCAGGGATGAGGAGGCGGCGGTGCTGGCGCGTCTGCCGGAGGAATCCGCCCGCCAGACGCTGATCGAGCGGAACCTGCGGCTGGTGGTCTATATTGCCAAGCGGTTCGACAACACCGGCATCAATATCGAGGATCTGATCTCCATCGGCACCATTGGCCTTATCAAGGCGGTGAACACCTTCCGGACGGATAAGAACATCAAGCTGGCGACGTATGCCTCCCGGTGCATCGAAAACGAGATCCTGATGTACCTGCGCAAGAACAGCAATACCCGCGTGGAGGTCAGCTTTGATGAGCCGCTGAACACCGATTGGGACGGCAAGGAGCTGCTGCTCAGCGACGTGATGGGCACGGAGGAGGACGTGGTGATGCAGCCGCTGGAGGCGGATGTGGACCGCCAGCTGCTGCACAGCGCCGTGGCAAAGCTGTCGCCCCGTGAGCAAGACATCATCTCTCTGCGGTTCGGGCTAGGCGGCCGGAAGGAGCTGACCCAGAAGGAGGTGGCCGACCGGCTGGGCATTTCCCAATCCTACATCTCCCGGCTGGAGAAGCGCATCATCCTGAGGCTGCGGCGCGAGATCGTGAAAATGGCATAAAAAGTACCCGTAAGACATAGTCTTGCGGGTACTTTTTTAAGCTTTACTGCAAGAACAGGCTGGCGGGACGGTTGATGACCATCATGTTGTAGTAGCGCAGCAGGTGATAGTCGTCCTTGTCCAGCTTGATGCTGCTGAGCAGGCGCTCGCTCTCCTCCAGCGGCTCGTTGGAGATCAGGGTCTTCAGCGCAATGGGCGCGAAGAAAGGCGTGCTGCCGATGCCGGACAGCAGACCGATGGCGGGGGTGCGGTTCTGCATGGGATTGAGCATGCAGATATACATCTTCTCCGCCTCGTTGATCTGGTTGTTCAGCACCATGTGGGTGATGGTGTCGTAGGACTTCATCTCACCGGTGAACAGGTGCTGGCAGCGGTCGGGATCGTCAAAGGACGCCACGCCCAGATACAGCGTTACCTCCACAGCCGTGCCGTTGGGCGCGGGAGAGAACCGCAGCAGGGAGCGCACCATCTGGCGTATGCGCCCGTCGTAGTAGTACATGTAGGCCAGCGACTGATTGAAGTAGGCGTTTTTGTGGAGCGCCGGTTCGCTGCGGAAGGTGGGCGGCTGGTAGTCCACGAAATACTTCAGGTCGATATCCAGCGCCTGCGAGATCTCATACAGCGTCTCGATGTCGATGGTGATGGCGCCGTTTTCGTACTTGGACAGCGTGGCCTTGCTCTTATTGATCATGGCGGAGAACTGCTCTATGGTATAGCCGCGGCTCTTGCGGTACTTCTTAATGCGGTGTCCGACAAAGTTGGAAAATGAACCCATCATCAACGACCTCCCTCCGATGGCGTCTCTATCATACCAAACATTCCGTTGCCCGTCAATAAAAAGTTTCAAAATATGAAACTGAACTTTGCTTCTTTTTCTGATTAGTAAACGAAAGAGGAGAAGTGATCACGGCTTTTGTGAAATTCGACGGCGTTCGTATCGGCCAAATGAAAAGCGTCCGGCGCTGATACCAGCGCCGGACGCGATCATCAATATTCCTGATGGGGAAGGCGTACGTTTTCCTGCTTACTTGCAGGCATCCATACCGGCCTGCAGGGCCTTCTTGTTGCCCTCCAGGAAACGGGCCTTCTTCTCGCCCAGCTCGATGCGGATGGCTTCCATCATGCTGTCGAGGGAGGTGACATCAGCCTTGGCCATGACGGCGCCCAGGATCGCCACGTTGGCGCCCTTGGGGTTGCCGACCTGTTCGGCGATGCCGTTAGCGTCGCAGTACACGACGGTAATGTCATCACGAACGGCCTTGCGGTCGATGATGCTGGAGTTGATGACCAGCACGCCGCCGGGCTTGACGTGCTCTTCAAACTTATCCAGAGAAGGACGGTTCATGGCAACGATAACGTCGGCCTTGTCCACCAGAGGAGAAGCAACGGGATCATCGGAAACGATGACGGAGCAGTTGGCCGTGCCGCCGCGCATCTCAGGGCCGTAAGAAGGCAGCCAGGAGACGTGCTTGCCGTCCAGCATGCAGGACATAGCCATGAACTTACCGATCAGGAGCATGCCCTGACCGCCGAAACCGGCAAAAATGAAAGTTTTTTCCATGTTATTCGGCCCCCTTGTCTTTGTAAACGCCCAGAGGATAGTAAGGGATCATGTTCTCTTCCAGCCACTTCATCGCCTCCACAGGAGACATACCCCAGTTGGTGGGGCAGGTGGACAGAACTTCGACCATGCAGAAGCCCTTGCCTTCCATCTGATACTTGAAGGCCTTCTTGATGGCCTTCTTCGCCTTGACGATATTGGCGGTGGTATCAACGGCCACGCGCTCAATATAGTAAGAGCTGGGAACGGCGGACAGCATCTCGCTCATCTTGATGGGCAGACCGCTCCACTCCTCGCTGCGGCCAGCGGGGCAGGTGGTGGCCTTCTGGCCGATCAGGGTGGTGGGCGCCATCTGGCCGCCGGTCATACCATAGATGGCATTGTTGACGAAGATGGTGCAGATCTTCTCGCCGCGGTGGGCAGCGTGAACGATCTCAGCGGTACCGATGGAGGCCAGGTCGCCATCGCCCTGATAGGTGAATACCAGACGATCCTTGGCGGAACGCTTGATACCGGTAGCGACAGCGGGAGCGCGGCCATGGGCAGCCTCGTACATATCGCAGTTAAAATAATCGTAAGCAAACACGGAGCAGCCAACGGGGGCCACGCCGACGACCTTGCCGTCCAGGTTCAGCTCATCGCTCAGTTCGTCGATGACCTCGGCCACCAGACGGTGGATGATACCGTGGTTGCAGCCGGGGCAGTAATGGAACTGCTTGTCGGTCAGATACTTGGTCTTTTCAAACAGAACAGCCATCTTATTTACCCTCCTTCATGCTGAGAATCTTGGTGACGATCTCGGCGGTGGTGGGCATCTGGCTGCCGCAGTGACCGAAGAAATCGACTTCCTTGGTGCCGTTGATGGCCAGCTTGACATCCTCCAGCATCTGGCCTTCGTTCAGCTCAACGTCCAGGACAGCCTTGACGGAGGGCTGGTTGACGACCTTGCTGACAGCGTCATAGGGGAAGGGCCACACGGTGATGGGGCGCAGCAGACCGACGTTGATGCCCTGAGCCTTCAGCTCGGTGATGGCGCTCTTGGCGATACGGGCCACGGTGCCGAACGCGGTGATGATGTAATCGGCGTTCTCGCAGTTGAACTCTTCCCACTGCTGCTCGTTGGCAACGACTTCCTTATACATGGCCTGCAGCTCATCATTGTGGATGGCCAGGCTCTCGGTGTCGATGTAGATAGAGTTGATGATACCGCGCTTTGCGGGATCGTCGCCGGGCTTCCAGCCGGTGCAGGCCCAGGGCTTCTTCTCGGGGTCGACCTTATAGTCCACCATCTCGGGCAGCTCCACGGGCTCCATCATCTGAGCGATGATGCCG
>CAVHKA010000126.1:0-5933 GCA_963636325.1 Agathobacter sp. | reverse complement strand
TTCAGCTCCACGCGGTTGACCTTGATGCCCCAGGGGTCGGTGGCTTCGTCCAGAATGGAGCGCATTTTGGCGTTGATGGTGTCGCGGCTGGTCAGGGACTGGTCCAGCTCCAGCTCGCCGATGATGTTGCGCAGCGTGGTGGCCGTCAGGTTCTCGATGGCGCTCATGGGGTACTCCACGCCGTAGGTGTACAGCTTGGGGTCGGTGATCTGGAAGTAGATCACGGTGTCGATCTGCATGGTGACGTTATCCTTGGTGATCACCGGCTGGGGATCGAAGTCCGCCACCTGCTCCTTCAGGCTGATCTTCTTCACCACGCGCTCGATAAAGGGCCACTTCCAGTGGAGGCCGTTGCCCCACACCGCGCTGAAGGAGCCCAGACGCTCCACCACAAATGCCTTGGACTGCTGTACCACATGGATGCTGCTGACCACAAGGATCAGGATCAGAACCACCAGTACGCCGATCGCAATATAGCCTCCCATTTTCGATTCCTCCTGTTTTCTTAAAATAATGTACAGATTTCTTCCTGTTGCTTACTGCTTACAGTCGTGGGGGACGTCCACATAGAGCTTGACGCCCTCCAGACGGATGACCGTGACCAGAGTTTCCGGGGCGATGACCGCGCCGGACTGGCTGCGGGCCGTCCATGTCTTGCCGTCGATATACACCTCGCCGGAGGGGATGGTGTTGTCGATGGTCTCGGTGACGCGGGCCGTGCCGCCCAGCACCCGGTCGGCATTGGTGGCCACCTCGCCCTTCTTGCCCAGCTTCCGCACCAGCGGCCGGGTGGCGATCAGGGCCGCGATGGACACGATGAAGAACATCACTACCTGTAACCAGATGGGTCCGCCCAGCACCGCGGTGATGAGGCCCGCCACGCTGCCGATGACGAACCAGATGGACACAAGGCCCACCGTAGCCGCCTCCACCACACCGAAGATGACGATGGCGGCGATCCAGATGATCGTTGACATATCTCCGCTTCCTCCTTTCAGGCACAGGCCGATCAGCAGCGCCAGCAGCGCCACCCCCACCAGGATACCTATGCCGATCCACTTGCTCTTGGGGGACAGATTGGTGATGAAAGAATCCAGCGAGGCGAACAGACTGTTCTTCGGCGGCTGGGCCGTCTCCTGGGGCTGCTGCGGCGCGCCGTTCTCCGGCGCGGGCGCTTCCTCGGCAAACAGCTGGCCGATGGGCACGCCGTAGCGGTTGCAGATATAGAGGATCTTATCCACCTCCGGATAGCTGCGGCCGGACTCCCACCGGCTCACCGCCTGACGGGATACCTGCAGCTCCTCAGCGAATTGCTCCTGGGTCAGGCCGCTGCGGCGGCGCACCTCCTGCAATTGGTCTCCAAAGGCCATCGTCTGTTTCCTCCGTTTCTTTCTGGGGATATCGTACCATATCTTGGCGAAATGTCTATCAACTTCAGGTTGCGTTTGCGTTTTTGCCGGAAATTTTCGCGCAACCTGAAGTTTACATGGCCCGTAAGGCCCTGATTTCCGGTATTTTCTATTATACACGATGCGCGGCGATTCTTCCACTGTTATT
Source organism: Agathobacter sp. (assembly GCA_963636325.1). Taxonomy (GTDB): domain Bacteria; phylum Bacillota; class Clostridia; order Oscillospirales; family Oscillospiraceae; genus Vescimonas. Next base: position 4,376 of record CAVHKA010000126.1, on the reverse strand, counting down.
TTTTTGCCGTTTGCCTTGCGCTTTCCGACAATTTTCGGTATACTGTTATTTATATATGACATTTTTTCGAGGTAACGCGATGTATACATATGTGATCCCCTGTCTGCTGGGGCTGGAAAAACTGGTGAGCGATGAATGTAAGCGCCTTGGCCTGCGGGACGTGAAAGCGGAGAATGGCCGTGTCCTGTGCCGCGGCACGCTGGAGGACTGCGCAAGGCTGAACATCAACCTGCGCTGCGGCGCGCGGGTGATGCTGGTGCTGGCGGACTTCCCGGCCCGCAGCTTCGAGGAGCTGTTTCAGGGCACCCGCGCCGTGGCGTGGGAGGACTATCTGCCCCGTGACGCGGCCTTCCCGGTGAAGGGCTACTCCATCTCCTCCCAGCTCCACGCCGTCCCCGCCTGCCAGAGCATCATCAAAAAGGCCATGGTGGAGCGGATGAAGTCCGCCTATCATCTGGAGCAGTTCCCAGAGACCGGTACCAAGTATCAGGTGCGCTTCGCCATCTTCAAGGATCAGGTGCTGCTGACGCTGGACACCAGCGGCGAGGGCCTGTTCAAACGGGGCTACCGTGCCGTGGGCGTGGAAGCGCCTTTGCGGGAGACGCTGGCGGCGGCGCTGGTGCAGCTGAGCCGCTACCGGGGCCGGGACCCCTTCTGCGATCCCTTCTGCGGCAGCGGCACCATCCCCATCGAGGCGGCGCTGATCGCCCGCAACCGCGCGCCGGGGCTGAACCGGGCCTTCGACGCCCAGCAGTGGGGCTTCGTGCCCGGCGACAGCTGGCAGCAGGCCAAGGACGAGGCGCGGGACAAGGAGTTCCATGGCAGCTACGACATCTGGGGCGGCGACGTGGATCCCCAGGCGGTGGCCATCGCCCGCTCCAACGCCCACAAGGCCGGTGTGGCGGAGGATATCCGCTTCCAGGTGGCCGACATGCGCACCTTCCATCGGGACAGCCCCTACGGCCAGCTGGTCACCAACCCGCCCTACGGCCAGCGGCTGATGGAGAAGCAGGAAGCGGAGGAGCTGTACCGGGAGTTCGGCAAGGTATGGCGGAGACTGCCGGAGGGCTGGCGCACGCTGGTACTCAGCAGTCACACGGAGTTTGAGCGCACCTTCGGCCAGCAGGCCGCCAAGAAGCGGAAGCTGTACAACGGCATGATCAAGTGCGATGTGTTCATGTATGGCAATAAAATGTAAGGCGGTACATTGACGTACCGTAGGGGCGACCCTTGCGGTCGCCCGCATAGCAAACGCTCCAATATTGTTTCGGGCGACCGCAAGGGTCGCCCCTACGAATGGTTATCAATGATGCGCAGGTTCCCGCATCTGTCGTTCTGAGCCGATGCTCATACTGGTGTGGGAATCCTGCCCCGGCAGCGAGGCACAGGCTGCGTGCCACAAGCAAAATTAAAGGTTTGTTCATCCTATTTCCCACCGCGCTGATACAATAATAAAAACACTCTGTGAAGGGGATATTACTGTGAAACACGTTTTTATCATCAATCCCAACGCCGGTAAGTACGACAGCCGGCAGCGTATCTACGACATGGCGGACGCCCTGCGGGAGCAGCACGGGCTGGATGTGCAGTGTATCCTCACCAAGAAGCAGGGTCACGCCACCGAGCTGGCCCGCAGGCTGTGCGACAGCGGCGAGGAGCTGCGGTTCTATGCCTGCGGCGGCGACGGCACCGTCAACGAGGTGGCCAACGGCGTCATCGGCTACGACAACGCCGCCATGACCGTGATCCCCGTGGGCACCGGCAACGACTTCCTGAAGAACTTCGGCGGCGCGGCGGTCCTGTTTGAGGACGCCGAGAACCTGTGGGACGGCCCGCAGTTCCCCATGGACGCCATTGACGTCAACGGCCGCATCGCCCTGACCATCGCCTGCTCCGGTATCGACGCCCGTGTGGCCGCCGACGTACATAAATACAGCGAAAGCCCTCTGCTGGACGGTAAGACCAGCTACATCGCCTCGCTGGCGGTGAACTTCCTCTTCAAGGACATCGCCTCCCACTGGACGGTGACGCTGGACGGCGACGCGGTGGAGGATGATTTCTCTCTGGTGTCGGTGTGCAACGGCCGGTACTACGGCGGCGGTTTCATGCCGGTGGCCGAGGCCCGGATGGACGACGGCGTGCTGAACACCCTGGTGGTGAAGAAGGTCAGCCGCGTGACCTTTGCCAGATTTGTGGGGCCGTACTCCAAGGGCGAATACGGCAAGTTCCCGGAGTATGCCCGCTGTTCCACGCCCCGGGTCGTTCATATCCACTCGGAGAGGCCGGACATCGTCACCTGTCTGGACGGCGAGAGCATGACCAACAGCGACGTGACCATCCGCCTGAGCGATAAGAAGCTGAACTTCTTCGGCCCGGAGGGCTGCTCCTGCAACGCCACGGCAAAATAACTGGCGAAAAGTCAGGCGAGTTTGCACTTTTGTAGGGGGCGATGCCCACATCGCCCCGCATGATAAACAGATCGGCTGCGGTAGAAATGTGTAGGGGCGGACGACCCTGTCCGCCCTAACAATAAATATCTGTGCTGCCGATAGGGGCCGACAGAGTCGTCGGCCCCTACAACGGTTCTTGACATGTCATTGCGAGGGCGGCACAGCCGCCCGTGGCAATCCGCTTCCCCAGCCAAAGACCACGGATTCCCACGCCAGTGTGAGCACTGGCTCGGAATGACAGATGCGCGGCTCGCTCCCTTGTTTGTGAATTTTTTGTGATTTTTGCATTTTCCCCTTGAAATTCAGGAAAAGTGTGGTATGATAATCAGCGTTAGCACTCAGAGAGTTCGAGTGCTAACGCTGAACTTGTTTTCGTAATGAAATAAAAAATATAAGGAGGCAACCAACTATGAAGCTGACACCGCTTGCTGATCGTGTGGTGCTGAAGATGACCGAGGCCGAGGAGACCACCAAGGGCGGCATTATCCTGACCGGAAGCGCCAAGGAGAAGCCCTCTGTGGCAGAAGTGATCGCCGTGGGCCCCGGCGGTACTGTGGACGGCAAGACCGTTACCATGTCCGTGAAGGCCGGCGACAAGGTTATTACCGACAAGTACGCCGGTACCAAGGTGACGCTGGATGATGTGGAGTACATCATCGTCAAGCAGGGCGACATCCTGGCGATTGTGGAGTAATTCTTACAAGGGGGATGAAATCCCCCTTGTATATCCCCCTCACCAGTTGACATCGGTCACTGGTGTCGTCGCCCAAGGCGACTGAGCCGGGGTATTTTTCCGACGTACACGCCGCCGGAAAAATAATCAAAAGCGTTTGCCGCCGCAGGCGGCAAAGCAGGGGAGAACCCCTGCACCCCTTTATCTCACAAATTGGAGGCAAGTTATATGTCTAAGATCATTAAGCGCGGCGACGAAGCCCGCAAGGCACTGGAAGCCGGCGTCAATCAGCTGGCCGATACCGTAAAGGTCACCCTCGGCCCCAAGGGCCGCAACGTGGTGCTGGATAAGAAGTTCGGCACGCCCCTGATCACCAACGACGGCGTGTCCATCGCCAAGGAGATCGAGCTGGACGATCCGTTTGAGAACATGGGCGCGCAGCTGGTGCGCGAGGTGTCCACCAAGACCAACGATGTGGCCGGTGACGGCACTACCACCGCTACCCTGCTGGCACAGGCCATGATCCGCGAGGGTCTGAAGAATCTGGCCGCCGGCGCCAACCCCGTTGTCATGAAGAAGGGCATGGCCAAAGCCGTGGACGCCGCTGTGGCCGCCATCAAGGCCCAGAGCCAGAAGGTCAACGGCACCGATGATATCGCCCGCGTGGGCGCTGTCTCCTCCGGTGACGAGACCATCGGCAAGCTGATCGCTGAGGCCATGGAGAAGGTCTCCGCCGACGGCGTCATTACCATCGAGGAATCCAAGACCGCCGAGACCTACAGCGAGGTCGTCGAGGGCATGATGTTCGACCGCGGCTACATCACCCCCTACATGGTCACCGATACCGAGAAGATGGAAGCCATCGTGGACGATCCCTATATCCTGATCACCGATAAGAAGATCTCCGTGATCTCCGACATCCTGCCCCTGCTGGAGCAGATGCTGCAGAGCGGCAAGAAGCTGTTCATCATCGCTGAGGACGTGGAGGGCGAGGCCCTGTCCACTCTGCTGGTGAACCGCCTGAAGGGCGTGCTGAATGTGGTGTGCGTCAAGGCACCCGGCTTCGGTGATCGCCGCAAGGAGATGCTGCAGGATATCGCCATCCTGACCGGCGGCCAGGTCATCAGCGAGGAGCTGGGTCTGACCCTGAAGGATGCCACCGTTGATATGCTGGGCCGTGCCCGTCAGATCAAGGTCACCAAGGAGAACACCATCATCGTGGACGGCATGGGCGACCAGCAGGCCATCAAGGA
>CAVHKA010000125.1:0-6008 GCA_963636325.1 Agathobacter sp. | reverse complement strand
GAGGGCCTGATCCCCCACGACGCCACCGTGGTGTCCGTGGTCACCGGCAATGGCCTGAAGGACGTGGCCAACGCTATCAAGTCCGCCGGTTCCCCCGTCCATATCGAGCCCGACCTGGATCTGATGGTGGAGGAATTCAAGAAGCGCGGCGTAGTCGTGGAGTAAAAAACACTGGCATGAAATCTTCGATTTCATTGCCAAAAGGGATTGCGGCCCGCTGCGCGCCTTTGGCACTTGCTGAACCGAGAAGTATTTTTTGCCACGTACACGCCGTGGCAAAAAATCATTTGAATGATTCGCGCTGTGCGCAGCGCGAACTCTGCGAGGCTGTTTTGAAAAGGAGCGGTGAAAACCGCTCCTTTTCTTATAAAAAATCAGGTTGACCGGCGATTTTTGCCTTGACTTTTCGCACAAAATCGTGTATCATAATTGCTATTGTAAAGGCTGAAAACTTTACATAAAGGCGATACGCTTTACAGAAAGGGGAGCCATCCGTGAAAAACCAGACCTACCGCATGACCATGCTGTTCGATTTTTACGGCGAGACCCTGACCGACAGGCAGAAGGAATTCTTTGACCTGTATTATAACGAGGATCTGTCTCTGGGCGAGATCGCTGAGAATTACGGCATCTCCCGGCAGGGCGTGCGGGACGTGATCGTCCGGGCCGAGGCTGCCATGCAGGAGATCGAGGATAAAACGGGCCTGATCCGCCGCTTCATGCAGATGCAGCCCAAGATCACCGCCATCGAGGAGGCGGCCCGGCAGATCAAGACCGTCAACTATCGCCAGTATGAGAATCCCCAGCTGGACAAGCTGGTGTCTGACATTTTGGAAAACGCCGAAGCGCTGAAGGAGTAAATATGGCATTTGAAGGACTGTCTGAAAAATTAAACGCCGTATTCAAAAGTCTGAAGGGCAAGGGCCGCCTGACCGAGGCCGACGTTCGCACCGGTATGCGGGAGGTGCGTCTGGCCCTGCTGGAGGCCGACGTCAGCTACAAGGTGGTCAAGGACTTCGTGGCTCAGGTCACCGAGCGCTGCGTGGGCAGCGACGTGCTGGACAGCCTGACCCCCGCCCAACAGATCATCAAGATCGTCAATGAAGAGCTGACCAAGCTGATGGGCAGCACCAACGCCAAGATCACCACCGCCAACCGCGGCCCTACTGTGGTGATGATGGTGGGCCTTCAGGGCGCCGGTAAGACTACCAACGGCGCCAAGCTGGCGGGCCTGATGCGCCGCCAGTTCGGCAAGCGCCCGCTGCTGGCGGCCTGCGACGTGTACCGTCCCGCCGCCATCAACCAGTTACAGGTGGTGGGCAAGCAGCTGGACATCCCTGTGTTTGAAATGGGGCAGATCGACCCCGTCACCATCGCCAAGGAGGCGGTGAAGTACGCCGCCGACCACGGCAACGACATGGTGTTCCTGGATACCGCTGGCCGTCTGCACATCGACGAGGCGCTGATGGACGAGCTGCGGAACATCAAGTCCGCGGTGAAGCCCAACGAGATCCTGCTGGTGGTGGACGCCATGACCGGTCAGGACGCGGTCAACGCCGCCAAGGCCTTTGACGACGCGCTGGGCATCGACGGCGTGCTGCTGACCAAGCTGGACGGCGACGCCCGCGGCGGCGCGGCCCTGTCCATCCGGGCGGCTACCGGCAAGCCCATCAAGTTCGTGGGTACCGGCGAAAAGCTGGACATGATCGAGCTGTTCCACCCCGACCGCATGGCCTCCCGTATTCTGGGCATGGGAGACATGCTGTCCTTCATCGAAAAGGCCGAGCAGCAGTATGACGAGCAGCAGGCCAAAAAGCTGGAGGAGAAGCTGCGGAAGAACCGCCTGACCCTCAGTGATTATCTGGATCAGCTGGAGCAGCTGCAGAACATGGGCGACCTGAGCCAGATCGCCAGCATGCTGCCGGGCAACATGGCCAAGGGCTTCGACCCCGACCAGATCGACCCGAAGCAGTTTGCCCGTACCAAGGCCATCATCCAGTCCATGACCATGCAGGAGCGTGAGAATCCCCAGATCCTCAACGCCAGCCGCAAGCGCCGCATCGCGGCGGGCTGCGGCCAGCAGGTGTCGGACGTGAACCGGTTGCTGAAGGGCTTCGAGACCATGCAGCAGATGACCAAGGCCCTGACCCGCGGCAAGCGGGGCATGGGCGCGCTGAGTGGCCTGATGGGCGGCGGCAGCAGTATGAGAGGCTTTGGCCGCAAGAAAAGGCTGAAATAAGTGCCCCGGCATTTATGATACATGACAAACAAATAATTTATTTTGGAGGAAAAAACCATGGTTAAGATCAGACTGAGAAGAATGGGTGCCAAGAAGGCTCCTTACTACCGCGTGGTCGTCGCTGACAGCCGCTATCCCCGTGATGGCCGCTTCATCGAGGAGATCGGCACTTACAATCCCTGCGTGAACCCCGCCGAGATCAAGATCGACGCCGACCGCGCCCGCGAGTGGATCAAGACCGGCGCTCAGCCCACCGATACCGTCCGCGCCCTGCTGAAGAAGGTCGACGTTCTGTAAGGCCGAGGGCAAGCCATGAAGGAATTGCTGCTCTATATCGCCAGAAGCCTCGTTCAGCATCCCGACCAGGTCACCGTGACCGAGGTCGAGAATGGCGACGAGCTGACGCTGGAGCTGCGCGTTGCCCCCGAGGATATGGGCAAGGTGATCGGCCGCCAGGGCCGCATCGCCAAGGAGATCCGCACCGTGGTGCGCTCCTACGCCCAGCGTACAGGCGCCAAAGTTTCTGTGGATATCGTTGATTAAAAAATAACGGCACTCACGAAAGTGAGTGCCGTTATTTTTTACAGCACGCCTAGGTGCTCCAGCAGGATCTTGACGCCGATGAGGATCAGGATCGCACCGCCCACGAACTCCGCCTTGGACTTGTAGCGGGCGCCGAACACGCTGCCGGCCTTGACGCCGACGCAGGAGATGGTGAAGGTGGTCAGCCCGATAAGACAGACGGCCAAAACGGTGTTCATCAGTTGGCTGGCGGCCATGATCTCCACCGGCACGCAGGCGAAGGTGATGCCCACCGCCAGCGCGTCGATGCTGGTGGCCACCGCCATCAGGAACATGGTTTTCACATCCAGCGCGGCAGAGGCGTTTTCCTCCTCCTTGCTGAGGGCCTCACGGATCATGTTGCCGCCGATCAGCGCCAGCAGCACGAAGGCGATCCAGGAGGCGATGGCGTTGATGTACTTTTCAAACCCCGCACCCAGCAGATAGCCGATGAAGGGCATCAGCGCCTGAAAGCTGCCGAACCACACGCCGCAGATGGCGGCGCTGCGGAAGGTGACCTTCTGCATGGCAAGACCCTTGCACACCGACACGGCGAAGGCATCCATACTCAGCCCTACCGCCAGCAAAAACAGTTCCAACAAACCCATGATTCCATCCTCACATCCATATAAAATGAGCGGATACGACTCGTATCCGCTCATGTAAGCATATGCTAACCTGAGACACATACGGCCTTCCGACTGTATGAGTCTCATCAATTAAGGTATACCAGGCGTTTGCCAGCATGTTGGCATACCGCGCGCAGCCGCGCCGACTACTCCCTCAACAGATGTAGTATAGCAGATAGGGGAGGGAAAGTCAATCCTGTTGCAGCGCAAAAATCTCTTCCACGGTAACACCGAAAAACTGCGCGATCTCCATACCCAGCTTCAGGGAGGGGTTATATTTGCCGTTTTCGAGATTAACGATGGTCTCGCGCCGGACGTTGACGGCTTCCGCCAGTTCCTTTTGGGTGACGTTGAACTTGTCACGATAGAACTTGATATTGGCAACGATATGGGTGGGCATGGTCATACACCCCTTCTGCTGTTGTAGAATACGGAGATCAGGCGGATGACCGCCACTAGAAGCATGAGCCCGGTGATCACGGCTACCACCGCCTCGGACGGAATGGAAAAGTCATGCTGGTAATACCGCACGCACAGCAAGCAGGCAATGACCGTCAGTCCGATCTGTGTAATGGTGTCGGACAGCGCATTGGCTTTGGCGTAGAGGGTCATGACCATTTCATCCTCGGTCTCCAGTGGGACGACGGCCTGATAAATAGCGAACAGAACCAATGCGATGGCGCCGACCGTCCAAATGTTGCTGATCGTTGCGGATGAAACACCGGCAAGACATTTCAACAGCGAAAGAAGAAACAGATAGCCGCAGGTCATGACCCGGCCCCACAGCTTTGAGTAAATGCTTCGGCTTCGAATGTTTTTTGTACGCTCCATGATGTGCCCTCCTTGCATGATTTGATAAACATGTGATATATTTCGCACTTTCATGATAACAGAGATGTGCGAAATAGTCAACATATTTTTTGAGAAAATTTTGCAAAAAGAAAAATACGCCAGTCAATACGACTGGCGTATTTTTATAAACAAAAGTTTTATCCCTTCCACTCCACATACAGCTCGCGGACGGCGTTGGGGTCGGCGGCGGGCTTCGGGGCGGCGGGCGCGGCCGCAGGGGCGGCCGCGGGATGATCCCGCTTTTCGATGAACTTGGGAGCCACCTGGGGGAACAGGGCAAGGCTCAGCACATCCTCGTCGGACTTGGCGATGTCCTTGTACTCGGTGCGGTACTTCTCCAGTTCCGGCGCCAGCAGGTCGGCGGGACGGCAGGTGATCACGTCCTCGGGGGCGATGCCCGCCTTGGCGCGGACCTCCTCGTTGACCTCGCCGGGCAGTTTGCCGTATTCGCCCTTCAGCATGGCGCGGCTCTCCTTGGGGAAGGTCTTGTACCGCTCGCCCATGATGACGTTCATCACGGCCTGCGTGCCCACGATCTGGCTGGAGGGCGTCACCAGCGGGGGATAGCCGAAGTCCTTGCGGACGCGGGGAATCTCCGCCAGCACGTCGTAGTACTTGTCCTCCTTGCCCGCCTGCTTCAGCTGGGAGATCAGGTTGCTGAGCATGCCGCCCGGCACCTGATACAGCAGCGTGTTGGTGTCCACACGCAGCACCTTGGGGTCCAGGATGCCAGCGTCCTGCAGACGCTGGGCCACCTTGCGGAAGTGGACGGCGGCATCGGACATCTTGCCCAGATCAAGGCCCGTATCGCGGACGGTGCCCTTCAGCGTGGCCACCAGAGACTCGGTGGCGGGCTGGCTGGTGCCGTTGGCCATGGGGCTCAAAGCGGTGTCCACGATATCTACACCGGCATAGGCCGCCATCAGCAGCGTCATGTCGCCGGTGCCGGAGGTGTTGTGGGTGTGCAGATGGATGGGAACCTTCACCGTCTCCTTCAGCGCCTTTACCAGAGAGTAGGCATCCATGGGCAGCAGCAGGTTGGCCATGTCCTTGATGCAGATCATGTCCGCGCCCATGTCCTCCAGCTCACGGGCCAGCTTCACAAAGTAGGCCTCGTTGTGGATGGGGGACATGGTGTAGCTGAGGGTGGCCTCCACCTGTCCGCCGTACTTCTTGGTGGACTTGATGGCCTGCTCCAGATTGCGCACATCGTTCAGCGCGTCGAAAATGCGGATGATGTCGATGCCGTTTTCGATGCTCTTGGCGCAGAAAGCGTCCACCACGTCGTCGGCGTAGTGCTTATAGCCCAGAATGTTCTGGCCGCGGAACAGCATTTGCAGCTTGGTGTTCTTCACATGCTTGCGGATGGTGCGCAGCCGCTCCCACGGATCCTCGTTCAGGAAGCGCATGCAGGCGTCGAAGGTAGCGCCGCCCCAGCACTCCAGCGAGTAGTAACCGATGGAGTCCAGCGTCTCCAGCGCGGGCAGCATATCCTCGATGGTCATGCGGGTGGCCGCCTGGGACTGGTGGGCGTCGCGGAGGATGGTATCGGTGATGAGCAGGGGCTTATTAGACAGAAATTCCATAGTTACCTCCTATTAACCGAACAGGGAGATCAGCACGCCCGCGGCGATGGCCGAGCCGATGACGCCGGCCACGTTGGGGCCCATGGCGTGCATCAGCAGGAAGTTGCCGGGGTTTTCCGCCTGGCCGACCTTCTGGCTGAC
>CAVHKA010000124.1:0-6068 GCA_963636325.1 Agathobacter sp. | reverse complement strand
AGCAGCGTCTCGGTGCAGAAGCAGGTCTGGGTGACGCCGAAGCCCCGGAAGGCGCCGGCGGGGGGATTGTTGGTGTAGTAGGCGCGGCCCTCGATCTCGAAGTTCTCGTAGGCGTAGGGACCGGCGGCGTGGGTGCAGGCACGCTCCAGCACGGGGCCGCCCAGAGAGGCAAACGCGCCGGTGTCGGATACCACGCTGGCCTTGACACCCTGAATGATGCCGTTTTCGTCGCAGCCCATGGTGAAGTCCATGTCCATGCTGTGGCGCTTGGGATGGACAAGGATGGACTCCTGGCGGCTGAGCTTGAACTTGACGGGCCGGCGGCTCAGGTAACACAGCAGCGCGGCGTGGTGCTGCACGGACATATCCTCCTTGCCGCCGAAGCCGCCGCCCACCAGCATATTCTGCACCTGGCAGTGGTCATAATCCACGCCCAGCATACCGGCGCACTCATGCATGGTGGTATGGGCGCTCTGGTCGGTGGTCAGCAGCTTCACGCCGCCGTTGTCCAGCGGCAGCGCCACGCAGCACTCCGGCTCTAAGAACGCATGCTCCGTCCACGGGGTGGAGAAATGCTCGGTCAGCACATACTTGGAATTTTTGATGGCCGTCTCGGCGTCGCCGCGGGAGACGTGCTTATACGCCTGCACATTGCTCTCGTCCCCCTCGAAAACCAGCGGCGCGTCAGGCGCGGCGGCCTCGGCAGGGTTATGAACGGCGGGCAGCACCTCATACTCCACCTTTACCAGCTTCTTGGCGGCCTCCACCGTAGCCTGATCCACGGCGCAGACCAGCGCCACGCTGTCGCCTAGATAGTGGGTCAGCTCGCCCACGCCGATGAGGGTAGGCTGATCCTTCTTGATATGGCCCACGTTCACCTTGCCGGGGATGTCCTTCTGGGTGGCTACGCAGATCACACCGGGCAGCGCCTCCGCCTCGGCGGTATCAATGGACAGGACGCGGGCGCGGGCATACTGGCTGCGCACCGCGCCGCCGTAGCACATGCCGTCCACATACACGTCATCAGGATACTGACCATAGCCCAGCACCTTCTCTTCTACATCCAGACGGTGGACGCGGCTGCCCATCTGCCAGTCATCGGCGGACGCTTCGGGAAGCTTTCCCTCCCGGAAGATTTTACCAGCCAGCAGGATACCGTCGATGATCTTCACATAGCCTGTGCAGCGGCAGATGTTGTTGCGGATGGCAAAAGCCGCCTCCTCGCGGGTGGGGTCAGGGTTCACGTCCAGCAGGCCCTTGGCGGAGATCACCATGCCGGGAATGCAGAAGCCGCACTGTACCGCGCCAGCCTCGCCGAAGGCGAAGGTATAGACCTTCTTCTCCCAATCGCTGAGACCCTCGACCGTAATGATGGTCTTGCCCTCCAGCTTGTCCGTCTGGGGAATACAGGCCTTGGTGGGCTTGCCGTCGATGAGGACGTGGCAGGTGCCGCAGGCACCCTCGCTGCAGCCGTCCTTCACCGAGGTCAGATGCAGCTCGTCCCGCAGAAAGCGGATCAGCTTTTGATTCTTCTCCACTGTAACGGAACTGCCATTTACCGTAAACGTCGCCATACTGTGTGCTCCTTCCCTCCGCCGCGGCGGATAAAAGATCATACTGTGCTTTTGCCTAAAAATTTTTCTATATTATACAATATTTTTCAGCTTTCTGCAAGGGATATACAGAAAAGCCATTATTCTAATTCAAAGATAACGCTTCTGCATCACGGAAGGAAAGATACCCCAGGAACTTCTTTGCCGCCGGGGACAGCGCCTCGCCCCGGCGCATGGCAAGACCGATCTGACGGAAGGCCGGCTGCTCCAGAGGACGCAGCGCGATCCGGTACGGAATACGCCGCAGCACCAGCCGTGGTAAAATACTGACGCCAAGCCCATGCTCCACCATGGACATGACAGCATAGTCATCCAGCGTGGTAAACCGGATCTTCGGTACGATGCCGACACGCTCAAATACCTGCATGACATCCCGATCCCGGTTGCCCGCCTTGTCCAGCAGGATGAAGGGCTGCTCCGCCAAGGCCGCCACCGGAACTTTTTCCAGCTGCGCCAGGGGATGCTCCTCTGGCAGTACCGCCATCAGCTCATCCCGGGCCAGCTCCATAACCTTCAGTTCCGGACGGGTGGGCAGGTGCAGAAAGCCATAATCCGCCCGGCCCTGCAGAATCCATTGCTCGATCTCAGGATAGTCCCCCATTAGGATCTCAAAGTCGATATTGGGATAGTCCTTCTGAAAGGCGCAGATCATGTTGGGCAGCCAGTGGGTCGCCACGCTGGAAAAGGTTCCGATGGCGATGGTACCGGACATCACACCCCGCAGCTCTCCCGCCATCTGGCGGCACTGCTCTGCCTGTGCCACCATCTCCCGCAGGGACGGCAGCAGCCGCAAACACTCGTTGGTAGGGGTCACCCCTTCCCTGCCCCGGCGCAGCAGCGGAAAGCCGACCTCACTCTCCAGCGCCGCCATCATGCGGCTGATGCCGGAGATGGTATACCCCATGGTCTCTGCCGCCGCCGTGATGGAACCCTTGTCAATGGCACACAGCAGCGCCCTGCATTTCTCACTTTCCATACCGCCCTCCATTGTTTGACATATCGTCAAATCAAATTTGAAATATTCTCTCTTTACGCAAGGATACGATGGATGTAGAATTTTGTCAATCACCAAAAAGTGGCGCAGCGGCGCCCCCTTTTTCTCTCCTCCGCTGCGTCGCTTTTTCGCGCGCAGGAGGTATCCATGTATCAGAAGCACCGTTTTCTTTTTCGCTTTCTTCTTGCCCTTCTTCTGTTCGGCTTCAACGGCATCGTGGCCAGCCGCATCGCGTTGGAAAGCAGCCAGATCGTGCTGCTGCGGACACTGCTGGGCAGCCTGAGCCTATTGGCCTTTTTCTTTCTGTCCGGCCACCGTTTTTCCTTCGCCGGGCGCAAAAACGGCGTACTGCTGATCTGTCTTTCTGGCGCGGCCATGGGCGCCAGCTGGATGTTCCTGTACGCCGGATACCGGGTCATCGGCGTATCCACCGCGTCGCTGCTGTACTACTGCTGCCCGGTGATGGTCATGGCCCTGTCGCCGCTGCTGTTCCATGAGGCGCTGACCTGGGTGAAGGTCACGGGGTTCCTGTGCGTCTGCGGCGGCATCGTGCTGGTGAACGGCTGGGGCGGCGGACAGGTCAACGCAACGGGCTTCTTCTATGGTATCATGAGCGCCGTGTGCTACGCGGTGATGCTGATCCTCAACAAAAAGGCCAGGGGCGTGGACGGTATGGAGAATTCCCTGCTGCAAATGCTGTCGGCCACCGTGGCGGTGTTCCTTCTGCTGCTGTGTAAAGGCGGTCTTGCCATGTCCGTCACCGCTGCCAGCTGGCCTTGGATACTGCTGCTGGGCATCGTCAATACAGGCTTCGGCTGCTGGTGCTACTTCTCTGCCCTCGGCGCGCTTCCCGTCCAGACTGTGGCGGTATGCGGCTATCTGGAACCGCTGAGCGCGGTAATATTCTCGGCGCTTCTGCTGCATGAGCGGCTGACCGTACCACAGCTGATCGGCGCGGCGCTGATCATCGGCGGCGCGTTGTTTGCCGAGTGTGTCCACCCAAAGCATAAGACCGTGAAAAAGTGACCGCGTGAAAATTCACGCGGTCACTTTTTTCTTTATTTGCCGCACCATTGGCCGATGGCGGCCAGCAGCTCGTTTTTTCCGATCCCCTTCTCGGCTGAGAACGGGATCAACTGCACACTGTCATCCAGTGTCAGCGTCTGGCGGATCAGGGCCAGATTCGGCTCGATCTCGCTCTTTTTCAGCTTGTCCAGCTTATTGGCCACCACCACCATGGGACACTCGGTGGACTTGAAATAGTCGCACATGGTCACATCGTCGGCGGTTGGCTTGTGGCGGGCGTCCACGATCAGCACGCCCAGAGAGATCAGCCCCTCCTCGGCAAAATAATTCTCCATCAGGCGGCCCCAACGGTCACGCTCATCCTTGGAGACCTTGGCATAGCCATAGCCGGGCAGATCGGTGAAATAGATCTTGTCGTCGATGCGGAAATAATTGATTTGGGTGGTCTTGCCGGGGGTCGCGCCTACACGGGCGAAGTTCTTCCGGTTCAGAAGCCGGTTGATCACGGAGGACTTCCCCACATTGGAGCGTCCGGCAAAGGTCACCTGCGGCCTGCCGTCACGGATAAAAGTGGAGGGTTTTACCGCCGACAGGACGAACTCCGCCTTATTAAAGTTGATGGCCATGGCGCGCCTCCTGATAGGGTGTGTCGGCGGCAATGACCGCCATGTGTTCCACCGCGTCCTCCTTCGTCTCCGGCACCAGCGCGGCGGCGAACACCGCGTCTACCGTCTCCACCGGAATGAAGTGCAGCGCCTTGCGGACGGTCTGGTCGATCTCATCCAGATCCTTCTCGTTTTCCTTGGGAATGATCACTGTCTTGACGCCGTTGCGCAGGGCGGCCATGGTCTTTTCCTTCAGGCCGCCGATGGGCAGCACACGGCCCCGCAGCGTTACCTCTCCTGTCATGGCCACGTCGCCCCGGACCTTGCGGCCCGTCAGCGCCGACAGCATGGCCGTGGTGATGGCGATACCGGCGGAGGGCCCGTCCTTGGGCGTGGCAGCCTCCGGGAAGTGGATATGGATGTCCTTGGTCTTATAGAAATCCTTTTCCAGATGCAGCGCCTCCGTGCGGCTGCGCAGGCAGCTGAGCGCCGCCTTTGCGGATTCCTGCATGACCGTACCCAGATTGCCGGTCAGCTCCAGCTTGCCGGAGCCGTCCATCACGTTGACCTCGACCTCGAGGATCTCGCCGCCCACCTCTGTCCAGGCGAGGCCATTGACCACGCCGATCTCGTCACGGGTAATATGTACCGAGGGCGTATAACGTACCGTTCCCAGGTAATCCGGCAGGTTTTTCTCTGTAATGCTGACACGCTTTACATCTCCGGTCACCAGCTGCATGGCGGCTTTTCGGCACAGCTTACCGATCTGCCGCTCCAGAATGCGGACGCCAGACTCCCGCGTATAGTCGGTGATGGTGCGGCGGATAGCGCCGTCGGTCATATGGAACTGTGTCCGCTTCAATCCGTGCTCCTTCAGCTGCTTGGGCAGCAGGTGCTGCTTGGCGATCTGAAGCTTTTCCTCGTCGGTATAGCTGGACAGCTCAATGACCTCCATACGATCCAGCAGCGGCCGGGGGATGGTGCCCAACGTGTTAGCGGTGGTAATGAACATGACGCGGCTCAGGTCAACCGGGATCTCCAGGAAGTGATCCCGGAAGGCATAGTTCTGCTCGCTGTCGAACACCTCCAACAGCGCTGAGGCGGGATCGCCCCGCATGTCGCTGGCCAGCTTGTCGATCTCATCCAGCACCAGCAGCGGGTTCATGGTGCCCGCTCTGCCCAGCGCCTCGATGATACGCCCCGGCATGGCGCCGATGTACGTTTTCCGGTGTCCCCGGATGTCGGCCTCGTCACGCACGCCGCCCAGACTGAGCCGCGCGCACTTGCGGTTCATAGCCCGCGCCACGGACATGGCCACGGAGGTCTTGCCCACGCCGGGAGGCCCCACCAGACACAGGATCTTCCCCTTGGCGTCCGGATTCAGCTGCCGCACGGCGATGAACTCCAGCACCCGTTCCTTCACCTTGTCCAGTCCGTAGTGCTCCTTGTCCAGTATTTTCCGCGCCTGCGCCACGTCCGCCCGCTCACGGGTGGACTTGTTCCACGGCAGCTCCAGGCACACGTCCAGATAGTTCCGTATCACCGACGCCTCGGCGCTGCCGAAGGGCTGCTTGGCCAGCCGCTCCACCTCTTTTGTCAGCTTTTTATGTACCTCGTCCGGCAGGTGCGCAGCCTCGATCCGGGCGGTATATTCCTCTATCTCCTCGTCGCCGTCGTCGCCCAGCTCGTGCTGCAGCACCTTCACCTGCTCCCGCAGGATCATGTCCTTTTGCACACGGCCCACGCGGTCCCGGACCTTTCTCTCCATTTCCACTTCCAGAGAGATCACGTCCAGCTCATGGGTCAGAATTTCATTGACCAGCTTCAGGC
>CAVHKA010000123.1:0-6154 GCA_963636325.1 Agathobacter sp. | reverse complement strand
CACGATTTCCAGTCGTGCTCGTTATGACCTCTTCGATACCACTGCATATTCAATTCGCTGCGAAACACAGCAACGATAATTATACCAAAATTCTCCCATTTGTCAAGAGTATGTTACAGAAAAATTAAGCAAATTTTCTTGACTTGCTTTCCTTCCCGCGACATAGTATAATATTTAACAATGAGGAAAGAAGGAGCGCGCCTATGATGATTGAAAAGAGCGGCAGCATCGAGCTGCGGGATATTTCCATCGCTGAGGAGCTGACGCCGGAAATGCGGGAGGTGGCGGCCGGGATGGTGCGGGTGAAGCACCTGTACCGCAGCGCGCTGAAGGTGGCCGTAACCCAGATGGAGATCCTGGACGAGGAGTTTGCGGGTCTGTACGACCACTCCCCCATCCACCACATCGAGCACCGCATCAAAACGCTGGACAGCATCGTGGAAAAGCTGAAGCGCCGGGGGTTCGAGGTCACCATCGACAACATCTATGCCCATATCCAGGACGTGGCCGGGGTGCGGGTCATCTGCAACTATCTGGACGATATCTGTTACCTGCGCAGTCTGCTGGCCCGGAACGAGAATTTCAAGATCATCCGGGAGGTCAACTATATCAAGGAGCCCAAGGAATCCGGCTATCGGAGCCTGCACCTGATCTGCGACGTGCCCATCGTCATCTCCGAGGGGACGCTGCATCTGCCGGTGGAGATCCAGCTGCGCACCATTGCCATGGATATGTGGGCCAGTCTGGAGCATGAGCTGCGGTATAAATCCGACCGCCACTGGGGCCCGGAGGAGAGCACCCGCCTGCGGCTGTGCAGCGATGCCATCTATGAGGTGGATCGTGAGATGCAGAACATCTATCAGGGCAAGGCCCCGGAATACGAGGACTGATACATAAAAAAGTAAAGAGGCGGCTGGGCCGCCTCTTTTATTATGTCATGGCCTTGGCCACGTCGGCCTTGAACTGCGTCCACTCCGCGGCGTTCTGCACGAAGTACATGGGGCACTGCTTGCCGGTCACGTCATAGTGGCGGATGATGCCCTCCTGCGCGTCCAGACCGTACAGATCGCACAGCCATGCCGTCAGCTTCACCAACGTATCATAGGTGGCCTGATTGGGCTTGCCGTCGGTCTCGGGATGGCAGAACTCGATGGACACGGTGTCGTAATTCCGGTCGTTGGAGCAATAGGCCACCTCGTCCAGCGGCACACACAGCAGGGCTTCGCCCTCCAGGCCGACGATGAGATTGCTGCTGGCGGAGGTCTCGCCGCTGGTGGCCAGATTCTCAAAATAGGAGCGGTTCTGCTTGGCGGTGGTGTTTGGATTGCCCACATAGTGGATCACCACGGCGTTGACCCGTTGGAGCTTGTCGCCACAGCGGGAGTACTGGTTCAGCGGCAGCAGATCCTCCTTTATGTAATCCGGCAGGGTGATCTTGGCGGGGATGTTGCTCTTCTGTTGCTGCTGCTTGACGGAGGTCCCGCCCAGATCGCCTGTGCCGCCCTCAGTGCCGGCGTCATGGGCCGATCTTTGGCCGCGTCCCACGCAGCAGCCGGAGATAAAGCCCGCCAGAAACAGCACCAGCGCCGCCAGCGCCAGGATCATCCGCCGCTGCCTGTCCCGCCGGGGATCGCGCCGCCGGGGCGCGGCGCGGCGGGCAGGCGGCGCCTGCCGGGAGGGCGTCTCCCGCGGCGCCGCGTCCTGCTGTGTGGATAGATATTCTGTATACATGGCCGCTCTCCTTCTGTGGGATCCTGTCTCTATGTCATATAACGCGCAAAGGGCCGGTTTTGTCTCATGAGAATAAGAGATTTTTGCGACAGCGGAAAAGGCATTTCGTAGGGGCGACCCTTGCGGTCGCCCGAATCGCATCGGTTTGCCGGTCCAGCGGGCGACCGCAAGGGTCGCCCCTACGAAGGTCTATCGGTAGTCAACGCGTAGGGCGGGCCCCGTGTGGCCCGCCCTACGATAAACCGGTGCGCTATCGTTGGCGGGGCACATTGGCCCCGCCCTACAACGGGTCAACGCACCGTATGCCCTCATCGCGTGTAGGTGTAATTGAAGTGGAAGTTTTCCGTATCAGGATGGATATCCTCATCGCCTGTGAAGGGCTCGGGATAGACGATCGTATGTCCCTCAGCGGTGACAGACTCGATCTCGTCAACGTCCACCAGCCGGTTAAAGCTGAAGCCCAGACCGTTGCCATTGTGATCCTCATCCACCGTGCCGAGACTCACCACCCAGTTCATGACGTTCTCGCGGTCGCTTTCCACCGCATACCTGCTTCCGTCCTTCATGTGCAGCACCAGTTCTTTGGTGTTCACGCCGCTGATCTGATTGGTGATGTCAGCGGGGGCGTTCACCCGCATACCCAGTGCGGAGACCGACACCGTGCTGCCGTTTTCGCTGGTAAAGGTGGTCACAGGCAGATAGGCGATGGGCGAAATGCTGATACTGCCGCCCCATGTCAGCGTATCGGGATCGTCTCCGGCATACTGGGGCTTTACCGCGAAGATCAGGTCATCCCCCTTGTGCCAATAGCCGAAGTCGCTGAAATACAGCACCAGATGCAGCTCCGTGTCGGTGCTGGCGGCGGTGTCCAGATAGGTCTTGGCGTCCATATAGTCGAAGCCTTTCGGGTCATCACCGATGATCAGCCAGGGATCCAGCGGTGTATATACCTCGCCGTAGCCGTTTTCATCCGGCTCAACGCCGTCGGGATTGGACAGGGTGTAGGTCAAAAAGCCGGAGCCGTTCTCGTCAATGAGGAAGGTGTTGAGCTTGATGGTGTAGCCGCCCACCTCCATGGTGGCGTTCACGGTGCAAAGGTAATCGCCCAGCAGGCGCTGCACGGTCGCCGTGTCGGTAGAGGCGCGCTCCATCCGGGGCAGGCTGATGGGCTGGCCGTCGTTGCCCAGCACCAGGGGCGTGTCGCTGCCCACGGTATCCTTGTCAAAGGCGTTCCGGTCGGCGTCGGTAATACTGTCCGCCGGGGCCACATCGGCCTTGATCAGCGTGGCGATACCCACCGCGCCCGCCACGGTGATGCACATGGCCAGCACCGCGGCGATCAGCATGCCTTTTGTGATCGTATGATGTCTTTTATTTCTCCGTACCACTTTATATACCTCCGAAAGTGTGTCAGGGGAGGCATGCAGCGCGGAGAAGGTTTGCTGAAACAGTTTCCGGTCAATCATATTGCAGTACCTCCGTCAATGTTGCTTTCAATTTTCCTCTGGCCCGGAACAGCCGGGTGCGGACGGTCTCCTCCGGGACCGCCAGCATTTCAGCGATCTCCTTCTGGGAGTAGCCCTCGTAGTAATACAGCAGTACCGGCACACGGTAGCGCTTATCCAGCGCCATCACCGCGTCGAACAGTTCCCGGCCCTCCGGTGCCTCGAAGGTCAGGGCACTTTCATAATCGTCGATGTTCTCCACCTTATGCCACGGGGAGCGGAAGATGTTCTTGCACCGGTTCACCGCCACCCGGATCAGCCAGCGCTTGAGATGCTCGTCGCCCTCAAACACGGTGTCGGTCTTATAGAGCTGTATCAATACGTCCTGGGTCACGTCGTCGGCGTCCGCTTTGCTGCGCAGATAGCTGTAAGCCACCCGGAATATGGTATCCATATACCGTTCCGCCGCCAGGGCAAACTGTTGATCTGTCATGGAAATGATCTCCTTGAAAAGCTTTTCACTGGTATAACACCGCGTGACGGGAAAACGTTTCAAAAATAAAACATTCTACCGCTGCCGATTCTTGACAATTCGCGCACGCCATGCTACACTTGTTCGTGCAGGGATTTTCTCTGTGCAAGGGTAATACATAACAAAGCGGGGCGGTTTTAATCCGATCACCTTCGAGAGGAGGTGAGAAGATGCGCATTACTTTTCATATTGGTGACTTCACTGTTACGATTATGATCAAGAAACGCGAAAACCGCCACTCTGCCAAGTGACGGTTTTCAAAGTAACATTTGAAACTTTCGGTTTGACGGGTTAAAACTTCTCTGCGATGTTTTACCCTTGCTTTTATTATATTCAATTTTCGTCGCTTGTCAAGCACAAGCGGCGGTTCTTTTACCCTATCGTCCCGAACACCGACACGCCCAGCAGGCTCAGCACGCCCATGATGACGCCGGCCAGCACCACGCCGCCCATGCAGGCCAGCACGCTTTTCTTGAAGCCCATGTTCAGAAGGCTGGCCGCCAGCGTGCCGGTCCACGCGCCGGTGCCCGGCAGCGGAATGCCCACAAACAGCAGCAGCGCCCAGAAAAGGCCCCGGCCCGCCTTGGCTTTCAGCTTCTCACCGGCGGCCTCGCCTTTGCGCAGGCAGAAGGAGAAGAACCTCCCGATGACGGGCTTATCCTGACCCCAGACCAGCACCTTCCGGGCCAGGAAATAGATGACCGGCACCGGCAGCATATTGCCGATAATGGCCACCACAAATGTCAGCCACAGCGGCAGGCCGTACAGCACGCCATAGGGGATCGCGCCACGCAGTTCGATCAGCGGCACCATAGAGACGAAAAAAACAATAAGAATGTGTTTCAGCATCATCGCGGCATCCTTTATATATCGTAATTTGTGATCGTGACCGTATAAGAAGGCCGCCGTGATCCACCCCGGATCGCGGCGGCTTGCGGAGTCAAAATCTGAAATAATTGTTTTATTTTTAAATTATAGCATAGAATCATGATAGAGGGAAGTATTATTTTGGCGGTCTCTATATCAGAATATACGCTTGGTATCAAACCACGCGCAGACCATCCACGCTGCCGGGTCTGCCAACAGTCCATACAGTCCTTGACAGCAGACCGGAGCCTCCGCTCACGCGGAGGCTCCGGTCTTTTTTATTTTGCGGAAAGGCCCGACTTGCCGCTGCACGGTTTTCGCAGCTTCATGTCACTTCCCGCAGCGCCCGCGCTATTGCGGCCAACAGCAATTCATTTTCCTCATGCCGGCGCACCGCGATCCTGTACCATCCGATGCCCAGGCCATGATAATTGGCGCAGCTCCGAATGGCGATCCCCTGCCGCCGCAGAGCTTCCGTCAGTCCCTCCGGGCCATGCAGCAGCAGATAGTTGGCCTTTGACGGACATACCCAGAAGCCCAGCTCCGTCAGCCGCTGTGCCAGCCACGGACGCTCGGCGCGGATCAGGTCGCGGGTCTGCTGCAAAAACGTCTCCTCCCGCAGCGCCGCGATACCGGCGGCCTGCGCCAGTGAGGACACGTTCCACGGCTGGGAGGTCTCTGCCATTTTCCCCAGCAGCTCATGATCGGCGCACAGGCAATAGCCCAGCCGCACGCCCGCCATGCCATAGCTTTTGGTAAAGGCTTTCAGGATCAGCAGCTGGGGACAGTCACGCAGGTGCGTTTTCATGCTGGCACCGTCGTCCGAAAGGTCCAAAAAGCACTCGTCCAGAAACAGCCGTGTGCCGGTCTCTCCGCAATACCGCAGGATCCGTTCCAGCAGCGCCGGAGGGATCAGCCGCCCCGTGGGGTTGTTGGGACTGCACAGAAATACGGTCTCCGGCCTTACCCTTTCCAAAAAGCCCAGAAAGCCCTCATCCAGATCAAACATATCCTCCCGCCGCAGGGGATATCGCTCCACCCTGCACCCGACACGTTCCAAACCCAGCGCATACTCCGCGAAGGTGGGTGCCAATTCGACGGCGATCCGGGGCTTTACCGCCGCGCAGCAGGCATAGATCAGATCCGCCGCACCGTTGCCGCATGGGATGTACGGCTCCGGCACCTGCTCAAAGTCCGCGATGACCCTGACCAGTGCCCGGCAATAGGGATCCGGATAGCGGTGCAGCTGGGGGAGCGCCTGCGTAATGGCCGCCAGAACGCCGGGCGGCGTGCCCAGCGGGTTGGTATTGGCCGAATAGTCCAGCATAATCCCGCCGCCGTAAATATCGCCGCCATGTTGATTTTCCGTCTGATACAGCATTCGTTCCTCCTACCATCGATTAACAAGGGCAAACACGCCTGACAGCGCGTCTTTCCGGCGCTTTTTGCCCTTTTCGCCTTGGCGGGCGCCAGCCTCGCTCCAAAGGAACGTCGCTCGGCAGCATCGGCGAGAATATGCCGACTCAGCCCGCCTGCGTCTCAAAAACCAAAAATCACTCGAAAATACATCGCTGGCAGG
>CAVHKA010000122.1:0-6163 GCA_963636325.1 Agathobacter sp. | reverse complement strand
GAAGGAGTTGCGGTTGATGCCGCAGTCCTCCACAATGTCCCGCACGCTGATCTTGTTCAGGGGCTGTTGGTTCAGCAGCTTCAGAAAAGAGGCCTTGATCGCCTGCTTCGTAAAGTTTGCCATAGCGTCCTCCGTTTCGGTAGTATCTGGAGTATAGCACAGGTTCTGCCGATGTGCAACCTCGGAAGCGGCAAAGACATTGTAGGGGCGACCCTTGCGGTCGCCCGAAATCACCGTTTTGCTCTGCGGGCGACCGCAAGGGTCGCCCCTACGAGTTTTTACGTTCATCGTGCGGGCGGACAGAGTCGTCCGCCCCTACAACGGTATACCGTACCCACTGCGTAAAACCGGGAAAACTCTTGGTCGTCCTCACAGGGGAGACTTTGGTTTGGTGCCAAATTTGAGAAACCACACTTTTTTGACGCGCAAAAAATGGCAGGTCTCATGACCTGCCATTTTTGATGTGAAATTACTCCTTCGCCGCGGCGTTGGCATTGTCCACGAAGGTGTCGGTCTCGATCACCACATCGCCGCCGTTTTCAATGCGCTGCAGCAGGTTCCACCACTCGGTGCGGGCGGTGGCCCAGCCGGGTGTCAGCTGATAGTAGTTGCCCAGCTGATCAGTCAGCCTGCTGTATTCCTGCATCACATCGCTGCCGCTCCAGATGCCGGACAGGCTGGCGCCGTCGGCGGCGGAGCGGACGGGGAAGCATCCGGCGGCCTTCACGGCGGTGCTGGTGCCCTGCCCGTCAGCGAAGTAGCGGATCAGCAGCTTGGCGGCCTCCAACTTTTCCTGATCGCCGTTATCGAACGCGCCGAAACACCAGATGTCGCCCTCCAGACGGCTCTCGCCGGTCTCAGAAGGGAAGGACATGAACTCGATGGTCTGGCCGTTGACAGTCTTGCCAGCTTCGTGCACAACAGGCTCCGCACCCTCCTCGGTGGGCTCGTCCACGGTCTCGGCGGTCTGTTGGGCAAGGCTCCAGCAGAAGGACATTTTCAGCGACTCATGGTAGAACAGCGTGGCCTCCTCGTCGCCGTTGATGGTGTCGTCAAACTCGATGCCCTTGGTGTCCCGCAGCAGGGTCAGTGCCTGCTGGATGGGCTCGGAGTTCACGGTGTAGGCGGTGTGGGCGGCGTTGGTGAATTCGCCGCCGTACAGGTTGGTGATCAGCGCGCGGGTGCCCTCGTCGCCGTTCTGGCCGGAGCAGTATACAGCGGCCACCGTCTCGCCGTATTTGTCCTGCAGCGCTTTGACGGCACTGACGAACTGCTCGGTGGTCCAGGCGCGGGTCTCAAGGTCGATGTACTGGTCGGCGCCCGCCGTCACGAAAGCGTCGTAGTTGATGGCCATGCACTGGACGTTCATGGCAAAGGGATAGGCGTAGCATTTGCCGTCAGAGGTAAAGCAGGCGCTCTGGCAGGCGTCGTTGACCTCCGCCTTGTCGCCGTCGTCCCACAGGTCGGACAGGTCAGCCAGCATGCCCTCCGCGCCCCAGGTCTTTACCAGCCGGTCGGGCTGGGCCAGCAGGATGTCGGGGGCTTGTCCGCCGTCCACGGCGGTGCTGAGCTTATCGTCGCCGGTAGTCTCGTCCAGACACTGTACCGTCACATGGATGTCGGGGTACACACTGTTGAACTGGGCCAGCAGGTCTTCCATCTTGGCGGTGTCGCCCCAGTCACCTGCGGGATATGTCCACAGCGTCAGGTTGATCGCGCCCTGCCCATCGTCATTGGCTGCCGCGTCCTGACCGCAGGCTGTCACGGACAGCATCAGTGTCAGGGCCAGCAGGAATGCCAGCAGTTTTTTCATTTGATTTCCTCCTTATTTTCAGGAAATATCACCGCTTCCGGTTCAAAATCCATCGAAATAACCTTGTGTATTGTATAGAAGTCGCGGCAAAATGTCAAGTCATGGCAGAAATGGCGGCCATTTCCGGTGGTATAGTTTGCCTTTTTGCGGCAAACACTAGGGCAAAAAGGAGGGAGCGCACCTATGAGCGACTATGCCAACAGCTGCCAGAGCAATGAATCGGAAAACCGGGACACGCCCCAGCAGCAGATCATCGAAATGGGCTCCACGGTGGTGAAAAACAAGCGGGGCACCATCCACTGTCTGACCATCATCGGGCAGGTGGAGGGCCACACCACCCTGCCGCCCAACGTGAAAACCACTAAATATGAGCACGTTCTGCCGCTGCTGACCTCGGTGGAGGAAAAGGATGATGTGGACGGCCTTTTGCTGCTGCTGAACACGGTAGGCGGCGATATCGAGGCGGGCCTTGGCATCGCGGAGTTGGTGGCGGGCATGACCAAGCCTACCGCCACGCTGGTGCTGGGCGGCGGACACTCCATCGGCGTGCCGCTGGCGGTGTGCGGCAAGGCCACCTTCATCGTGCCCAGCGCCTCCATGACCATCCATCCCGTCCGCATGTCGGGCCAGGTCATCGCCGCCCCGGCCACCTACCGGTAC
Organism: Agathobacter sp.; assembly: GCA_963636325.1. GTDB lineage: Bacteria > Bacillota > Clostridia > Oscillospirales > Oscillospiraceae > Vescimonas. Next base: position 3,690 of record CAVHKA010000122.1, on the reverse strand, counting down.
TTTGAACGGATCCAGGAGCGGATCATCGACTTTGTGGCCCGCAACTCCCGCATCAGCGCCGAAAAGTTCCGGGAGCTGATGCTGTCGGTAGGCGATATGGCCAACGACGTGGGCAGCGTCATCTACGGGCAGGAGGCGGTGGCCCTGGGCATCATCGACCGCATCGGCTCCCTGGGCGACGCCCTGGACGCCCTGTATAAGATGGTGGAGAAGGGGAGAGAGGGATAAAAAGTTGTGAGATGCACGGAGTGGGGTAATGCGCCTTAAAGGCCCCCTCTGACGAGGGGGCTGTCGAGCGTATGCGAGACTGGGGGAGAGATAAATGAATTGCAATGAACCTTGCGTTTACTGTCTCTCCCTCCGTCATGACCTTCGGTCATGCCACCTCCCTCGTCAGAGGGAGGCAAAGAAATCATTTGCCTTGAAGCAAAACGTCACCCCACCAACTTTATCTTGAAAATCCACCACTTTTCTGATACACTAATCTAGTTAAAGTATGCCATTGTAAAATGAGGTGGACTATTTGTATCTTAAAGCGCTTGAAATTCAGGGTTTCAAATCGTTTCCCGATAAAACGGTTCTGAATTTCGGAGAGGATATCACCGCCATCGTGGGCCCCAACGGCTCCGGTAAGTCCAATATCTCCGACGCCATCCGCTGGGTCATGGGCGAACAGAACTCCCGTCAGCTGCGGGGCGCGAAAATGGAGGACGTGATCTTCGGCGGTACGGAGAAGCGCAGCCAGATGGGCTTCGCGCAGGTGACGCTGGTCATCGACAACACGGAACATATCTTTCCCCGTGACGAGGCGGAGGTGGCTGTTACCCGCCGCTATTACCGCAGCGGTGAATCGGAGTATTACATCAACAAGCAGTCGGTGCGCCTGAAAGACGTGAACGAGCTGTTCATGGACACCGGCATGGGCCGCGAGGGCTATTCCATCATCGGTCAGGGCAAGATCGACGAGATTTTGTCCGTCAAGTCCGGCGAGCGCCGTGAGGTGTTCGAGGAAGCGGCAGGCATCAGCAAGTACCGCCACCGCAAGGAGGAAGCCGAGCGGAAGCTGGAGCGCACCCAGGAGAATCTGGTGCGCATCAACGACAAGATCGCGGAGCTGGAATTGCAGGTGGAGCCGCTGCGCCAGCAGGCGGAGGTGGCCAAGAAGTATCTGGTGCTGCGGGACGAGCTGCGTGTGCTGGAGATCAGCGTTTGGCTGGAGCAGCTGCAAAATCTGAAAACCGCCAAGTTCAAGCTGCAAACCGATGTAGAGAGCGCCCGTGCCGACAAGGAGCGGGCCGAGGCGGAACTGGAAGCCGCCTACGCTGCCGCCGAGGAGCTGAGCGAGCAGGTGCGGCAGAACGATCTGCGGGCAGAGGCGCTGCGGGGACAGGTGAGCCAGCTGGAAGCCGCCTCCGGCGAGCATGACAGCGCCATCGCCGTGCTGCGCACCTCCGTGGAGCACAATAACGAGAGCATCGCCCGTATCCGCCGGGAGATGGAGGATACGGAGAACCGGGCGGGCAGCCTGCAATCTCAGGTGGATGCTCAGCTGGAGCGTATCGACCAGATCGACGCCGAGAGCGCCGAATTGGAACGGGAACTGGAGACCCTGCTGACCCAGGCCCGTGAACTGACCGACACCGCGGCGGGCGCGGCCCGCACGGCAGAGTCCCTGCGGGCGGAGGAAGCGCTGCTGCTGTCCGCCGCCGCCGACGGCAAGGCGGAGTTGTCCGCCCTGCGTTCCGGCCTGAGCCAGATCGCGGAGCGCCGGGCCCATACGGAGCAGGAACTTGCCGCCGCACAGGAGAAGCTGGAGCAGAGCGGCCGGGAGTCCAAGGAGAACCGGAAGCTCCTTAACGAAGCCAAAGAGGAAGCCCAGGCCGTCAGCAATATCATTCAGGGACACAGCCTGAAGATGGAGGGCCGCAAAAAGCGTGCCGCCGATGCCGAGGCGGAGAAATTGCAGCTGACCATGGACGTGGCGGCGCTGGAAAACCGCATCCGTCTGCTGACGGAGATGGAGAAGGAGTACGAGGGCTTCTCCAAGGCGGTGAAGCTGGTGATGCAGGCGGCGGAGAAGAAGGCCCTGCGGGGCATCCGCGGCCCGGTGGCCAGCCTGATGAAGACCCAGGAGCAGTACACGGTGGCGCTGGAGGTGGCGCTGGGCGCCGGTATGCAGAACATCGTGGTCGAGCGGGAGGAGGACGGCAAGTCCGCCATCGGCTATCTGAAGCAGCGGGACGGCGGCCGCGCCACGTTCCTGCCCATGACCGCCGTTCGCGGCGAGACCCTGCGGGAGAACGTCAGCGGCGAGTACGGCTTTGTGGGCATCGCCGCCGACCTGATCACCTATGATAAGCAATACGACGGTATCTTTAAGAGCTTGCTGGGCCGCACCGTTGTGGTGGAGGATCTGGACTGCGGCATTGCCATGGCCCGCAAATTCCGCAGCGCCTTCCGTATCGTCACACTGGACGGACAGGTGATGAACCGTGGTGGCTCCATGACCGGCGGCAGCGTCAGCCGCAGCGCCGGTGTGCTGAGCCGCGCCAACGAGCTGGAAAAGCTGGGCGGAAGGCTGGGCGGCATGCAGGACAAGCTGTCCGCCGTCAAGCAGAAGGCCGAGGATACCCAGCGTGAGCTGCAAAAGGCCCAGTACGAGCTGGAGGTGGCCTCCGCCCAGCAGCGCAAGGCCGAGGATCTGGTGCTGCAATATCAGGGAAAGCAGGAGCATTACGATATCCTGCTGACTACGCTGGAGCAGAGCTGCGAGGACTTGCAAGCCGAGCTGAACACCTTCGCACGGCGTACCAAGGATGATGAAGCGCGCTGCGCCGCCGTGGAGGCGGACGTGGCGGAGAAGGAAGAAAAGACCGCCGCCCTCCACCGTCAGGCGGAGGAGAGCCAGACCGGTCAGAGTGACCTGCTGGAAAAGACCAACGCCCTGTCCGATCAGATCGCGGAAAAGAAGGCGGCGCAGGCGGCGTTGGCCGCCGAGCGGGACGCGGGCGAGCGCAGTATCAACGACCTGAAGCGCCTGCGGCTGGATATGGTGACAGACCGGGATCAGCGTCAGGCGCTGATGGATCAGTTTGCCGCCGCCAACGAAAAGGCACAGGGCGACATTGCCGCCCATCAGGCGCAGTTGGATGAACTGCATGCGCAAGGCGAAGCCCTGCGGACGCAGCTGACCGCCCTGTCGGAGCGGAAGCTGCAATTGGAGGGCCAGCGGGACGCCAAGAACCGGGAGAGCCGCAGCTGCAACGACGCGGTCATCGCTACCACCCAGGAGCTTTCCCGCATGGAGCAGAAGCTGCAGGGCAACGCCATGGAGGAAAAGGCCCTGCTGGACAAGCTGTGGGAGCGCTATGAGCTGAGCCACAGCGCCGCGCTGGAGCAGCGCATCGAGCTGGAGAGCGTTCCCAAGGCCACCCGCCGCATCGCGGAGCTGACCCGGGAGATCAAGGGACTGGGCACGCCCAATATCGGCGCCATCGAGGAATACGAACGGGTCAACACCCGTTATACCTACCTGTCTGAGCAGCGCACCGACGTGGAAAAGGCCCGTGAGGAGCTGCTGGGCGTCATCGAGGAGCTGACCAAGCAGATGACGGTCATCTTCGCCCAGCAGTTCAAGCTGCTGAACGAGAGCTTCCAGGAGACGTTTCTGGAGCTGTTCGGCGGCGGCAA
>CAVHKA010000121.1:0-6181 GCA_963636325.1 Agathobacter sp. | reverse complement strand
TGGTCTTGAAGTTGGTCATCATGCCGCCCAGCCAACGGGCGTTGACATAGTACTGACCGCAGCGGGCAGCCTCGTCCTTGATGGCTTCCTGAGCCTGCTTCTTGGTGCCCACGAACAGCAGGGACTGGCCGTTCTCGGACAGCTGACGGACGAAGTTATAAGCCTCTTCCAGCTTCTTTACGGTCTTCTGCAGGTCGATGATATAGATGCCGTTGCGCTCCGTGTAAATGTAGGGAGCCATCTTGGGGTTCCAGCGACGGGTCTGGTGACCGAAGTGGACGCCTGCTTCCAGCAGGGACTTCATGGATACGACGTTTGCCATTTTTGTTTCTCCTTTAAATGTTTAGTTCTTTACCTCCAGCCCTGTCATCTCACCGGCTAACTCCGTGGGGAGCACTGGCCGGTGATCGGGAGCTGTGCGGATTCCGACCGAAATATAATACCATAAGAATATCCCGATTGCAAGGTATTTTTTCCTGTTTTGCGTTATTTTTCTCTGTTTTTTTCCGTGCTGTGCGGGGTATTTTCACGGTTTTCGCCGCTTTCGCTGATTCTGCGGGCCGTCCCGCCGCTGGAAGGGCTTGTCGATCAGCACGATATCATCACCGAACTTCTGGATGCAGTCCCATGGGATATAGTAGTCCTCTCCCCTGCCGAACAGGCCGAAGAAGCGGCAGGGACCGAATACGATGATGGCCTTCACCGTGCCCTCCGGCAGACAGATCTCCAGATCGCCCACATAGCCCAGCTTACAGCCGTCGCAGAGATTGATGACCTCCTTGCGCCGCAATTGGCAAAATCTCACAAGCATATTTCCCACCTCGGGAGAAGTATATGCAGTTTGCAGGCTGTCCCATTCCGTCGATTCCGCACATTTTTCGCGGCGCGGAATAACCGCCGCCGACGCCGGAAATACTGGATGCAAACAAGGGATGGAGGCGCGCTCATGCGGGGGAAGGTCGAGATCTGCGGCATCAATACGGCAGATCTGAAGGTGCTGAAAAATGACGAAATGATGGCGCTGCTGAAGCGCAGCCGGAACGGCGACAAATACGCGCGGGAGCAGCTGATCTGCGGCAATCTGCGTCTGGTGCTGTCGGTGATCCAGCGCTTTCTGGGCCGCGGCGAGAACGTGGACGACCTGTTTCAGGTGGGCTGCATCGGCCTCATCAAGGCCATCGACCGGTTTGATATCAATCAGGACGTGCGGTTTTCCACCTACGGCGTGCCGATGATCATCGGAGAAATTCGCCGCTATCTGCGGGACAACAGCGCTATCCGCGTCAGCCGCAGTATGCGGGACACCGCGTACCATGTTTTACAGGCGCGGGAGCAGTTGATGTCCCAAAACCAGCGGGAACCTACGGTGGAGCAGATCGCCGCCCATCTGGGCATCCCCCGTGAGGAGGTCGTTATGGCCATGGACGCCATCGTGGACCCTGTCAGTCTGTATGAGCCGGTGTACTCCGACGCGGGCGACAACGTATGCGTGATGGATCAGGTGAAGGACAACGCCAACAGCGACGAGCACTGGTTGGAACAGATCAGCCTGAAGGACGCCATCGCCCGGCTGGACGAGCGGCAGCGGAGCATTCTGGCGCTGCGGTTCTGTCAGGGCAAGACCCAGATGGAGGTCTCCGCCGAGATCGGCATCTCCCAGGCACAGGTGAGCCGTCTGGAAAAGGGCGCCATCGCTTGTATCAAACGCGAAATGTGAAAGCGATCATTTGCCCTGTGCCAGTATCCGCAAAGCCTGTCCGATATTTTCCACCGGCAGGAGCGTCAGGCCTGGCAGGGGCTTCAGCTCGCCCGCCCGATGGGCGGGGATCATGCACTTGGTGAAGCCCAGGCGGTGTACCTCGGAAAGCCGCTGCTCCAGATGGTTGATGCTGCGCACTTCGCCGGAAAGACCGATCTCCCCTACCGCAGCCATGTCGTCCGGCACAGCCTTGTCCAGATAGCTGGAGGCAATGGCTACCACTGCCGCCAGATCCGCCGCGGGCTCCTCCAGCGACAAGCCGCCGATGATGTTCAGGTAGGTGTCGCACTGGCTGACCTTCAGGCCGCCCCGCTTCTCCAGCACCGCCAGCAGCATGGACGCCCGGTTATAGTCGAAGCCATTGCTGGAGCGCAGCGGCTTTGTCCCCGCCGCGGGCGCTACCAGAGCCTGCACCTCCGCCAGCACCGGCCGTGCGCCCTCCATGGCGCAGGTGACACAGGTGCCCGGCGCGTCGGTGGGCCGTCCGGACAGCAGCATCTCGGAGGGATTCTCCACCTCCTTCAATCCGCGATCCATCATCTCAAATACGCCGATCTCATTGGTGGTGCCGAAGCGGTTTTTCGCCGCCCGTAGGATACGGTAGGTCATATGCTGGTCGCCCTCGAAGTACAGCACGCAGTCCACCATATGTTCCAGCACCTTCGGCCCGGCGATGGCGCCCTCTTTATTGACGTGGCCGATCACGAACACTGTAATATTCTGGCTTTTCGCCAGCTGCATCAGTGTCAAGGTGCATTGCTTTACCTGACCGATGCCGCCGGGAATACCGTCGCTGTCCTCGTTGTACAGTGTCTGGATGGAGTCAACGATCAGCACATCTGGCTTTTCCTGCTCCACGCAGCCCAGCACGTCGCCCAGCTGCGTTTCGGACAGCACCAGAAGGTTTTCCGTATCCACCTGCAGGCGCTTGGCCCGCATCTTCAGCTGGCGGGTGGATTCCTCACCGGAGACATACAGCACCCGCCACGACTGGCCAAGCGTCTGGCAGATCTGCAGCATCAGCGTAGACTTGCCGATGCCCGGTGCGCCGCCTACCAGCACCAGTGAGCCTTTCACCGCGCCGCCGCCCAGCACCCGATCCAGCTCTCCCATTCCGGTGGAAAACCGGATCTCGTCCTCCGACTCCAGGGCCGTGATCGGATACGCCTTCACGAGCCGTGGAGCGGCAGAAAGCTTTCCGCCGCCCTTGGGCTTTTCCGCCTTCTGCTCCACCATGCAGTTCCATGCGCCGCAGACGGGGCATTTCCCTGCCCATTTGGGGCTTTCGCTGCCGCACTCTGTGCAGAAATAGGTCGTTGTTTTCTTCATTCGTATCACCTGTCTATTGATATTGCAGATAGCCGCAGCAGATGGCGGCGGCTAATTTCGTTTGGTACTCCGGCGATAGCAGCAGCCTTGTCTCAGCGCTGTTGCTGAGAAAGCCACACTCAACTAAAATCGCCGGACAATTTACATGCGCCATGATATAGATATCACCGCCAATGGGTTTGGCGGTTTTTTCATTGTCCACGTTGATGGCGTTGTTCAGCGCCTGCTGTACCGTGACCGCCCTCGTATCGCTGTCTGTCACCTTTCCGTAGAACACCTGCGCGCCGTGTACCGACGGATGGCCGGGCAGCGTATTCTGATGGATGCTGATGAGACATCCGTTGGCGACGCTGTTGATCAGCGTTACACGGTTCTTGGTATCACTGACCTTCTCCTGCCGCAGTGTCGTGCTGTCCGGATCGGCCAGGGAGGCTTCCCCCGTCCGGGTCAGCACCGTCTGACGGCCCATCAATGCGAAAAGATCCCGCAGTCGCAACACGATGGCGAGATTGATATCATCCTCCGGCGTACCGTCCGCCGAAACCGCACCGCCGTCAGCGCCGCCATGGCCCGCGTCCAGCACAATGACTTCCACTCTAGGCATTTCTGTATAAGAAAAAGCAGTGACTGCGGGCCGCCGTGCTGACACGGATAGTACCGTGACGGACAAAAGCAGCAGTACGGCGACGCCCAGCACGCGCCTTCGGTGCAGCAGCAGGATCATCATAACACCCCTTTCGGGACAATCTATGATGCCTCTGCCGTTACTATGCATTGTACCACACAATGGCTGGAAAAGGAATCCCCAGTTTGACCGCCGCGGCATATACTGGCATGAGCCGAAACCGGCTCAACGACGTCAAAAGGAGGAACACCTTGTTGTATATTGAGCAAACCTTAGCCAGCAGAACGGCCGCCGCGCCGGAACCGTCTGCTGCTCCGGCCGCGCCATTTACGCCGGCCACACCTGCCGCCGTTCCGGCCGAGAGAGACCGTACCGTCATACCGGTCAATGAAGCCGCGTGCGGCGGAAAAAGCGGCAGTCTGCCGGGGACCTGCGCCCCCATGGCGTTTCCGTATATCCCCATGCAGGACATGAATCCCAAGCGCTACGATAACCGCGAAGCCTTACAGCGCGGCACGCTGTTTCCGGGGCTGGATCTTCCCTTCCACCGGGAGCTGAAGACCCGCTTCCCCGCCGCCAACACCCACCTTTCCGAGCTGATGGCACTGGATTTCGCCATTGACGAGCTGGGACTTTACCTGACTACCCACCGGGACGATCAGGAGGCGCTGGCCCTGTACTGGAACTATATCCGTCTTGGGCAGGAGGGCCGCCAACGGTACGAGGAGATGCACGGCCCACTGTTCCAGACAGATATCACGGAGGGGTCCTTCCGCTGGCTGGATGACCCGTGGCCCTGGGACGAAGGAGGGAACGAGTAATGTTTGTCTATGAAAAAAAGCTGCAATACCCTGTAAAGATCAAAAACACCAATCCGAAATTGGCCGCGCTGATCATCAGCCAATATGGTGGCCCAGACGGCGAACTGGGCGCCTCCCTGCGGTATCTCAGCCAGCGCTACTCCATGCCGTATCCGGAGCTGAAGGGCCTGCTGACCGACATCGGCACAGAGGAACTGGGACATCTGGAAATGATCGGGACCATCGTGCATCAGCTGACCCGAAATCTCAGTGAGGAGGACATCAAGCAGGGCGGCTTCGACGCATATTTCGTGGATCACACCGCAGGTGTCTATCCCACGGCGGCCTCCGGCTTCCCGTGGAATGCCGCGTCTATGGCTGTCAAGGGAGACCTGATCGCCGATCTGACGGAGGATCTGGCCGCCGAACAGAAGGCACGCGTCACCTATGACAACATCCTGCGGCTCAGCGACGATCCGGATGTGAACGAGGTTATCAAGTTCCTGCGGGCCCGTGAGATCGTGCATTTCCAGCGCTTCGGCGAGGGCCTGCGCCTTGCTAAGGAGCGAATGGATCAGAAGAATCTCTACTATATCAACCCAAGCTTTGATGCGTGAAAAAGGCCCCGGCTCAAAACTGAGCCGGGGTTTTCATACATAGCGATAACAACGAAAACGATTTGCGCCGATTTTTCTGTTTTCAAAGCCTGGTTTCTATGGTATAATGTACCTATTCTTTGGAAAGGCGGAACACGATGGAGTATATTCTGAAACAATTTGATAAGCCGTTGCTCAAGTTTTCCGCCACCACGGACACCAGTGAGCCAGAGATCCAGATCCTTTGGATCGACGAGGACAGCAGAAGCCTGCTGCCGCTGGATATGACGCTGACGCCGGAGGGCTTGAGTCGTTGGCTGCGCCGCCGCACCATTCCCAAGAACCGCGCCTATGTTCACAATCTGCTGGCAAAATGCGGCTTGAACCTGAACCGACCTCTCTCTATTATCGATATTTGTAAAGGGTTATCCCTTAACGACTGCTATTGGGTCGTGCAGGAGGATAACGCTGATATTTTTGAGAAAGTCAACCTCTACGATAATCCTTTCAGCAATGTGCTGGCTGAGTTGGCCTTTACCGGTTACGGCAGCAGCCTGCGCTCTTCACTGTTCTCCAGCCCGGAGTTCACAACGAACGGAATGCTGCGTAAGTGCTGGCGGCGGATCAGCGGCAAGGTCTATCTCTATAAGGGCGGCACCGAGGGCGCGTCCAACACAGGCTTTGAGCCATACTCGGAGTTTTACGCCGCGCAAATCGCCGCCGCCATGGGCGTTCGGGCGATTCCCTACGGTCTCTCCCGCTGGAAGGGTGTTCTGTGCTCCACCTGCGAGCTTTTCACCAGCAAGGAGTATTCCTACATTCCCGTGGGCCATCTCGTCGCCAAGGGCGGTATGGACGCCGTTAAGGCATATTACGAAAGTCTTGGCCCGGAGTTCACCGCGGCGCTGCATGAAATGCTGGTGTTCGACGCTGTGATCTGCAACGTGGATCGCCACTTTGGTAATTTCGGCGTGATGGTAGACAACCGGACAAATACCGTTGTCTCCCCTGCCCCGCTGTTCGACCACGGCTATTCGCTGTTCAATTTTGTCGGTATGGATGTCTGGTCAAG
>CAVHKA010000120.1:0-6234 GCA_963636325.1 Agathobacter sp. | reverse complement strand
ACCGCGACCTGCCCATGCGTCTGGGCGAGACGTCCACCCTGTTCCGCAACGAGGACTCCGGCGAGATGCACGGCCTGATCCGCGTCCGCCAGTTCACCATTTCCGAGGGCCATCTGGTGCTGCGTCCCGATCAGCTGGAGGAGGAGTTCAAGGGCTGCCTGGCGCTGGCCAAGTACTTCCTGGGCACCGTAGGTATGCTGGATAAGTGCACGTTCCGCTTCTCCCAGTGGGATCCCGCCAACCCCAACAACAAGTATGAGGGTACTGCCGAGCAGTGGGAGCATGCCCAATCCACCATGGCGCAGATCCTGAAGGATCTGGACGTGGACTACACCATTGGCATCGACGAGGCCGCCTTCTACGGCCCCAAGCTGGATATCCAGTACAAGAACGTGTACGGTAAAGAAGATACCCTTGTCACCATCCAGATCGATATGCTGCTGGCCGAGCGCTTCGGTATGTACTATATCGACGAGAACGGCAACAAGGCGCTGCCCTATATCATCCACCGCACCTCCCTGGGCTGCTACGAGCGTACCCTGGCCTATCTGATCGAGGAGTACGCCGGCGCCCTGCCCACCTGGATGATGCCGGAGCAGGTCCGCTTCCTGCCCATCACCGACCGCGCCGCCGACTACTGCGCCGACGCCGCCAAGGAGCTGCGCAAGCAGGGCTTCCGCGTGGAGGTGGACAGCCGCAACGAGAAGGTGGGCAAGAAGATCCGCGAGGCTACGCTGGAGAAGATCCCCTTCATGCTGGTGGTGGGCGACCGCGACATGGAGAACGGCACCGTTTCCGTCCGTACCCGCAAGGGCGAGGATCTGGGCGCTATGACGCTGGCCGATTTCAGCGCCAAGCTGCATGAGATCGTGGACAGCAAGTCCCGCGACTGAGCGTCGAGATACCTTATATAATAATACGGATTTTCGTATAATCATACAGTTCTCCCGGCCGGTATCCACCAGCCGGGAGAACTTTTTTCTCCGGAAAAGGGGAGGGGAGCGGACGCTTCCGGCGTCCGCCGGGGCAAGAACCCCGCGCAGGCGGGGGGGATAAAAAAGAATTTCCTTCCTCAAGTGAAAATCACCCTTTGGAGGGAAAACCAAAAATGCAGCGAAAAAGTTGAGAAAGCAGGGGAATTTTTGTTCAAAATCACAAGAAAAACCGGGATATGTACGTATTATAAAAACAAATGTCGATTGATTGGTCGTGAGACATGGCCTTGTTCGTATTGACAAGAGGCGAGCCTATCTGGTAAAATTACAGTATCCCATAGCACCATTTTGCAAAAAAAATGAAAAAACAGGAGGTAAGTATGAAGAAGTTTTTGACCCTGCTGCTTGCTCTGGCCATGGTCCTGACCCTGGTGGCCTGCGGTGGCGGCAACAACACCGCTGACAACAGCGACGGCAACAATGACGGCGAGACCGCCAAGTACAAGATCGGTATCGTGACCGGCTCCGTTTCTCAGTCCGAGGACGACCGCCGCGGCGCCGAGGCTTTCCAGGCTGAGTATGGCGAGGATATGGTCACTCTGGCCATCTATCCCGACAACTTCACCGAAGAGCTAGAGACCACCATCCAGAACATCGTGAACCTGTCCTCTGATCCCGAGATGAAGGCCATCATCGTGAACCAGGCCGTGCCCGGCACCACTGAGGCTTTCCGTAAGATCAAAGAGACCCGCCCTGACATCATCTGCATCGCCGGTGAGTCCCATGAGGATTTGCCCGAGATCGGCTCCGCTGCTGACCTGGTCTGCAACAATGACTTCGTCTCCCGCGGCTATCTGATCATCCGCACCGCTCACGAGCTGGGCTGCGACACTTTCGTGCACATCTCCTTCCCCCGTCACATGGCCTATGAGACCATGAGCCGCCGTGTGGCCATCATGCAGGCCGCCTGCGAGGAGTTCGGTATGAAGTTCGTCCTGGAGACCGCTCCCGACCCCACCTCTGACGTTGGCGTGTCCGGCGCTCAGGCTTACATCCTGGAGAAGGTGCCCGAGTGGGTCCAGAAGTACGGCCAGAACGCTGCTTACTTCTGCACCAACGACGCTCACACCGAGCCCCTGCTGAAGCAGCTGCTGGAGTACGGCGGTTACTTCATCGAGGCTGACCTGCCCTCTCCCCTGATGGGCTATCCCGGCGCTCTGGGTCTGGACCTGACCGAGGAAGCCGGCGATTTCGAGAAGATCCTGGCCAAGGTCGAGTCCGCCATCAATGAAAAGGGCGGCGCCGGCCGTTTCGGCACCTGGGCTTACTCCTATGGCTACACCCTGTCCGCGGGCCTTGCCCAGCACGCCAAGAACGTCATCGACGGCACTGCTGAGATCTGCGACATGGACGATGTCGCTTCCGCTCTGCAGAAGTATTCTCCCAAGGCTGAGTGGAACGGCGCTGGCTACACCAACGCTACCACCGGCGTCAAGTCCGAGAACGTGTTCCTGATCTATCAGGATACTTACATCATGGGCGATCCCGGCAAGTTCATGGGCAACGCTGAGGTGGAGATCCCCGAGAAGTATTTCACCATCAGCTGACATCGCTTTTGTAAAGCACAACGTATAGGACAGGGGGGAGGGATTCCTCCCCCCTGTTTACTTTTAGGTAGGGTATATTATGGAAAATAAGAATGCTCCCTTGTTGGAGATGCGCAACATCCAGAAGGACTTCTTCGGAAACCAGGTGTTGACGGACATCAACTTCACGCTGAAAGAGGGCGAGGTGCTGGGTCTGGTCGGTGAAAACGGCGCCGGAAAGAGCACCCTGATGAAGATCCTGTTCGGCATGGACGTGATCCGCGAGACCGGCGGTTATAAAGGCGACGTCCTTATCAACGGCGAGAAGATGACCTTCAATACGCCGTTTGACGCACTGAAGGCCGGTATCGGCATGGTGCACCAGGAATTTTCCCTGATCCCGGGTTTTACCGCCACGGAAAACATTCTGCTCAACCGTGAGCCGAAAAAGAAAAACGTCATCTCAGAAGTGTTCGGCGATAGAATGGACACTCTCAACTATAAGGAAATGGATGCGCGCGCCAAGAGCGCCATCGAAAAAATGGGCGTGGAGATCGATCAGAAAATGGTCATCAGCAGCATGCCCGTGGGCCACAAGCAGTTTACCGAGATCGCCCGCGAGCTCAGTAAGGAAAACCTGAAGCTGCTGATCCTGGACGAGCCCACCGCCGTGCTGACGGAGAAGGAGGCCGACGCGCTGCTGGACTCCATCCGCGGTATGTCCGCCCGCGGCATCGCGGTCATCTTCATCACCCACCGCCTCCATGAGATCCTGTCCGTCTGCGACAAGGTGGTCATCATGCGCGACGGCTATGTGGTCAAGGATACTCCCGCCAAGGAAACGGACGTGTCCGACATCACCAAGTGGATGGTGGGCCGCAATGTGGAAAGCTCCGCCGCGGCCCAGGACATCAGGATCGATCCCGACGCCAGGACCATCATGTCCATCCGCAAGCTGTGGGTAGATATGCCAGGCGAGATCGTCCGCAACGTGAACCTGGACGTCAAGGAGGGCGAGATCCTTGGTATCGGCGGTCTGGCCGGTCAGGGCAAGCTGGGTATCCCCAACGGTATCATGGGCCTGTACGAGGCCGGCGGCACCGTGGAGTTTGACGGCAAGCCTATCGACCTGAACAGCCCCCGCAAATGTCTGGACGTCTCTCTGGCTTTCGTGTCGGAGGATCGCCGCGGCGTGGGCCTGCTGCTGGACGAGTCTCTGGAGTGGAACGTGGCCTTCCCCGCCATGCAGATCCATGACAAGTTCCTGAAGAAGCGCCTGTTCTTCACCTGGCGCGACGAAAAGGCCATCCATGAGGTCACGCAGAAGTACATCGACGAATTGCAGATCAAGTGCACCAGCTCTCTGCAAAAGGCGAGAGAGCTGTCCGGCGGCAACCAGCAGAAGATCTGCCTGGCCAAGGCTTTCGCGCTGGAGCCCCGCTTCCTGTTTGTCTCCGAGCCCACCCGCGGCATCGACGTCGGCGCGAAGGCACTGGTGCTGGAAGCGCTGAAAAAGTTCAACCGCGAAAGCGGCATCACCGTGGTGATGATCTCCTCCGAGCTGGAGGAGCTGCGCATGACCTGTGACCGGATCGCCATCGTCTCCGGCGGCAAGATCGCCGGTATCCTGCCGGCTGACCACAGTGCCGAGGAATTCGGTATGCTGATGGTCAGTCAGGTGAAGTAAGGAGGATAAGATGGGCAAAAATGTAACGACGAGTCTTGGCAACAAGACGAAATTTGCACAATTGGTGGACAGTTTCGGCCTGCCCCGCCTGATCATTACGGGCTTTTTGCTGCTGCTGTTCATCGCGGCGCCTATCGTGGGCGCGGACTTTACCACCCAGCTGACCAACACCATCACCCGCTTCAGCTGGAATGCCGTGCTGGTGCTGGCCATGGTCCCCATGATCCACTCCGGCTGCGGCCTGAACTTCGGCCTGCCGCTGGGCATCATTTCCGGCCTGCTGGGCGCCACGCTGTCCATTGAGCTGGGCTTCACCGGCTTTGCCAGCTTCATCATGGCCATCCTGATCTCCACCCCCTTCGCGCTGCTGTTCGGCGGCGGCTATGGCTGGCTGCTGAACAAGATCAAGGGCGGCGAGATGATGGTCGCCACCTATGTGGGCTTCTCCTCGGTGTCCTTCATGTGTATGATGTGGCTGCTGCTGCCGTATCACAGCCCCACCATGGTCTGGGGCTTCGCCGGTACCGGCCTGCGTACCGTCGTCTCCCTGGAGGGCTTCTATGACAAGGCCCTGGCTAACTTCCTGATGATTGACCTGAACGATCTTCTGGGCATCAATCTGGTGATCCCCACCGGCAGCCTGCTGTTCTTCGCGCTGCTGGCCTTCCTGATGTGGGCGTTCCTGCACACCAAGACCGGCACCGCCATGACCGCTGTGGGCTCCAACCCCGCCTTTGCCAAGGCCGCCGGTATCAACGTGGACAAGATCCGCCTGATCTCCGTGGTCATGTCCACCTGGCTGGGCGCCGTGGGCATCCTGGTGTATGAGCAGGGCTTCGGCTTCATCCAGCTGTACATGGGCCCCTTCTGGATGGCAATGCCCGCCGTGGCCGCCATTCTGATCGGCGGCGCCTCGGTGAACAAGGCGTCCATCGCCAACGTGATCATCGGTACGTTCCTCTATCAGGGCATCGTCACCATGACCCCCACGGTCATGAACTCCGCCTTCCATATGGATATGTCCGAGGTCATCCGTATCGTTGTCTCCAACGGTATGATCCTGTACGCTCTGACCAGAAAGACTGAAAGGGGGCGCTGAGCATGAAAGGAAAACGGAAGAATTTCAGCCCTGTGGGCATTATCCGCGACAACTCGGTGCCTGTGCTGTTTGTCATCATCTGCCTGATCATGATCCCGCTGTCCGGCTTCTCACCCAGCTATGTGCTCAATGAGGTCATGACCCGCTTGGGCCGTAACTCCTTTATGATCCTGAGCCTGCTGATCCCCATTATGGCCGGTATGGGCCTGAACTTCGGCATGACTCTGGGCGCCATGGCCGGTCAGATCGGCCTGATCCTGGTGGCCGACTGGCAGATCTGGGGCATCCCCGGTCTGATTCTGGCGGCGATCATCTCCGTTCCCATCTCCGTGCTGCTGGGCCTGATGTGCGGCAAGATCCTGAACCAGGCCAAGGGCCGTGAGATGATCACCAGCTACTTCATCGCTTTCTTCATGAACGGCGTGTATCAGCTGGTGGTGCTGTACATGATGGGGCCCCTGATCCCCATCGCCCATAATTCCCTGAAGCTGCCCCGCGGCTATGGTATCCGCAACACCGTCAGCCTGCTGCCCATGCGCCAGAGCATCGATAACGCACTGGCCGTGTTCGTGGGCGGCGTGAAGATCCCTGTGCTGACCCTGATCATCATCGCGCTGGCCTGTCTGTTCATCCTGTGGTTCCGCAAGACCAAGCTGGGTCAGGACATGCGTGCTGTGGGACAGGATATGGAGGTGGCCCGCGACGCCGGTATCAATGTGGAGCGCACCCGTATCATCTCCATCGTCATGTCCACCGTGTTCGCCGGCTTCGGCATGATCATCTATCTGCAGAACATGGGTAACTTCCCCACCTATACCGCCCATACCAACGTGGGTATGTTCTGCATCGCGGCGCTGCTGGTGGGCGGCGCATCCGTGGAAAAGGCGTCCATCGGCAACGTGTTCCTGGGCGTTATCCTGTTCCATA
>CAVHKA010000119.1:0-6257 GCA_963636325.1 Agathobacter sp. | reverse complement strand
GCTTTCCGATGGGCGTCACGGATAGGCGCCGTGCTTCAAAATGACGATATTTTACAAGCCGACCCGCCGCACCGGTGCTATAATAGCGGCAGCAAGGAGGTGATGTCCATGCAGCAGGAAACGCGGATCGTGACCTATGACGAAAGTCTGCGGCTGGAAGCCTATCGGTTCTCCGGTATCGCGCAGCCCTTTCCCAACCATTTTCATGAATACTATGTGGTCGGTCTTATTGAAGCAGGCCAGCGCACGCTCTCCTGCAAAGGGACCGAACACACACTCCGCCCCGGCGATATGCTTCTGTTCAGCCCCGGTGATAACCACGCCTGTGCGCAGGACGACGGCGGCACATTGGATTATCGCGCCCTGAACATTTCCAAGGAAAGCATGCTGGATCTAACCGAAGAGATCACCGGGAAGCGGGAACTGCCGCGTTTCTCCGCTCCTGTGATCCGCAGTGATGAAGCCCTCTGCTATTTCCGTTCGCTCCATGAGCTGGTCATGATCGGCTCGCAGGAGTTCGAAAAGGAGGAGGACCTGCTCCTTCTGCTGTCTCTGCTGCTGGAGCAATACAGTCAGCCGTTATCCGCAAGCGCCGCGGTGTGCCGGAAGGAGATCGAGCAGGTGTGCCGCTTTATGGAAACGCACTATGCCCAGCGCATCCGTCTGGATCAACTGTGCCGCTGTGCGGGACGCAGCCGGTCCGCCCTGCTGCGGGACTTCATCACAACGAAGGGCGTCACGCCCTATCGCTATCTGGAAAACATCCGCATCGGGGAGGCCCGAAAGCTGCTGGAGCAGGGTGTCGCACCGGCGGAGGCGGCCCTGCGGACCGGTTTTTCCGACCAAAGTCACTTTACCAACTATTTCAGGCGCTTTATCGGACTGGCGCCCGGCGCCTACCGGGAGATATTTCTGGAGCGCCATTGAGAACGGAGGAAGCTATGGATCTGCAAAACGAAAAATGTGTCATGGTCATTGACGAAGAACTGCCCCTCGGCCTGATCGCCAACACGGCGGCCATCATGGGCATCACACTGGGGCAGAAGCTGCCGGAGGTGGTAGGCGCGGATGTGTCCGATCAAAGTGGCCATGTCCATCTGGGCATCATTGAATTTCCCGTCCCCATCCTCAAAGCCGGGCCGGAAGCCATTAAGGCGCTGCGGGAAAGGCTGTATCAGCCGGAATTTCAGGATGTAACGGCGGTGGATTTTTCCGATTTGGCCCAAAGCTGTAAGACCTACGACGAGTTCATCGGGAAAATGGCGAGGGCTGCGGAGACTGAGCTGCAATACTTTGGTGTCGCCCTCTGCGGCGCAAAAAAGAAGATCAATAAGCTGACCGGCAGCATGCCGCTGCTGCGGTAAGCGCGTTAAAATATCCCGCTGTAACACAGCGGGATATTTTTATATTCTCTCTGCCACCGAGCCGATATCGCCGCGCTCAGCGCCTGTCCGTCAGGATGCCGAAGCGGTCATGGATGACATGGCGGGGACAGGCCACCGCGCAGGCGCCGCAGCTCAGGCACTTCTCATAGTCGATGACCGCGCGGAAGTCCTCCACATGGATGGCGTCGGCGGGACACTTTTTCACGCACAGACCGCAGGCGATGCAGCTCACGTCGCACACCGTCCGGGCCCCGGTCTCTGTGGCCGGATCAAAGCCCTTGTCCCGGTTGGAGCACAGCACCGCGATGCGGTCGGCCTCCCGCCGCAGGGCAATGATCCCCCTGGGACACTTGCGGACACACGCGCCGCAGCCGATGCACTTCTCCTCGTCCACCTCGGCGCAGCCCAGCTCGTTGATATGGATGGCGTCGAATTTGCACGTTTCCGCGCACACGCCGCAGCCGACGCAGCCGTAGGCGCAGAGCAGCTCGCCGCTTTCGTTCTTCTTGGCTCGGCAGCCGCCGCTGCAATGGACCGTCGCCGTTTTCGGCGGGAATTTACGTTTGATAGCCATGTTTCTCTCATCCTCGTCAAATTGATGGTTTTATTATACCACAGACCGCACCGTTTGCCAAGACAAAGCGACCGGGCAGAAAAGCGGCCCGCCCCCCACGGCAAAATATTTTACTTAAATTTTACCCTGCCTGGATAGACAGCGCGGCCGCCGTCGGATATACTGCTGTAAAATTTGCGTTGCATCCGCCCTGGGCGGAGCGACAGCAGGAGGTCTGACAAATGAAAAACCGCTTTTCCCGCCTAACGGCATTGGGTATGCTGACCGCGCTTGTGGTGGTCCTGCAAACGGCAGCTACCTTCATCCGTTTCGGCAGCTTTCCCATCACCCTGACGCTGATCCCCATCGTGGTGGCCGGTGCGCTGTACGGCGTCGGCAGCGGCGCGCTGATCGGCACTGTGTTCGGTCTGGTAGTGCTGGTGATGGTACTGACCGGGGCCGACGCCTCCGGCCAGATGATGCTGGCGCTGCACCCGCTGATCACCTCCGCCGCCTGCGTGATAAAAGGCACCCTGTGCGGCGCGGCTGCCGCCGCCGTATACCGGCTGGTGAGCCGCCACAGCGAGAAAGCGGCGGTCGTCGCGGCAGCGGCCGTCTGTCCGCTGGTGAACACCAGCGTGCTGTATCTGGTGCTGGTGCTGTTTTTTGACACCTCCTGGGCGGCGGTGCTGTCCGCGTTCATGAGCGTCAACTTCCTGCTGGAGCTGGCCGTCAACATCGTGCTGGCGCCCGCTGTGCTGCGGATCGTGACCATGCGGAGGCGGACGGCATGATTTTGGCAGTAGACGCTGGCAACAGCAATATCGTACTGGGCTGCATGGATGGACTTGAGGTGCGGCACACCGTGCGGCTGGTCACCGACCGTCGCCTGGACGCCGCCGGATATACCGCCGCCCTCGAAACCGCGCTGGCGCAGAGCGGCTATCTCGCCCAGAGCTTTGAGGGTGCGATCCTCTCCAGCGTCGTGGCGGCGGTCACGGAGCCGCTGCGGCAGGCGCTCGCCACGCTGATCACCGGCCCGGTGCTGGTAGTGGGCGAGACGGCCAGAACCGCCATCCCCCTCCGCATCGACCAGCCGAAGACCATTGGTGCTGACCTGATTGCCGCCGCAGAGGGGGCGCTTGCCCAATATGCACCGCCGCTGGTACTGATCGACATGGGAACCGCCACCACCTTTTCGGTACTGGATGAAAACGGCGCATTCTTAGGTGGGGCCATCGCCCCCGGCGTGCGGCTGAGTGCGGAGGCCCTGGCGCAGCGCACGGGCCTGCCCATGGTGGATATGCTTCCGCCGCAAAGCCCGCTGGGACGCGGCACAGAGGATTGCCTGCGCAGCGGCAGCGTGCTTGGCGCCGCCGCTATGGTGGATGGCATGCTGGACCGGCTGGAGGACGCACTGAGCATGCCGGTGACAGCAGTGGCCACCGGCGGGCTGGCGGGATGCGTGATCCCCCATTGCCGCCGTCATATCATCCTTGACGACGCCTTACTGCCGCGGGGCCTGGCCGTCATGTACGGCAGAAACACATAAAAAGCATCCGTGCGGAACCCTTCTCCCTTTCCCTTCAATATGCTCCAAACACCTGCCCCACGCCTTTCTGCACGGTTTTATTCTTCCTCTTGAAAAAGCGGCAAACCGGCGCTACAATAGTGAAGCGGCAATTTGCAGGCAGAACGCAAAAGCGACAGAACATGGAAAGGGCAATTTTATGAAGGAAAACAGGAAGCTTTTAAAAGAAGTCCTCAAGGATATCCGTCACGACATGACGGATGAGGAAGTGTTGAATCTGCTGGCAGACAGCAAAATTTCGGTAAATCCGGCAGGCGAAAAGGGAAAATATACACTTGGTCAGCGGGCGGCGGACGCCATCGCCAAGTTCGCCGGCAGTTGGGCGTTCATTTTCTCCTTCTCCGGCGTGCTGATCCTGTGGATGGTGATCAATACCCTGCTGGCCGCAAAAGCGTTTGACCCCTATCCGTTCATTCTGTTGAACCTGGTGCTGTCCTGCGTAGCGGCGATCCAGGCCCCTCTCATCATGATGAGCCAGAATCGTCAGGAGGAAAAAGACCGCCGCCGTGCGGAAAACGATTATAAAGTCAATCTTAAAACAGAGATCATGATCGAAGATCTCTACGATAAAGTCAACGCCATTCTGGCCAAACAGTCGGCAATGGAAAAGCGTCTGCAAGAGTCGGAAAAAGATAACAACGTAAGCTGAATACAGAAAAGAGGGAACCCTGCCGACCCGGCAAGACTCCCTCTTTTTCTATTCCGGATCACGCAGCTGCTTCCCGCATCATGGCATGGCCGTTGCGCGGCCCACAGTACTTCGCTCTCAAGGCACACCGCTTTACTGCTTTGCCGCCCGGGCCATGACCGGGATGTCCCCCACGCCGTCCAGCACGATGCTGGGCCGGTAAGCATAGGTTTTCAGCGTCTCGCGGGTGGACACGCCGGACAGCACCAGCACCGTGGACATGCCGCTCTCCATGCCGGAGATCACATCGGTATCCATGCGGTCGCCCACCATCACCGCCTCGGCGGAGTGACAATGCAGCATCCGCAATCCGGTGCGCATCATCAGCGGATTGGGCTTGCCGCAGAAATACGCCTGCTTGCCGGTGGCCATCTCAATAGGCGCGATCAGGGCGCGGCAGGCCGGTGCGATGCCGTTCTCAATGGGGCCGGAAACATCGGAGTTGGCGCCGATCAGCTTCGCGCCCGCCATCACCAGATTGGTGGCCTTGGTTAGGGTATCCAGCGAGTAGGAGCGGCCCTCACCCACCACCACATAGTCGGGGTTCACGTCGTTCATGGTGATGCCCGCGTCATACAGGGCGTTCAGCAGGCCCGCCTCACCGATGGCAAACACGGAGCAGCCGGGGGCCTGCTCCTTCAGGAAGGCCGCCGTGGCCAGCGCGCTGGTATAGAAATGCTCCTCCGGCACGTCCATCCCCATACGGGCCAGCTTCTGGTTCAGCTCACGGGGCGTATAGCCACTGTTGTTGGTGAGGAAGAGGTACTCTTTGTCCTCGTCGTGGAGCCACTGGAGGAACTCCGCCACACCGGGCAGAATACGGTTACCGTGATAGATGACGCCGTCCATATCGCAGATAAATCCCTTTTTCGCGTTAAAATCCAGAGAAGCCATTGATTCCATAGGTATGATCCTGCCCTTCATCTCAAATTCGTAAGCTTACTATACCATGCCGCGCAATGGCAAGTCTACCGCAAAAAGGTAAAATTTTTATTTTCGCTTTCCGGCGACCGATCTCTCCGCATATAGAAAAACCACCCGATGGGTGGTTTTTCTATATGCGCGCTCACGCCGTTTTCTCTCCGCCGCTGAGCATGAGATGATCCGCGATCATGGCGATGAACTCGGAATTGGTGGGCTTTCCTCTGGAATGGCTCACCGTATAGCCGAAGAAACGCTGCAAGGTATCCAGATCACCCCGGTTCCAGGCCACCTCGATGGCGTGGCGGATGGCCCGTTCGACGCAGGACGGAGTGGTGTTATAGCGCCGCGCGACCGCCGGATACAGTGCCTTCGTGACCGCGTTGATCATGCTCATATCCTTGATGGTCAGAATGATGGCCTCGCGGACATACTGATAGCCCTTGATGTGGGCCGGCATGCCGACCTCATGGATGACAGGGGTGACAAGGCGTTCCAGTGCGGCGTCACGCGCGTTCTCCTCCTCCGCCCGCCGCGCGGCATGGCGCATCTGGCTGAGAAGCTCGTTCGTCTCGCAGGGCTTCGGGATAAAGACCTCCGCGCCCTGCTCCATCGCCCGCTTCACCGTCTGCCCCTGACAGAAGGCGGACACCAGTATCGCCCTCGGCCTTGCCGCCATGGACGCCAGTCGATCCAGCAGGCCGAAGCCGTCAAGCCCCGGCAGGATCACGTCCATCACGACCAGCTGCGGACACTCGCGTGCGATGATCTGCCACGCTTCCGCGCCGTTGCCGGTGCTTCCTGCCACCTCAAAATCTCCCGCGGCTTCGATCATCTGCCGCAGCATCATGCGAAAGCTCTCGTCAGTGTCCACCAGTACGACCTTCATGTTATCCTTCATTCTCTTCCATCTCCTCATTGTTATTGATCACCTCCGGCCGGTATCTCCCCGTTGCGCTTCCGGCTATTGCTGTGATCTGCCGTTATTATAACAGGACGGAGGGTGCGTGCATGCTCACTGTGAATATTCGCAAAAAAACGATGAATTCATCATTTTTTCTTCTGGAGAAAGTGTCGGGCCGGCATGTTTGTTGTCTGATTTGCTCGTATCTTCGGTAA
>CAVHKA010000118.1:0-6264 GCA_963636325.1 Agathobacter sp. | reverse complement strand
GACCATCAGGTGGGCCAGACCGGCAAGACCGTCCATCCCAAGGTCTATGTTGCTCTGGGTATCTCCGGCGCCATCCAGCACAAGGCTGGTATGCAGGATTCCGAGTGCATCATCGCCGTCAACAAGAACGAGACCGCTCCCATCTTCGAGGTTGCCGATTACGGCATCACCGGCGACCTGTTCAAGGTCGTTCCCGAGCTGATCGAGTCCATCAAGGCCGCCAAGGCTGCCAAGTAAGGTTTCGCTCAACAAGCATCAAAAAGGCTGTCCGGTGGAACCGGACAGCCTTTTTTGCATGTGGTACGCTGTGGATGCTTATGAAAGAGCAAGCATATCCTGCATCAATTTGCATTGATTTTGTGCCGTAACAAGGCGATTTCATGTTACAGATGGGCATTTTCATGTCACAGCGGGGCGATTTGATGTCAGAACCACGCATTTTCTTGACGTTGCCGCTGCTTTCCGGTATAATGGAAGCAACAAAGAAGGAGGATACTCGATGGAATATTTTGCCATGATCGGCCTGCTGTTTGCGCCGGTGGTCTGCCTGCTGTGTACCGGATGGTTTTTCGTCCGCTGGAAGAATGAGCATGAGAATGAAGCGCTGGCCCAGAAGAGCCGCAAGGTCTGCCGCGGTTTCCTGATCGCCACTATCGCTTCGCTGATAGTATTTGGCGGCCTGCACCTGATGTTCCCCATTACGCTGTAAATACAGGGAAGTTCCCTTATTTCGCAAAAAAGCCGCCGACAGGCGGCTTTTTCATGTTTTGTTGACATCGAATGGCGGCTTTTTGGACAGCTATGGAAAAAGGAAGGTTAAAAGAGGAAATGCACGGAGATAGTTGGGAAAAGTATACAATTCAAAGCGACATTTTTCTACAGTATGTTACATATTTTTCCTTGAAAAGTCAGCAAGTTACGGTATACTTGTATTATAAAATACGGGATTATACGGTTTGTGAGGGTGCATATTGCAGAAAGGAAATGGAATAATGTTTTGCAGCAGATGCGGATGTGAAGTAAAAGAGGGGGCGGCTTTTTGCGCTAACTGCGGTGCGCCGCAAAGAAATACAGCAGGCAATGACAGCAATTATGATAGGGGTGCAAACAGCCAACACGCACGAAAAGCGCAGTATAATGTATTGAGCATTGTTGGCATGGCACTATCTTGTATTGCACTGATTATTTTTAATTGCTATGGCCTTGTTGGCCTTGCGGGGATGATCGTATCTATAATCGGCCTTAAGAATTGTAAGAAGAATGACGAAGATGGAAGAGCGTTTGCCATTATTGGCATTGTTGTAGGCGGAATTGCTATTCTGGCTGGAATTATATCTCTGATCGTTCTTTGTGGAATTCTTAATGGTAGCTTTTTTGATGGTTATTTTGATGCAATCTACAGAGCGGTTGATAGAATGGACTCGATTATATGATATGACAGAAAGCAAAAATGAGACTGCGGGAGCAGTCTCATTTTTTATGATATTCAAGGAGACGATATCAATCAAACACCGGATAGCCGTCTTTCAGGCTTTCATCATAAATCGCGCGTTCGCCGCCGATGAACTTGGGGCGGACACGGGCGGCCAGCACGATGGCCTGACCGATGTGGTTCTGCTGGAGACGGACGGGGACGGCCACCTTCTTCAAATGCATGCCGATCAGCGTACCGCCGATGTCGAGGCCCGCGTCGGCCTTGATCTCCTCTAGCGCCACGGGGTGGCGGAAGCTGTGATAGGCGGCGGTGGCAAAGGAGCTGCCGGCCTTGGGCTGGGGCATCACATTGACGATCTCACCGTTGGGGACGGCCTCGTGCTCCACGATCAGGGCGCGGTTCAGATGCTCACAGCACTGGGCGGCGATGTAGACACCCATGGGGGCGAACACGCTGTTCAGGCCCTCAAAGATGGCATTGGCCACCTCAGGGGTGGACCAGCTGCCTACGTTGTGGCCCACCACCTCACTGGTGGAGCAGCCCACCACCACGATCTGGCCCTTGTGGAGTCTGGCGACCTCGGCCAGCTGACGGGCGGCGTTGGCGGCTTCTTCCTTCACCTGTACCAGAAGGTTCTTATTCTCTACGTCATGAACGGTTCCTGCCATAAAAAACACCTCATTTCAACGTATTGGAAAGCGCTTTGCGGACGCGCTGCCAGATTTGACAGCGCGTCCGTTTTGTTGACTGTTACCATCGATCAACAAGGGCAAACACGCCTGCCAGCGTGTCTTTCCGGCGCTTTTTGCCCTTTCTGCCTTGGCGGGCGCCAGCCCGCCTGCATCTAAAAAACTAAAAATCACTCGAAAATCCATCGTTGGCAGGTGTCTTGCAGTTTTGTCGGAGCAGAAATGCGTCCAGACAAGGAAAGACCCGCAGAGAATACTTGCCGTATTGTCAAGGGACTTGACGCAGTATGGGCGTATTTCTGCCCGTCAAAACCGTGTCTGTCCTTGTTGATCGATGGTATTATACCACAGTTACACCTTTTCTGCAATACGGGTCTTTTGGGTGACCTTCAGCAGCACGAAGCCGATGACCAGCCCCATGGCGGCCTGCACCAGATTGCCGGGGATGCTGGCGGCGGCGCCGATGCCCTTGCCCAGCAGCAGACCGGCATAGCCGAAGTAGCCCACCACCATGATGGCCTCGCCCACCACGCCGCTGACGATGGCGGCCGCATTGGTGCGGCCCATGGCATTGAAGATGAGGGCGGCCACCAGCGCGTCAAGACCCTTGATGATAAAGGTGCCGGGGGCGTAGTAGCCATAGCCGGACAGCAGGTCGGTCAGCATGGAGCCGATGCCGGCGGCAGCGCCGCCGTACCACGGGCCCAGCAGCCAGCCGGACAGCAGCACGAAGCAGTCGCCCAGGTTCACATAGCCGTTCATGGGGGAGGGGATCTGGATCACCATGGTGGCCACATAGGTCAAAGCGGCCATCAACGCGCTGACCACCAGTTTACGAATTTTTTTATCAGACATTGTCATTGCCTCCTTGCATTTCTTACTGGAATGTATTATAGTATTCTTTGGTATTATTAAAATATCCAAAATGAGACAAAATGTGCATACCAGATGGAGGACGAGGCCATGCTGACCTACACCTTTGAAAAAAGCAGCGGCGTGAGCTTATATGAACAGCTTTACCGCCATATCAAGAGCGACATCCTGTCCGGTGTGCTGGCGGCGGGGGAGAAGCTGCCCAGCAAGCGGGCGCTGGCGGCCCATCTGGAGGTCAGCGTCATCACGGTAAAAAACGCCTATGAGCAGCTGATCGCCGAGGGATACATCTGCGGCGTGGAGAAGCGGGGCTACTACGTCATGCGCATCGACCAGCCGCTGACCGCCGCGCCGTCTGCTGCGGCGGAGACCATTGCCGAGCCGCCGGAGCGCCAGTGGTTCATGGATTTCGTCACCAACTCCACCGCCGCCGAGTACTTCCCCTTTGCCACATGGACGAAGCTGCTGCGGCAGACCATACTGGAGCAGGACACCCGGCTGCTGCGGCCCACGCCCTCCACCGGCGCGCTGGAGCTGCGGCAGGCCATCGCGGATTATCTGCACCAGTTCCGGGGTATGACGGTGTCGCCCCGGCAGATCATCGTGGGGGCCGGGACGGAGACGCTGTACACCCTGCTGATCCAGCTGCTGGGCCGGGAGAAGTGCTACGCCGTGGAGGACCCCGGTTACAGCAAGATCGGCCGCATCTATCAGAGCAATCAGGTGCGGCTGCGGCATGTGACGCTGGACGGGAACGGCCTTTCCTGTCAGGCGCTGCGGCAGACGGACGCCGACGTGGTGCATATCTCGCCCAGCCACCACTATCCCACCGGCATCGTCATGCCCATCGCCCGCCGCCATGAGCTGCTGCGCTGGGCAGACGAGGGGGAGGGGCGGTACATTCTGGAGGACGACTATGACAGCGAGTTTCGTTTTGTAGGGCGGCCCATTCCTACGCTGTTTTCCGACGACGAGCACCAGCACGTCATTTATCTGAACACCTTCTCCAAGACCATCGCGCCGTCCATCCGCATCAGCTATATGCTGCTGCCGCCCCGGCTGCTGGAGGACTATCGGGAGAAGCTGGGGTTCTACTCCTGCACGGTGTCCAGCTTCGAGCAGTACACGCTGGCGGAGTTTTTGTCACGGGGCCACTATGAGCAGCATCTGAACCGGATGCGCAAGCGCTATCACCAGAAGCGGGACGCGGTCATCGACTGCATTTTGTCCGGGCCGCTGGCGGGCCGGGCGGAGATCATGGAGCAGGACGCGGGACTGCACTTTCTGGTGCGGCTGGACACGGCGCTGCCGGATGAGACGCTGCGGCGGCGGGCGGCGGAGCGGGGATTGCGTCTGGCGCTGCTGTCGGATTACTACCACCATGGCGAGGATGCGCCCCACCACGTGCTGGTGGTGAACTATTCCGGTATCGAATTGGAAAAACTGCCCCAGGCGCTGGCGCGTCTGGCGGAGATCATCAAGGAGTGATAATATGTACGACGAACTGACGAAAGAGGACATTCAGAAGATGCAGGAGGAGATCGACTATCGGGTGCAGCAGCTGCGGCCCAAGCTGATCGAGGACGTGCAGACGGCCCGTGCCTTCGGCGATCTCAGCGAGAATTTTGAGTATAAGTGCGCCAAGCAGGAGAAGAACCGCAACGACAGCCGCATCCGGTACCTGCAGCGGATGATCAAGACCGCCAAGGTCATCGGCGACAAGTCCACGGCGGACACGGCGGGCCTTTATGACACGGTGGAGATCCTGATGGAGAACACCGGCCGCAGCCGTACCATCCAGCTGGTGACCACATTGCGGCAGGATGCCCTGAAGGGCTGGATCAGCAAGGAATCCCCCGTGGGCCGGGCCGTCATGGGCCACAAGGCGGGGGAGCGGGTCTATGTGGAGATGGAGAACGGCCGGGGGTACTATCTGACCATCCAGTCCATCACCAAAGGAAGCGACGACGGTTCCATCCCCATCGGCAGCTTTTAAGGAGGAACGGCCATGACCTTGCAGCAATTGCGGTATGTCACCGCCGTGGCGGAGACCGGCACCATCAGCGGCGCGGCCAAGGCGCTGTTTATCTCTCAGCCCAGCCTGACCGCCGCCATCCAGGAGCTGGAGAAGGAGATGGGCATCACCATCTTCCTGCGCACCAATCGGGGCGTGGTGCTGAGCCGGGAGGGGGACGAGTTCCTGGGCTATGCCCGGCAGGTGCTGATGCAGGCGGAGCTGCTGGAGGAGCGCTATGGGGCACAGTCCAGCCATCGACAGCAGTTCGCCGTGTCCGCCCAGCACTATAACTTCGCAGCCCGTGTGTTTGCCCGCGTGGTGCGGGACATGGGCGGCGAGAAATACAGCATGACCTTCCGGGAGACCACCACCTATGAGGTGATCGAGGACGTGGGCCGGAT
This sequence comes from Agathobacter sp., assembly GCA_963636325.1. Taxonomy (GTDB): domain Bacteria; phylum Bacillota; class Clostridia; order Oscillospirales; family Oscillospiraceae; genus Vescimonas. The sequence goes on along the minus strand of CAVHKA010000118.1, from coordinate 849 downwards.
GCGCAGCGAGGTGGGCGTGCTGGTAATGACGGAACAGAACGGCGAGGTACTGCGGCGGCTGTTCCGGGAGTACGAGCTGACCTATACGGAGCTGGTGCGGAAGGACGCCACCGTGTATGTGGACAAAAACCACCCGCTGGCGGGCCGGGGCGAGGTGACGGAGGAGGAGCTGACGCCCTATCCCTGCGTGACCTTTGAGCAGGGGACGCACAACGCGGTGTTCTTCTCAGAGGATATCTCCATGCCGGCGGTGACGCCACGGCACATTCTGGTGCGGGACCGGGCCACCGCCAACGACCTGACCCGCGAGATCAACGCCTATCAGCCGGGTATCGGACTGGACGACGAGGTGTCCCGCTCCGTCTATCAGTCCAGCGTGCTGTATCTCAAGCCCCGCAAGCAGGTGGGGCTGGGGTATATCGTGCGCAATCACATGCTGCTCAGCCCCATGGCACAGGCGTACATTCAGGCCATGGAGGACTATGCGGAGAAGTACAGGCAGTCACACGAAATATAGTTTTAGGCTATAACAAACTTAGTTTTCGCGTATTTTACAAATGGCAAAAGCTGTAGTATCATCATAACTGTAAAGAGCAAAACACATACCATCGATTGACAAGGGCAAGCATGGTTTTGACGGGCAGAAATGCGCCCATACCGCGTCAAGTCCCTTGACAATACGGCAAGTATTCTCGGCGGGCCTTTTCTTGTCTGGACACATTTCTGCTCCGACAAAACTGCAAGGCACCTGCCAGCGATGTATTTTCGAGTGATTTTTGGTTTTTGAGACGCAGGCTTGCTGGCGCAAGCCAAGGCGAAAAGGGCAAAAAGCGCCGGAAAGACACGCTG
>CAVHKA010000117.1:0-6360 GCA_963636325.1 Agathobacter sp. | reverse complement strand
ATTCACCGCCAGCATCCTGGCCGCCGCCGCCTCTCCCGATCTGATCTCCTTCGCCGGCGGCCTGCCCAACCCGGTGTCCTTCCCCGTGGAGGCCATGGAGAAGGCTACCGCCAAGGTCCTGGCCGAAAACGGCGTCCAGGCACTGCAGTACAGCGGCACCCAGGGCCTGCCCGCCCTGCGCGCATGGATCGCCAAGCGTTACGAGACCATGGGCGTCTACGATGTGACGGCCGACGATATCATCATCACCAACGGCTCACAGCAGGCCCTGGCCATGTTGGGCATGTGCATGATCGACCCCGGCGACAAGGTCCTGGTGGAAAATCCCACCTATCTAGTGGCCCTGCAGTCCTTCCACATGTTCGACCCCAAGATTATCCCCGTCCAGATCAACCCCGACGGCATCGACTGCGAGAAGCTCTCTGAGGCCGTCAAGGCCAACCCCGACGCCAAGTTTATCTATGTCATCCCCAATTTCCAGAACCCCACCGGCCTGAGCTACACCAAGGAAGTCCACGACAAGGTGGTTGAGATCCTGAAGGGTACCGACATCCTGCTCATCGAGGATAATCCCTACCGCGAGCTGCGCTTCGCCGGCGAGGCCACCGACAGCTTCGGCAAGGAGCTGGGCGAGCAGTGCTGCATGCTGGGCACCTTCTCCAAGATCGTGGCCCCCGGTATGCGTATCGGCTGGGTCTGCGTCCGCAACAAGGAGCTGAAGGCCAAGCTGCTGAGCTACAAGTCCACCGCCGACCTGCACACCAACATCTTCTCCCAGCTGGTGCTGGCCCAGTACCTCCAGGACAACGATGTGGACGCCCACATCGAAAAGACTAAGGAGCTCTACCGCGCCAAGGCCAACTTGATGATGGATTGTATGCGCAAGTATCTGCCTGAGGGCGTGACTTTCACCCCCACCGAGGGCGGCATGTTCCTGTGGGCCACCCTGCCCGACAGCATCACATCTGTTGACCTGTACCGCGCCGCTCTTGCCAAGGGCGTGGCCATCTGCCCCGGCGATCCCTTCTATGAGATAGACCGCGGCGTCCATACCGTGCGCCTGAACTACTCCAACAGCACCGACGAGATCATCGAGAAGGGTATGAAGCTGCTGGGCGAGGCCTGCACCGAACTGCTGGGTAAGTAATTATTTTAGGAGGAAAGCACTATGGATAAACTCTTTACTCCCGGCAAGATCGGTAGACTGACCATCAAGAACCGTGCTGTACTGGCCCCCATGCAGATGATGTACGGCGAACACCAGGGTTATGCCGGCGAAAAGGCTATCGCCTATTATGAAGAGCGTGCCCGGGGCGGCGTGGGCCTGATTATCGTCGAAGGTGTGAATGTGGACGAGGTGAACAATAAGCCCTGGAATTTGCAGATGTCTCTGGCTAGTGACAAGTACACCGCCTCCTTCCAACCCCTGACCGAGGCCATCCACAAGTACGACTGCCGCTGCTTTGTCCAGCTGCACCACTACGGCGCCAAAAGCGCCCCTACTGCAGCCGGCAAGGCCTGGGCCGCCAGCGAGGTGCCTGTAGCTCCCGGTGGTCCCTCTGCCCACAAGATGACGGTCGAGGAAATCAAAATCGTGGAGCAGCGCTTCATTGATGCCGCTGTCCGTGCTCAAAAGGCTGGCTTTGACGGCGTAGAGCTGGCCGGTAGTCACGGCTACTTGCTCCACCAATTCCTCAGCCCCTATTATAATGACCGCACCGACGAATACGGCGGCAGTATTGAGAACTGTTTGCGCATCTACACCGAGATCGTCCAGGGCATCAAGGCCCGCCTGGGAAAAGATTTCCCCGTATCCGTTCGTTTCTGCGGCGACGAGTTCACCCCCCACATCCCCAAGACCCGCACCGTGGAAGATGCCGCCGCTATCGCTCGGGTGCTGGAGGCTGCTGGTGCCGACGCACTAAATGTGTCCAATGGCAATAACTTTAATGCCAATGCCAACTGCGAGCCCTACTCCTACGACTCCTTCTGGAAGGCACATGTTACCCGCGCCGTGAAGGAGGCCATCTCCATCCCCCTGATCGCCACCAACACCATCAAGGACCCGCTGGTAGCCGAGGAGACACTGGAAAAAGGCCTGTGCGATTTCGTGGCCCTGGGCCGCGCCCTGATCGCCGACCCCTTCTTCATGAAAAAGGCTGCCAAAGGTGATGTGGTAGGTATCCGCAAATGTATCGGCTGCATGTACTGCCGCGAACAGCTTTACGCCCAGTTGCCTGTCAAGTGCGCGCTGAATCCCCGTGTGGGCTACGAGAGTACCTATCCTCTTGTCCCGGAACAGGATGGGGCGGGCCGTGTAGTTGCCGTCATCGGCGGCGGCCCCGCCGGTATGCAGAGCGCTGTGACCCTGGCAAAGCGAGGCTTCGATGTGACGCTGTTCGAGAAGGAAGATACCCTGGGCGGCACCATGAACTTAGCTGACAAGGGCCCCCACAAAGAGAAAATCACCCGCTTTGTGGAGACCATGAAGGCCGAGGTGGAACGCGCCGGCGTAAAGGTCCTATTGGGGAAAGCCCCCTCGATCGACGAGGTAAAAGCGCTCGCCCCGGAGGGTGTTGTGATGGCGGCCGGTGCCGCCCCCATCGTTCCCCGCATCCCCGGCGTGGATAAGCCGCATGTATGCACCGCTTACGATGTGATCTCCGGTGATGTGAAGGTCAGCGGCAAGGTAGCTCTGATCGGCTCGGGCATCACAGGCTTGGAGTGCGCCGAGATGATGCTCAACGAGGGCTGTCAGGTAGCTATGGTAGAGATGCTGGATACCGTGGGCACCGGGATGTTCTCCGTCATCATCAACGACATAATGAGCCGTATCAAACCCAAGGATCCCACCATGTACCTGCACACCATGCTCACCGAGATTGGCGATGGCTATGTGATGGTCAAAGATGTAAAGACCGGGGAAGAAAAACGCATTGAGGCCGACCATGTGGTGCTCTCCCTGGGCGTAGCTCCCCGGGCTGATGTGCTGGCTGAGTACCGCAGCGCTTTCAAAAATGTGATCTGCGTGGGTGACAATGCCCAGCGGGGCCGTATCCCCCACGCCACCAAAGAGGGCTACATCAAGTCCCTGGTGTTTTTGAAGGATTGATACAAAAACCGCATATTTTACCAAAACACGAGCAGCTCCCAACAAAAACTATTTTTAGGAGGATGTAATTATGGCAAACCTTGCACTGTGGAATCTGGTAAGTGAACTGAAGTCCGAAAAGTACAAGTGGGTCGACCTGACCCATGAACTGAGCCCCGAGACCCCCCATTGGTACGGTTTCAATCCTCTGGAAGCAAAACTGCTGTTTGACTATGTAGAAGGCACCCCTGAGGATATGATGGCTCCCATGCGCTGTTTCCAGGTCAGCGTGGCCAGTCAGTACGGCACCCATGTGGATGTTCCCCGCCACTTCTGGGGCGAAGGCCGTTCCATGGAATCCATTGATGTCACCGAGATGGTAATGCCTCTGGTGGTGGTGGATAAGTCCAAAGAGTGTGCCGCGAATCCCGACTTTATGCTGACCATCGACGATCTGAAGGCCTGGGAAGCCGAGTACGGCCGGATCCCCGCCGGCAGCTTTGTGGCGTTCCGCAGCGACTGGCACAAGAGAGGAACCAACCTGGACAATCCCGATGAAAATGGTGTGCCCCACTATCCCGGCTGGGATGTAGAGGCCATCCGCTGGCTGGTAGAAGAGCGCAATATCGCCTCGATCGGTCACGAGCCCGCCGACACCGATCCCGGTTTCGTTACCACCAAGCCCGACGCCTATCCCTATCCCGGCGAGCAGTACATCCTGGAGGTAAACCGTTTCCAGATCGAGGTCATGCGCAACCTGGATCAGTGCCCTGCCGTGGGCGCTATGATCGTGTGCGGTTTCCCCAAGCTGAAAGATGGCGTAGGCTTCCCCGCCCGCTGCTTTGCCATCTGCCCCGCAGAATAAACCTGATGTCTAATATAATAAAAGTGTAAAGGAGTAAAGAATCATGGCACTGGAATTTAATGAACAGCTCTCTCGCCTGCAAAAACCCGACCGTGCGGAAATGACCGATGAGGAATACGCCGTATTTGCAAAAAATGTAGAAGTGATGGAAAAAAACTGGGGGTTCATCAACAACCTTTTCAAGGTGTTGCCTCTGAACGCCAAGCAGTACATCGGATTTTTGAACTTCAAGGGCTCTCTTTTCAATGATAGCTGTTGGCTCACCGATGCACAGAAAGAAATGATCGGCGTCGTGGTGTCCAGCTACAACTGCTGCTCTTATTGTCTGACCACCCACGGCGATAACCTGCGTGGTATGTGGAAGAATGCTGAACTGGTGGATAAGCTGTCTTATAATTTCCGTTCCTGCAAAGGTTTGCTCTCCGATGTTGATTATGCATTGTGCGAGTACGCATGGTTTGTTACTGCCAACCCCCGTGAGATTGATGCCGTACAGGTTGAGAAACTGCGTGAAGTTGGTTTGAATGACCATGAGATTCTGGAGGCTGCTTTTGTGGCTGGTTTCTTCAACTACACGAATCGCTGGGTAAGTACTATTGCCCCGGTTGCTAACTCTGGCCATTTTTCCCACAATCGCAACTTTGATTAATACGCACCAGAAAGAAGTGTTTGTGTGATCTATCTTGACAACGGAGCAACCACTTTCCCTAAGCCAGAAGTGGTCTATCAGGCCATGGACATTTTTGCCCGTACCGGTGCAGTGAACGCAGGTCGCGGTGCCTACGCCGCCGCCCGTGCTGCCGACCAGATGATCAAAAATGTTCGCACCGGGCTTATCAGCCTCATGGATGCCCGGGAACAGGCACAGGTGGCGCTCACCCCATCGGTGACTATCGCACTGAACCAGATCATTTACGGTCAGGCCTGGACAGAGAAGTCCATCGCCTATGTCTCGCCTTATGAGCACAACAGCGTGCTGCGGCCGCTGGATGTGTTGAGCAAAAAAATCGGTTTTCAGGTGCTGGAACTGCCGCTGGCAGAAGATCTGTCCATCGACCTTGCTAAGACGGCGGCCATGTTTGAGGAGAATCCCCCCTCTTTCGTGGCGGTAACGGCGGTATCCAATGTAACGGGGTATATCCTGCCCCACCGGGAGATCTTCCGCCTGGCCCGACGATACGGTGCTTTTAACCTGCTGGACGGCTCCCAGGCGGTGGGCCTGATTCGCTTGCCTTTTGCCCAAACGATGGCCGATGCCATCTGCTTTGCCGGACACAAAACGCTCTATGGACCCTTCGGTATCGCAGGTTTCCTCATCAAAAATTCAGCTAAGCTACAGGTGACGCTGGCTGGTGGCACAGGAACTAAGTCCGAGGATCTTGCTATGCCCACATCCCTGCCTGGCAGTATGGAGGCCGGCAGCAAGGATACCGTGGCCATCGCTGGTTTGGAAGCGGCACTGAAATGGCTGCCCTCCATCAAGCCACTGGAGCATGAGCGTGCCATGGCCGCCCACTTCATCGAAGAGGCGGGAAAGATCGACGGTGTAGAAGTTTATTGTGCTCCCGGCGGACTTCAAAACCAGGCCGGTGTGGTATCCTTTGGCGTCAGAGGTTTCAAGGCCATTGAAGTGGCCGCCATCCTGGACAACAAATACGATATCGCTGTCCGTGCAGGACACCACTGTGCAGCCCTAATCCATCAGCATCTGGGCAGCAACAAGTATGCCGGTACGGTGCGCGTCAGTCCCGGGTACTTCAACACGATGGAGGATATCGAAGTTCTGCTCACCGCGCTGCGGAATCTTGACCGCTCTCAGCTGGAAGGTGTGGCCGATGACATCCTCCGGGGTGCCTGCTGAGCCAGATTTCCAGGAGGCACAGCATGAAAGCGTTGTAACCCCGTAAAGGCGAGGCTTGGATTCCTAAAAGAGGGTTCAAACCTCGCCTTTAACATTACTCCCAATTCGATGGCGTGTTGCCGGTGTATATTCCGTCCAACATAGTGAATTATTATTGGGAAACTTAGGTTTTGCAATTTGTCTGTTCTTTCTCCGACAGTTTCAGACAAGGCAAGTAATAGTCGCCCTGCAATTCGTACCACAGTCCGTTTCTTTCATCAAATTTGTACTTTTCCATATTCATATCCTTCGTTCTGCAACCTTGAATTTCTTGACTTTTGCGTTTGCCGCTTTGATCAGCAGTTCATCCACGGCACCGGTATACCGGCCTGCTGAAATAAGTTTGTTGCGAAGCCTGTTCAGACTTTCAATCACCATCCGCCGCTCTTGGCCAGTCAGAGCCACATAGTATTTATATTTCATTCGCTGTTCCTCCTGTTACAATATAATTGCCTCGGAAAAGTGGCAGCCAGCTACGAGCCGAGACATCTCGTTGCCTAAGCT